>NZ_JBIDFK010000002.1:226285-346917 GCF_046635725.1 Gilliamella sp. CG22
AGTGTTGGCCCCCGAAGGGGTGAGGCACACGAAGTGCCGAATAATCAAGCTCACGACCCACCACTTTCTTTCATCGTTTTTCAACATAATTAACAAGACAAATTTAAGTAAACCTAAGCGATGAGAACGCAAGCGTTCGACAAATTCGTCTGGAACGAATTTGACATGCATAATATGTAAATTTCATTTGAATTTATTATCAATCCACTAATCTAAACAACAAAATAAGCTAAAGATTTTAATTTTGCAGGTATTTAGGTAATAAAACGCATAAGTGCAGGTTTTCAATACAAACATAGTCATTGTTTAAAATGAAAGACCACTATGCTATAGATTAAAAAGGTTGGATTAATCAGGTTGGTTAATAAAATTTGACGAGATTTACAAATATTTCAACTAAACTTGCAATCATCATAGTGATCACAAGTGTTGAAACGATCTTGTTGGTCAATAATGGTATATTAATGGTTTAAGTCAATTAAATACCTTGGTAAACATACATAATTAATCGATAAGCGATATAAAACATCACCAAACCGACCAAGCAATCTAAAATGATCCACATTCTTTTTTGTTTGAATAGGGGGGTTAAAAGTCTGGCGCCGTAGCCAATACCAAAAAACCAGATAAATGAAACACAAACAGCACCAATTAGAAATGCTATTTTCTGCTCACTGGTTAACGTGCCTGCAATTCCCCCAACAATAACAACCGTATCTAAATAAACGTGTGGATTGAGTAACGTCACAGCCAAAGTCGTAAGTATGACTTTAAGTAAACTATTATTTTTTGTATCTTGAGATTCAATTTGCATACTACTTGTGCCTTTAATCGCACTTTTTAATGCGTTAAATCCATACCATATTAAAAAAAGTGCCCCTAAAATGGCAAGGATATTGGTAATTAAAGGATTGGCACTAATAAATGTTCCGACTCCCATGATGCCAATAGACATTAAGGTAAAATCACATATAAAACAGATAGCTGATACAAAGAATATATGATTTTTTAATAAACCTTGCTTTAGTACAAATAGATTTTGTGCGCCTATAGCAATAATAAGACTACCGGAGATCATTGCTCCCCGTAATATTTCCGCCAACATAGTGTAATAATCCTTTAAATGTATTTAATTGTTATTTTGATATATTCCATTCTATTATTCAATACACTATAGCATCGTTGATATAAATTAAAGTTGATTAGGTTATATATTCGCTTTAGTGAATGCCGTTAATTGGCATTTTCCTTGATTAAAAATCAAAACAACAATGCCTATCGTTAACCATATAATCCCCACTATTTTGGCTTGATTATCAATATGCAGTAATACCGGTATTAAGACCAAGATACCGATAATAGGCAAGCATATATCAAATATAAAAGATGAAATCCCATAGTTGAAATTCTGTTTTTTAAACTTGAAATAGCCGATCACTGAAAGATGTAACATAATAAATGCAGTGAGTGCACCAACATCAACAAATGAAATTAAAGTTGGCAATCCTTTTGGACTGATTGCTGCAATCGCTGCCAAGGCTAAATTAAAAATTGCTGCAAATAAAATTGCGATAGTAGGTACACCGCTTTGCTTACCGACCTTTGCAAACATTGCAGGTAAGCGTTTATCTCGACCCATACTAAACAGTAAACGGCTTGAAGCAGCTTGTCCGACCATGGCAGCAAATGATGCACCTATTGCTTTCATTAAACCTAACGCCCATCCAATCCATAGACTTATCTCTTGGCTAACAATATTGTAAAAGGCTTTTCCTTGTAATTCTGTATGCGTTTGCAGATATTCGGGAGAGTAGGGACTGAGTAATGAACCGACATAAATTTGAATAACAAACAGTAACCCAGCTATGAATAAACAAGTTAGGATAGCTTGACTGACTAAATTGCGTTCACCTCGATTTTCTTCAGAAAAAGTTGCGATGGCGTCGAAACCTAAATACGATAACACGGCAATGGATACCGCTGTAAATAATTTTTCCCAAGTAAATAATTGTCCCCCTGTAAATGGTCTTAACCAGTCTCGTTCAATATCACTTGTTAATAATACCCAAATTCCTACAGTTAAAATCGCTAATAAAATTAAAACTTCCAGAATTAATATAACTAAAGTGATATTAATCGATTTTTTAATCCCTATTAAATTGAGTGCTGTTGTCACAATAACCGCTAAACCTGTCCATAGCCAAACAGGAATATCAGGCATGAGGGCATTAAGGGATATTCCACTAAATAAATAAGCTACAGCTGGAATAAACAAATAATCAAGCAATAATAACCAACCGACTAAAAAACCAGCATGAGGATGAATTCCCGCTGAACAGTAAGCATACACCGATCCAGCATGGGGTAACGCATTTGCCATTCTGGCATAAGAATATGCCGTAAACCCCATAACTAATGTCGCTACTATACACACTAACGCAGTGGCGCCATTACTCGTTGCATCTAATACCCCAAATAATCCAACTGGGGCTGCGGGTCCAATAAAAAGCAATCCAAGAATGACCAGATCTCGAAATCGCATACTCTTTGTTAACTGCGGCATAACCATTCTCATATAAAATCAAAGCCTACATTCAATATGTTAATGGATGAATGGTTATACAGCTAAGATCAACTTGTTATTTATATATAACTTTTCGATCTATACGATTAATGGTGCTCTCTTATTTCATAGGTGTAACTCATTTTGGCTGTTTTACCTAACATAATTGAGGCACTACAATATTTTTCAGATGCAAGTTTTATGGCTTTTTCGACGGCTTCGTTGTCAATATTCTTACCTGTGACGACAATATGAAAGTTAATCGAGGTGTAAACTTTAGGGGAAGAATCAGCTTGAGTTTTATCGATATCAATCCACAGATCCCGTATATCTTTTTTAGCTGTTTTTAAAATAGCGACAATATCATAAGCCATGCAACCAGCAGCACCATGCAGTAATAGTTCCATTGGACGAGCACCTCGATTGCGACCGCCGTGTTCAATACCGCCATCCATGATTAAGGCATGACCGCTTGCTGTTTCGCCCATAAAACAAAATTCATCAACCCATTTTAATCGATCTTTCATGATGTACTCCTTACCATTTTAATTTTTAGAAATTTATTTTATTCATTGATTTTCTATTAAAATAAGCGATTTTTTGTCATCTGTCACTATTTGATCATGACCGAATACATTGTCATGTTAAACTTAGGTGGTCTGTCAAATATTAACCCTGTAAAACCGTACAATTTCGATGTATAACCAAATGATTATTTGAAATATTATTTAAAATCTGAATTTATGATCTCGATTTTAATGTTAGCTACTAAAACAAAAGGATGCTTTATGATACTAGAATTTATTCTGTTTCTTTGCATTGGGGCGGCAGCAGGTCTGTTAGCCGGCATGTTTGGTATCGGTGGGGGCGCTTTGATTGTGCCAGCGCTAATTTTTACACTCAACCACTTTACCGTTAATAGTGTTTGGACAAACCATATCGCTATAGCCACATCTTTAGCAACAATCATTGGGACGAGTTTGTCTTCAAGCTGGATGCATAATAAAAACCACAATATCGAGTGGTCTATTTTAAAAAGAATGGTTTTAGGTTGTATTATTGGTACTATCGGAGGATCCTACATTACGCCTTTGATACCGGGTGTTTTGTTAAAATGGATTTTTGTCATTTTCATGATTTATGTTGGTAGTCAATTTGTTTTTAAAACCCGTCAAGTTGCGCACAATCACGCTACTAAAGTGGTAAAGTTGAATACTAGTATTTATATCGCAATGGGCGGTGTTATTGGTCTTTTTGCCGCTTTAGTTGGCGTAGGTGGAGGCGTATTAGTCGTGCCTTTTCTAAAAAAATGCGGTATTGGTATGCGTAAAGCAATCGGCACATCAGCGGCTTTTACGCTACCGGTTGCCATAGCTGGCACGATAGGTTACATCATTTCTGGTTGGCATGTCATGCCTTTACCAAAATATTGCGTTGGTTTTGTTTATGTTCCTGCTGTATTAGCCATTATGCTAGCTAGTATTCCTATGGCAAAAGTGGGCGTATTAATTGCACAAAGAATTTCAGTGGATAAACTGATTAAGTTGTTTGGGATGTTCTTACTGGTATTAGCATTAAAATTAATGATTTCTTAGCGTTATACTCTGTTTTTTTGAAATGGTAAACAATTTAGTTTAGATTTTTTGTTTCTGTAAATTGTAACGTTATCTATACACTTTTATAATAAAAATATGTTATGCTTTCTCTAATTTAACTTTTATCGGGTTTTATATAAGGAAAATATAATGGCAGAAGAAACTATTTTTAGTAAAATTATCCGACATGAAATTCCTGCAGATATCGTATTTCAAGATGATAAAGTGACCGCTTTTCGAGATATCTCACCGCAAGCCCCCACTCACATTTTAATCATTCCAAACAAACTTATTCCAACTGTTAATCATGTGACTGAACAAGATGAACAGTTACTTGGACATATGATGATTGTGGCCGCTAACATTGCTAAACAAGAAGGAATTGATGAAAGTGGTTATCGATTAATCATGAATTGTAATAAAGATGCGGGACAAGAAGTCTTTCATATTCATATGCATTTATTAGGTGGAAAAAATTTGGGGCGATTAATAGGTTAATTTAATATGATAAAAATTATAAGGTTATTAGCATTTATTGCATTTGTCAGTTTATTGGTCGGGTGTCATCTTCTTGATTCTAAAAAAACAGTCGATACTCCTCCAATTGACAATTCACCAATAGGCATTATTGAAACTCCGCCGCAAATTGTTAAAAAAACAGATTGGCGAAGTATTTTATCGCCATTTATTACTAAAATACTACAATCCTCATCAATCCCTGAAGGCAATAGAGTATTATTAATTAGTGATATACAAAATCGCACAGGTGAATTTGTCGCAAATAATCAAATTGATGAAGCGCTACACCAGTTAATGAGTAAGCAACCCATTTTTTCAGTTGTTAATAAGCAATCAATTAATCAAGCTAAACAAGCAATCGGTATTGGTTCAGATGATAAATTTGTGTCTCGAGGAAAAATGATTGGGTTAGCTAAATCAATAAATGCGCAATATGTATTGTTTACCACACTTTATCAATTACCTAATGATGATAATGGCACAGATGCTGATCTTTCAATAGAATTACTTTCTACCCAAAATGGTGAAATTTTAGAGAGAGTAGCTTCAAAAGATTTTGCTCAGCCAAAGACGCAAACTGATAATAATCAAACTGAGGCAAATGAGTAATGGGACCGCTATTAATTGATTTTGAGGGGACGACCTTAACCAAAGAAGATCAAACGCTGTTACAAAATCCTTTAGTTGCGGGCGTCATTTTATTTAGCCGTAATTTTCAGAATGTAGAACAATTATCAGAATTAATAAAAGAGATTCGTTCAGTATCCCCAGAACGATTATTAATTTCAGTGGATCATGAAGGGGGACGAGTTCAGCGTTTTAGACAAGGTTTTACATTAATTCCCCCTGCACAATCGTATGCGTTGCTGAATGATATTGAACAAGCAAAATCCTTAGCTTTTGATGCCGGTTGGTTGTTAGCAATGGAACTAATTGCCTTTGATATTGATTTGAGTTATGCGCCCGTATTGGATTTAGGTCATGAATGTTTGGCTATCGGCTCACGTTCGTTTCATCAAGATGTCGATATCGCATACCAAATTGCATCAGCAATGATTGATGGTATGCATAGTGCTGGAATGAAAACAACCGGTAAACATTTTCCGGGGCATGGTCATGTTATTGCTGATTCTCATAAAGAAACGCCAGTTGATCATCGCAATCAATCATTAATTGAACATGATATGCAGATATTTTCCAGATTAATTGCTGATAAAAAACTTGATGCAATTATGCCTGCGCATGTTATCTATCCAGCGTTTGATGATAAACCAGCGAGCGGTTCAAACTATTGGCTTAAAACAGTGCTTCGTCAACAATTACATTTTGATGGTGTCATTTTCTCGGATGATTTATCGATGGAAGGTGCTTCTGTCATGGGAAATTATGCTGAGCGAGCAAAAAATGCATTAGCAGCAGGTTGTGATCTGTTGTTAGCGTGTAATAACCGTCAAGGAACTTTTGCAATTTTAGAACAATTGGAAAGTTTAGATAAACAACACTCCCTTAGATCAACCAAAGCGCAATCGCTGTTAACAAAAAACAAAATTAGCTATGACGATTTAATCAAAACAGCTGATTGGCAAAATCGATATAATAATTTGATGAAACTAAACGAAAAATGGGCGGATTATAATGCAAATAGCCATCCTTGAAATTGATCATAATAAACGACTGATAGCATATAATGACAAGGCTAAAGCGTTACTTTCATCGACTTTGTTAACGTTACAACAACCTTTTGACTATCAGGCAATATTTCATCTGGATAAGACGCAAGGTGTTGATGAGCTAGATGATACTATTATTGTACTTAATGCACAGTATTATCTGTTGCAAAAAGTTAATGAAACATCAAAAACTATTTTTATTATCCAACCTATAGAATATCTTAAAAAAAGATTATCCAAAATTCATGTTGTGGCAAGTCAGGCTTTTGACATTTTTGCGACCCAAAGTAATGCCATGCAAAAATTAATTGCCCAAGCTAAAGCGTTTTCGATGCAACGTGAACCGTTATTAATCTCGGGAGAAACAGGTACTGGTAAAGATCTGCTTGCTTATGCCTGTCATCAATACAGTCCTCGAGGGGAGCAAACTTTTCTAGCGTTAAATTGTGCTGCAATGCCAGATGAAGTGGTTGAAAGCGAACTTTACGGTCATGCTGCAGGGGCTTACCCAGGGGTAATAGAAAGTAAAAAAGGTTTTTTTGAACAGGCTAATGGAGGATCGGTTCTACTTGATGGTATTGATGAAATGTCTTTTCAAATGCAGACCAAGTTATTACGTTTCATTAATGATGGCTATTTTCGTCGGGTTGGTGATGATAACGAGGTGTATGTTGATGTACGTATTATTTGTGCCACAAAAGTTGATTTAGCCGATTTAGTCGAACAAGGAAAATTTAGAAAAGATCTCTATTATCGGCTCAATGTGCTTTCATTACATCTTCCTTCATTACGCGAACGCAAAGAAGACATTGCTCCGCTAACCATGATGTTTGTCAATGAATTTGCCGATAAACAAGGCATACCTGCTCCTTATGTCGATAATGAAGTTTTTGACTATTTAGCCCGCTACTCATGGCCAGGGAATGTAAGACAACTAAAAAATATTCTGTATTGCGCTCTATCTCAGTTGACATCAACTAAATTGACCGTCAATGATATTGAGTTACCAGTGCAAACTTCATCAAGAATATCTAGCATTGATAATATCGAAAATAAAACATTAGATGAAATGACCAAACAGTTTGAAAAAGAGATTTTATTACAGTTATACGATAAATATCCAAGTTCCCGTAAACTGGCGAAACGGTTAGGCGTATCACATACGGCAATCGCCAATAAATTACGGGATTATGGTATGAATCGATGATTAATTTTGAAAAAAATCCAATTGAAAAATAACGATTGATTTGTTTTATAAGACAAAATTGTTGAACTATTTATTATGGAAAACTGACGAGACAATAAAGAATGATTGAATGCTTCAAACGCCTTAATCGATATAGAAATTTTCTAATTAAAAAGATTAAGAATAATCTTAAAACAAATCAACTTAACAAACGAAAATTAAATCAAACCATTTTTGATGCTGAAAAATATCACTCATTATTAATAGTCATGTGCGATTTTGGTATTGGTGATGCAATCGTTGCTTCTTTTCTTATTAATGAATTAAGACAGAAAAATTATCAAGTGAATGTTGTTGTGGATGAACGGTTAAGCTTTTTATTTAATGGTTTTATTGAAGTCGATAATGCTTACTTTTTTAATAAAAAAGAGATAAAAAAATTTTGCAAAACCGAAAAAAATATCAAGATAGATCTTGCCATTGATCTTTATGATGAAGGTGATAATAGTCTTAGAAGAGTTGAACTTATCTCATCTTTTGACCCGACGCATACCATAGGGTTTAATCAATCTAAATTCTTACAATATGATACTTCAATTGTTTTTAACGAGGTGAACGCTCATATCACTCAACGAAGCTGTAAAATTCTAGATCTTCTGAAAATTAGTTATAATTGTGTTCAATATCATCTCAATATTTATCATGATGAATTATTAACAGCCAAAAAGTTTATTGACGAAGAGTGTAATGGATCGGATAAATTTATTATTGTTTTTAATCCGTTTGGATCGTCTGAAACGAAAAGTTTTTCACATGAACAAATAAAAAGAATTAACGCTTTTCTATCACAACAAAAAAATTGTACTACCATTATTGTGGGGGAACAGAAGCAAATTTGTGCTATTGATGAATTACCGAATATTCATCTCAATAGAAATCCATCTTTTATTGTGGCATCAGCGCTTGTTTCGCTATGTCATTTAGTCATTAGTGTGGATACATCAGTTGTGCATGTTGCATCAACTTATAATAAACCATTGATAGCGGTTTATAATAATCGTTTTAATGCTGGTTTTAATCTGAATAAAGTATGGGCACCTATCGGCACGAACGCTAAACTTTTATTTACACAACAAAACAAGATTACAAAGGCAGGTGATCCGATTGCTGAATTAGATATCCAATTGATTATCGAACAGATTAAAGAAACATTAAAAAGTTTCAGACCTTTGGTGTAATTTAAGCGTAGGATAATTTACGCTATCGATAATCGTTTAAATTTAGGTCATGTTGGTTGAAATTGTTAAGTAAATGAATCAATTTTTATACAAACGAACTTCAAAAATCAATATTTACCAACTTTCATTCCCAATTCAGTGACTAATAGTATAAACTTACCGCCATCCAATATTGAGTTTGGAATTATTAGTTAACTTTTTTATAAAAATAATGTTGACCAGTTATCAATTATTAAATATAACACTGTAATAAAATTTAAGTATTAAGAGTCAATAAAATCGTTGTGTCGTGAAATAATCTAAAAATCTTTAGTAGAGTGTGATTTCTATTGATTGGCATAAAAAAATACAGAATGTTGAATTAAAAATTATAATTGAAATAAAGGCATTTTGTTTTGAATAATTGGCTATAAACTAAATAACATTAGAAAATTCCAAGTTTGGTTGTGCTTTGAAGACTGATTTTGGTGTTTAATCATGACTGATGTTATTTGACATATGATTGATAAGCTCACTTTAAACGTTATATTATAATGTTACACGATACAGTATAGAAAAATGGGATCAGCTTTGTGATAAATGGCACTTGTATGATCTGTATCCCTTTTTTTGCGTGATTAAAATATATCAAACCTTTAACTAAAATATTAGCTAATTTTACCAAACGAATAATTGAATGTTTCAACCCAATTGCAAAATAGTACGTAATATAGTGATTAGAAAGTTAGAAAAGCAGTAAATTGTCAATGCTTTTAACGTTCTAATGTAAGCATGTAATGTAGCAACCCATTTAATTGATAGCGTTTATTAAATTACGAATTGTAATGGCTGGAAAAATTCAAATTAATACATGGGGTAATATTAATTATGAGTTATCTTAAAGAGTTACAGAGAAAAGTTAATAAATATAAAACAAAATACAAAGTTAATGATAAGAAAATTGCGCTTAAATTAATTTGGTGGAACATTGTTCAAATAATTAGTTTAAAAACCAGTAAAGATAAAATATCTAAGAAAAATCTAAATAAAATAGCCCTAATTTTATCAGGGGGTATTGGTGATATTTTAATTGGTTTTAATTACGCTTGTTATTTACGAGAATATTTAAAGCCTAACAACATTATTATCGATATTTTTGTTAATAATGCTGGTATGGTGAAATCTTTAGATGGTGGGGCTGAATTTAATATTTTTCCCGTTTTAGAGCCAATAAATGATAAATATCTGTTGAAAATAGGATTAGTTAGATACCCACAAATTTTAGAAAATAATCTCATTTATTCAAAGCATTCCAAAAATAAAAAATTGCTTAAACTTATTGACGTTTACAAAGATTTTTACAAGAAAAATACCCGTTTTTTTGATTACTTACCTTTTATGGACGGCATGACTAATCAGTTTTCGCTTATCAATGGACATAAAAGAATACAACAACCTGATATAGCTAATTTATTAAATATTAGTCGTAATTTTAAGTATACCCCTAAAATATTTCACGAAAACCGAATATTAAACAATTTAAGGCTCAAGCCAGGTAAATATATCACTATCAACAGGGGTGTTGATAATCAAGGTAATGTGATTGAGTCCACTAAACTGTGGAGCTTACACAATTATAATGCTTTAGTGAATCTTATTAAAATCAATTATCCAAATTATAAAATTGTTCAATTAGGCGCATCAACCGATCGATGTCAACTGATTGATAATGTTGATATAAACTTGGTTGGCGAAACTTCATTAGACGCCCTTAAAGTATTACTTAAGCATTCTGTACTACATATTGATAGTGAAGGGGGAATGGTACATTTAAGAAAGGCTTTAAATGGTGGGGTATCTGTCGTGATTTTTGGGCCTACCTCTGCCGATTTTTATGGATATGCTGACAATATTAATATTGCTTCTAAAGCTTGCCCATTTAGTTGCGAATGGTTAAATGAAACATGGGCAAAAACTTGCATCAATAGTCTCAACAACCATATCTGCATGAAATCTATAGATACAAATTTTGTTTTTGAACAAGTCAAAAAATTTTTAAAGCATGATGAAAGTATAAATTAATTATTATCAATAGTCGCTTTATTGGAAAGGTCAAAGACTAAACTAGCATAGTTAAATAACACGATTGTTTACTCAAGTTATAAATATAATTACTTATTTATTCAGTTTTTTTGCTATAAAAATAATTTTAATTATTAGAAATTTTTCTAAAAATTTTCCTTTATTTTAGGGTATAATACCCCGCCCAAAAGCTAGGTTAATGTAAATATATTTTAATATTGAAACTATATGAGTAAATAAGAAATCAATTATGAACTATTTTGATAAATTACAGCAAAAAGTTAACAAATATAAATCACTTTATTCCAATAAGTATAAAAAAGCTGCAATCAAATTGTTGTGGTGGAATTTGTGTAAACTTTTTGACTTTAAATCAAACAAGCAAAAATTTGATCCGATTACTAATGAACCCTATGAAATTGAATATCGCTTAGATCGTTTATCTTTTTTCATTACAGGGGGAATCGGTGATATCTTAATTAATCTTAATTACTGTAGTTATCTCTTAGATTATTTGAAAGATGAAATTAAAACTATCGATATTTTCGTAAAGAATACCAAATTAGTTAAAGAATTGATTGGGGAATCAGTTTTTAATATCTATCATAAAGATGAGTGGAATCAAGATCGAGTAGCTTACTTACTTGATTTTAAAATAGATCGTTTTCCACTAATAGTTAAAAATAATTTAGTTTTACTCCCGTCAAATGTAAATTTGAAATTAAAAAAATTGGTTAAATTGTATGAAGAATTTTATCGAATAAATGGTAAAATTGTGTACGATCCACCTAAAATTGACTCATTAAGTATTCAGTATTCTATAATCAATAATCAAAATAGATTGCAACAACCAGATATTTATGGTTTTTTAAATATTGATCGCAATAATTATAAATTTTTACCAGCACTATCTGATGATGAAAAAGTTTTAAAAGATCTAAAATTAGCCGATACAAAGTTTATTACGCTTAATCGTGGGGTGGATGGGACAAATCCTCAAAGTGAATCCACAAAATTATATCCGCTTGAATACTATGATGAATTAGTCACGCTGATAAAAACAGCGTTTCCAGAATACAAAATTGTTCAATTAGGTGTATCGACAGATAGATGTCAGTTAATTAAAGGTACGGATTTAAACTTAGTTGGAAAAACGACGTTAAATCAGTTGAAAGCTATTTTGAAAAATTCCATGTTACATATTGACGGAGAAGGTGGAATGGTTCATTTAAGAAAGTCTTTAGAAGGTGGTGTTTCAGTCGTGATTTTTGGTCCGACTTCTGCAGACTTTTATGGTTATTCAGATAATGTCAATATTTCTTCCAGTGCGTGTCCTTTAACATGCGAATGGATAAATAATAAATGGGCATCATATTGTATCAATAAAAACAACAATCATATCTGTATGAAAAGTATCAAACCAAATTCGATTTTCGAAGAAATTAAAAAAATATTGAAATAGCATAAACTGGAAATATTAATATGAATCAATTTTATTCTTACCTTGATAGATTTAGAAATACTAAAGTAACGGTCATTGGGGATATTATGTTGGATCGTTTTTTGTATGGAACGGTAGAGCGGATTTCTCCTGAAGCACCCGTACCCATTTTCAGATTGGATCATGAAGAGGTAATGTTAGGTGGGGCAGGTAATGTGGCGGCAAATTTAGCGTCTCTTGGCTGTAAACCTACTTTTTTAGGATTTGTTGGTTTAGACACAAACGGTAAGCTTGTTACTTCACTTTTAAAAAATGCAGGAAGCCATAGTCATCTTTATCGATTGAAAAATCATCCAACTATTATCAAAACACGATTCATCGCTAATCATAATCATTTACTTCGTGCTGATGCTGAAAAGCTACTTCCGTTTGTACCTGAATTACTCCCTAAATTTTCTAAGTTAGTCAAGCAAGCCATTAAGATGACCGATATTGTTTTGTTATCGGATTACAATAAAGGTATTTTTAATCAAGAAACCACTCAGATGATTATTAATCTTTGTAATAAGTTTAATATTCCAGTTATTGTTGATCCAAAAGGTAATGATTATTCTAAGTATCGTGGTGCGACATTAATTAAGCCAAATATCAAAGAATTTTTTGATGCAACAGGTATTAAACTCAATCCTGATAGTCCACAATTTGATGATGAATTGAAACAAGGTGCTGATATTTTCTTAAAACAATATGGTATTAAAAATATTATTGTGACCTTAAGTGAATATGGAATGGCTTATATTTCATGTGAAAATAAAAATTTCATTGTCAAAATACCAACAGAAGCTAAAGAAGTTTTCGATGTTTCTGGTGCGGGAGATACCTCTTTAGCCACATTAGGTATTGCTTTAGGTGCAAAAGCTCCAATTGCCGAAGCGATGCAATTAGCCAATATTGCATCTGGAATTGTGGTTGGAAAATTAGGCACAGCCACTGTTTCTTTTAATGAGTTAAAAGCAAAATTAACGACAAAAAAATGTGAAATTAAGTGTACTCGAACAAATAAAATTATCAGTTTATCCGATGTTAAGCCAATTATTGATGAATTAAAAAAACAAGGTAAAAAAATTGGATTTACAAATGGCTGTTTTGATTTGTTACATTTAGGGCATTTAAGTTCTTTGCAACAAGCTAAAAATGTTTGTGATATTCTCATTGTGGGAGTGAACTCAGACGATTCGATAAAAAAATATAAAGGTGCTGATAGACCTATTCAAGATCAAAACACTCGAGCCACGTTACTGGCTTCACTCGAATTTGTTGATTATGTCATCGTATTTAGTGAAGATAATGCGTGCCATATTGTGGAAGAACTTCGACCTGATGTGATTGCGAAAGAAGGCTACACCATTGATAATTGGCCTGAAGCGCAAAAAGTAGTCAGTTATGGTGGCGAGGCCATTATTCTTGAACGTATAGAAGGTTATTCAACCTCTCAGTTAGTCGCTAAATGTAAAAAATAATCGACGATTGGGTGATCTAAATGCATATCGAGCAGATATGCATTTTTTTTGATGCGAAGATTCTATTCTATTTTAAATGAACGAAGTTTTATTGTAGGAATAATTAACTAAGACTCTTTTAAGCATTTATTAAACTAACGAGACATCGTTATTTGTAGTATAATACCTATTATTTTGATAATTTTTAATTAACTTTATGTCGGACAAATATACCTCTTGGAAAACACTTAGACTGCTTTGGCCTTTTGTTGCACCATACAAAAAAGCATTAATTGCGGCCGTGTTTGGATTGCTATTAAATGCCGCTACTGATGCTACGCTAATTTCTCTTACAAAACCGTTATTGGATCATGGTTTAATGGGAAAAAATTATTCGTTATTGATGATCATTGCTGGTTCGATCATTGGTTTAATACTGTTAAGAGGATTGTCAAACTACGCATCGACCTACTGTCTATCGTGGTTGTCGGGCAAAGTTGTCACCAAATTTAGGCAGTTAATCTTCAATCATCTTGTTAAAAGCCCCGTTAGCTTCCATGATAAGAGTTCTGTGGGTGACCTTGTGTCAGTTATCACATTCAATACACAACTCTTATCCAAAGCTTCATCTGATGCATTAATTATCTTGGTTCGAGAAATTACCTACGCCATTGGACTTTGTTGTGTCATGTTTTATGGTAGTTGGAAATTAGCATTAGTGCTATTTATCATTGTTCCTTTAATCATTTTTATCGCACAATTTATTGCCAAAAAATTTAGAGAAACCATTAAATCGATGCAAAAAGGGATGGGTGAAATTACCACCGCTGCCGATGAAATGTTAAACGGTCATAAAGAGGTATTAATATTTAATGCCAAGGATTACGAAAAACGTAATTTTAGCCAGATAACGGATACTGTGCGACGTGGCGTATTAAAAATTGAATTTGTTTCAAGATTGTCAACACCAATCATCCAGTTGATTGCAACTTTAGGTTTAGGGGGCATCTTGTATCTGGTTGCCAGTGAAAGTTTGGATATCACGCCTGGATCTTTTACCGTTGTATTTTCTGCTATGGTTGCGGTTATGCGCCCACTGCGTGAATTAACCAGTTTACATGTTGAATTACAAAAAGGTGCGGTAGCTTGTGAATCATTATTTGGGATCTTAAATTCACCATTAGAAGAAGATGAAGGTAAAATTGAGAAAGATAAAGTTAATGGTAATATAGAATTTAGACATGTTACCTATACTTATCCTACTCGAAATACACCTTCACTCAATGATATCAGTTTTACGATAAAAGCGGGGCAAACGGTTGCATTAGTTGGACGGTCTGGAGCCGGTAAATCCACCATAGCCAGTTTAATTCCTCGTTTTTATGATGTAACAAACGGCGAAATTCTGTTAGATTCGATTAATATAAAAGATTACACATTAAAATCATTACGAAGCCAGATTGGATATGTATCGCAACGCGTGCATTTATTCAATGGAACAATAGCCGATAATATTGCTTATGGAGAGAAAGGAAAACATTCTCAAGAAGCCATTATGCACGCTGCAAAATTAGCAAATGCTTTAGAGTTTATTGACAAATTAGAACAAGGTATTAATACTGAAATTGGTGATAACGGCGTATTGCTATCAGGAGGACAGCGACAACGGATTGCAATTGCCAGAGTTCTGTTACGTAATAACCCGATTTTAATTTTAGATGAAGCGACTTCAGCATTAGATAATGAATCCGAACGATTGGTACAGGAAGCGATTGAAATTTTGCAAAAAAATCGTACATCTATCATTATTGCTCATCGATTATCAACCATTGAAAAAGCCGATCGAATTTTAGTTATTGATGAGGGAAAAATCGTTGAAGATGGCGATCATGAATCACTTTTAGCGCTGAATGGTATTTATTCTCAAATGCATAAAATGCAATTTAATGCGTAATATCATTAATTTATTTATGAAGAACAATATGACTAAAAAACATCAACAAGAAAAGCATGATCTCGATAAAGATTCATCAACATGGCAAACGTTTTTGAAATTGTGGCCATATATTATTGAGCATAAACTCATTTTATTTGTCTCTGTATTATTACTTTTCTTAAGTGCATTTGCCGATACATCACTCATTGCAATATTAAAACCCCTTTTAGATAGAGGGTTTAGTGATGGTGATAAAAGTTTTTTACTTATGGCTCCCATCTATATTTTTGGGTTGGTTTTATTACGAGGTATCGCTAACTACGGCTATTCGGTTTCGTTAGCATTTATCTCTGGAAAAATTGTCATGCGGATTAGACAAAGGTTATTTAACCATTTTGTCGATGCGCCGGTTAGTTATTACGATCAAAATTCGAATGGTCGATTATTGTCTCGTATAACTTACGATACCGATCAGGTAGCCTCGTCATCATCCGATGCTTTAATTATCATTATTCGTGAATCAGCGTTTATTTGTGGATTATTTTATACGATGTTTTATAACAGTTGGCAATTATCATTGTCACTGATCATCATTACTCCCATTGTTATTGGTTTAATTACGTTTATTTCTGTGAAATTCCGACGATTAGCTAAAAACATGCAAAATTCAATGGGTAATGTCACCATGTCTGTTGAACAAATGTTAAAAGGACATCGTGAGATCATCGTATTTGGTGCACAAGACGAAGAGTCGAACAATTTTGTTAAAATAAGTAATAAGTTTCGTCGTGACGGTATGAGACTTGTCTCTATTTCAGCGCTCTCTACCCCAATTGTTCAGTTAGTTATTTCATTTGCAATTGCTTTTGTCTTATTAACGGCAAGTAATCCAGATTTAAATATCACAGCGGGTGAGTTTACGGTTGTTTTTTCTTCCTTAGTTGCGCTTATGCAACCTATTAAAAGTTTGACCAGTGTGAATGCGAGTTTTCAAAAAGGTATGGCGGCATGTCAAACACTCTTTTCCATTTTGGAGCAACCTGTCGAAAAAGACATGGGTAAACTTAACATTGAGCGTGTAAAAGGGGATATCGAATTTAAGCATGTTAGTTTTGGGTATGAAACCCGACAACAACTTGCGATCCAAGATATTAGCTTTACTGTTTCGGCAGGAAAAACCGTGGCTTTTGTTGGGCGTTCGGGTTCAGGGAAAACGACGATCACAAATTTACTGACACGTTTTTATGATATTTCTGAAGGTGAAATATTGATTGACGGACATAACATTCAAGACTTAACTCTATTTTGTTTAAGAAACCAAATTGGATTAGTTTCGCAAAATGTTTTTCTGTTTAATGATACCATTGCCAATAATATTGCATATGGTCGACTTGATCAGTATTCACAAGCTGAAATAGAAGCAGCCGCTAAAAAGGCTTTCGCTTATGATTTTATTATGAATTTTGAAAAAGGCTTTGACACCAAAGTTGGGGAAAGTGGCGTATTATTATCAGGAGGTCAACGCCAGCGAATCGCTATTGCAAGAGCATTATTGCGTGACAACCCTATTTTAATCTTAGATGAAGCGACTTCTGCATTAGATACGGAATCTGAACGTGCCATTCAAAAAGCGTTAGATGAATTACAAAAAGGCCGAACATCTTTAGTGATTGCACATCGACTCTCAACGATTGAAAATGCCGATGAGATTCTAGTCATTGATGATGGCCATATTATCGAGCAAGGTAATCACGCAGCTTTATTAGAGAAAAAAGGAATATACTTTAATTTATATACAGGTAAACAATTCCAATAAATTAAGTGAACGCAAACTATAATCAAAAGCTGTATTAGTCAAACCGGAAAAGTCGCTACTATTGGATTTTTGAGGGTAAAAAGAATAATTGCAAGATATTTAATTTAAAAATATTATTTGTAGTAAATGGTGCATCATGGAAATAATTTAGATGAATAAACATAATACGATTAACATCGCTTTTTGCTCAGATAAAAATTACTTAAAATATGTAGCGATAGCTATTCAATCAATCTATTTTAACAATTTGAACAATGCGTTAAAATTTCATGTTTTTCTTTATGATGTCGAACAAGACGATATTGATCAATTGAGTCGTTTAAGCTCAGATATTATCGTCTATCCTATACCTAAAGCATGTTTGGACAAATATGATAACGAACATGCGATAAAGCATCTTAATCGTTCCATGTTTATTCGACTACTTGTCCCGCGGTTATTAAATGGAAAAGTGGATAAATTAATCTATTTAGATGCTGATATCCTTTGTTTCAAAGATATATCTGCAATAAATAATATCGACATCGATAATGTCGTGTGTGCGGCCGGTATTGATTCATTAAATAATGAAAACGTTTCTAAAAATATTCAACGATTAAACTTGTCGACTACACATTATTTTAATTCAGGTTTTTTATACATTAATGTAAAAAATTGGAATGATTTTAACACCGAAGATAAAGTAAATACGCTTTTATTATCGCATAAAGGTCAGTTGCGTTATCCTGATCAAGATGCGCTTAACATGGTATTACAAAATGATGTGTTAATCGTTGATCCTAGTTGGAACTACTTATTCACATGGATTAACGAAAAAAATAAAGATAAGTTTTTTGAAACTGAAAAAAATTTACCTTACTTTATTCATTTTACGGGAGCGAGAAAACCTTGGTACCATGAGCATGTGGGTGCTGCCCAGAATTGGTATCTTTTTTATAAACATTTTACGCCATGGCGAGATAGTTGTTTAGACAGCTATCAAGATAAAATGAGACCAACTGATTGCCGTGTCTATGCAAAAAAATTCTTTAAAAGTGGTCATGTATTAAAAGCCTTAAAATATGCATTTATGTATATTAAACTTAAAAACAAAAAATAAAGTTAATCAAAATGAAATTAAGTGATGAATTGTTTAAAGTAATCTATCGACTAACGCACTCTAAGCGTTATAAACACAACCGTAAACGTTGGCCTCATGTCAAAATCTCTCGTGGGGATTGTGGGCAAATAGTCGATTTTGCTTATAAAGGGATCTCGATTCCTATCATCGATCTTAAGTCATTAAAACATGCCTTTACCGGTCAATTAGTCATGGTTGCTTCTGGGCCATCCATTAATCAAATAACGTTTAAACACTCTCCTTCGGTATTAACTTTAGGGGTAAATGGCTCATATTGTCTAAAGGACAAAATAAACTTTAATTTTTACGTTATCACGGATATTCACTTTTTTTCTCAACGACCTGAGATTGTAGAACAAATTATTGCTAACCCAGATCTTCTCTTATTTTTGCAAGTTGATGGTTTAGTGAAAATCATAAATCTTTTCGGTAACCAATCCATCTGTTGTAAAATAGCGTTAATTGAAGATGCGTTCAAACTGACTTATCAACCGATCCAAACATTGTCTGAAATTGAAAAAGATCCTACCCGAAATAAAAGTATTTACTTCTATCATAATGATCATCGGGAACATGAGCCGTTAGCCTTTGAGACAAATATTGTCAATGGCGTATTTCCGGCTAAAACTGTTGTTTATTGGGCGCTTCAAATAGCCGTTTACTTAGGTTTTAACCAACTTTATTTAGCTGGTGTTGATTTAAATAATTTCCATTTACCTCGATTTTATGAGACGCCAGACAATATCACCTATTCACAATTAGCATCTGATTTTGAAAAAAATATTCTCCCTGCTTTTGAGCACGCAAGTTCTGTCATGAAAGCGTTAAAAGTAGAGGTTAAAAATATGTCTTTAGATAGTGCTCTTGATACGGATATTTTCGAAAAACAGGCTTATAACGATGTTTTTAATTCATTATAACTGAGTAAGCTTACGCTATATAAACTTCATGACAATAATATTTTTTAAGTGAAATCTGATTTAAAGATTTATTGTCAGCTGATCTATATAGTGCTTTAAGTTCATTATATCTAAATTTTGGGCTGAGTTTTCGGGTGCAATGATCTGTATTGCATTTTCATAATTAGGTTTATACACATCGTTATTTTTATATCGGGGATCAAAAGTATCAATCTCAGAACTATAAACACTAATTAAAGGTTTATTATAAGCATTGGCAAGATGTACAATAGAGGTATCAACCGAAATAACAAAATCACAATGTTTAATTAACGACGCAGCATGAAAAAAATGATTGAGTGGATTAATTACTATATTTGGTGATGGATGTAATTTACTGATTTTATCTGGCAAACCAACGACAATGGTTACTATATTGGGGTAACTCGACATAAGATCTATAATATCTTGTGCCTGTTTGCTTGAAAAACTTCGGCGATCTGAGGATGCATAAGGATTAAAAATACAGATCTTTTTAGATGGATAATTAGATAAAAGACCTTCAACTTGTAAATCATATTCATCGGAATAATGAAGATCATATTTGTAATCATTTTCGCTTGTTTGTATATTAATTCTATTTAAAATATACCTAAATCTTTGACTAAAATGTGCACTAAAATCCGTATAGGTGATGATTGAGTCATATACACGGTAACAATTGGGATAGTTAAAGCCAATAGTATGTTTAGGTTTTATTTTCTTGATGATCTTAAAAATCCAATTGGAATAACTGGTTCTATTGTTTGGATCAATAAATAGATCGCATTCTAAAGATTTTAAAACACGAATCTGTGATTTGGTTAATGGTCTGTCAAGACAAATAACTTGACTGACATAAGGATTAGATTCAAATAAAAAAGCATTGGATTTTTTTGTCAGCACTGTCACTTCAAAACCGTGAGTGGCGAGAATTTTAGGCAGTCCTGATATGATAACAGCATCGCCAAGTCCATTTTTACATGCTTGAATGGTGACTTTATCTATTTTTGATAAATCTAATTGAGACCGTTTCAGCTTAAAGGACAAAATAAAAAGTTTTACATTTTTGAATAAATAATTTCGTTTTCTGTTTAATTTGCTAATTGTATTGATAATTTTTTTAAGCATCGGCTAGGTCTAATCGTTTTGTCTTGATTTTTTTATTGTACCAAAATTTGTATCAGTAAAACATAACCATTAATAAGATAAAATGTTTTTCAAATTATGAAAAACAAATAAAGAATATTTAAATCTGATTGAATAAGAACACTCGAAAATAACGATATTATACAATATAATATCTTTATTCATTAATTAAAAAGGTAATTATTATGATTGTTGTGACCGGTGGAGCAGGATTTATTGGTAGTAATATTGTAAGAGGTCTAAATAAAAAAGGATTTAAAGATATCCTTGTTGTTGATGACTTAAAAGATGGGACAAAATTTTCAAATCTTGTTGATCTCGATATTGCTGACTATATGGATAAAGATGATTTTATTGTCGCCATTTTATCCAACGAAAATTTAAATATCGATGTCATTTTTCATCAAGGTGCATGTTCCTCAACGACTGAGTGGGATGGCAAATTTATGATGGAAAACAATTATCAATATTCTAAAGATCTACTACACTACTGTTTAGAATTTGATATACCATTTTTATATGCTTCTTCTGCTGCAACTTATGGTGGTCGTAGCGACAACTTTATCGAAGATAGAGCTTATGAAAAACCGTTGAATGTATATGGGTATTCAAAATTTTTATTTGATCAATACGTAAGACAAGTATTACCAACGGCTAAATCACAAGTATGTGGTTTTCGCTATTTTAATGTTTATGGGCCTCGTGAAACACACAAAGGTAGTATGGCAAGCGTTGCATATCATCTTAATGAACAGCTTCACAAAGGCGAAAAACTTAAATTATTCGCCGGAAGTGATACTTTCAAACGTGATTTTATTTATGTGGAAGATGTGGTTGATGTTAATTTATGGTTTTGGGAAAATAAAGTATCAGGCATTTATAACTGTGGAACTGGTAAAGCTGAATCATTCCAAACAGTAGCTGATGCGGTACTTAACTATCATAAAAAAGGTGAAATTGAGTATATACCGTTCCCGGAACATTTAGAAGGACGTTATCAACGTTTTACCCAAGCTGATTTAACCAAATTTAGAAATTCAGGTTGTCCGATTCAATTCAAATCGGTGACCGAAGGTACGACCGAATACATGAAATGGTTAAATAACCAATAAAGTTTACGCTTTTTGGGCAATAGCATTTTTAATCATATTAACAACATCGTCCCTTAATAAACCGTTTTATCGTCATATCATTAAGGGACGGGTTGATAAAGTAATTTTCCTCAAGTTTTTAATAATATCTAGTGCTGGCTGTAAATAATTGGTATAGTATATTGGTTATTTAAGTTACGGGTTGTTCAATTCTAATACAATCAATTCATCCCTTTTTTATGAAAATACTATGTTTTCTTTATATTGAATTATTCCTTAAATAAACTTTCTAGCGTTTACATATAAACTAAATTATCTTTTTAAATTAGGTGCATTTAAGTGATTGATGATTTTTCTGAAAATGGTTTGCTTGCTCAAACTATTCAAGGCTTTGTGGCAAGAGAGCCACAACGAAATATGGCAAGTAAAGTTTCTGAATCAATTAAAAAACAAAAATCATTGGTTGTTGAGGCGGGAACGGGTACCGGAAAAACATTTGCTTATTTAGTTCCTGCGCTACGGAGTGATAAAAAAGTTATCATCTCAACCGGTTCGAAAAATCTTCAAGAACAGTTATTTAGTAAAGACCTGCCCATTATCAAAAAAGCATTAGACTACACCGGTAAAATTTCGTTATTGAAAGGACGAGCAAATTATCTTTGCTTGGAACGATTATATCATCAATACGCGGCAGCCGGTGACCTTGATAAAGCATTACGGGTTGATTTAGCTCGCGTTAAAAATTGGTCAATCAAAACTAAAGATGGTGATATTAGTAAATGTACGACGGTAACAGAAGACAATGCGATATGGCCTATATTAACCAGCACTAATGATAGTTGTTTAGGGAGTGATTGTGAACATTACAACGATTGTTATGTAGTTAAAGCGCGTAAAAGAGCCATGAACGCTGATATTGTCGTTGTGAATCATCATCTATTTTTAGCCGATGTTGTTGTGAAAGATACCGGTTTTGGGGAGTTAATCCCTAAAGCGGAGGTAATGATCTTTGATGAAGCACATCAATTACCCGATCTTGCTTGTCACTATTTTGGGCAACAACTAACCAGTCGACAGCTTTTTGATTTAGCTAAAGAGATTAATCTTACCTATCGAACTGAAGTTAAAGATATGTCACAGTTGCAGCAGTGTGCCGATAAATTGCAAAAATGCACGCAAGATTTACGTCTTGTGATTAATCAACAAGCACCTAAAGGAAATCTGCGGTTTTTATTCAATCAAGAAGCAGTCAAAAAAGAGATAGCTTACCTTTTTGATACGTTGAATTTTTGTCATGAGGTTTTATTATTAGCGGTCGGACGATCATCAACTTTAGATAATTGTTTTGAGCGTGTTAATCAATATAAAATGTTGCTTAATAGATTAACTGAAACCCATGTGACTGGTTTTAGTTATTGGTATGAAAGCACTCATCATCATTTTGTCTTTGCTTTAACGCCATTATCTGTCTCGGATAAATTTACGGAATTACTAACAGAACGCAAAGGGAGCTGGATATTTACGTCAGCAACCTTGTCTGTAAATAATCAACTTGACTATTTTACCCAGCGTTTAGGGTTAACAAATGCGGATTCGTTAATATTAGAAAGTCCGTTTGATTATTTGCACCAAACGATAATGTGCGTTCCTCGTTATATGCCTTCACCCAATGAACATGGCATTGCAGAAAAATTGGTAGAGCTACTGTTACCAGTGATTGAGGCGAATAATGGGCGATGTTTTTTTCTGTGTACATCCTATGCGATGATGAATGCGTTAGCCAAGCAGTTTCGGGAACTGACAGCGTTACCAGTATTAGTTCAAGGTGAAACCAGTAAAGTTAAACTTCTAGAACAATTTATTAATAGTGGCAATGCGCTATTGATTGCAACCAGTAGTTTTTGGGAAGGAATTGATGTTAGAGGGGATACGCTTTCTTGTGTTATTATAGATAAATTACCTTTTACATCACCGGATGATCCCTTGATTAAAGCTCGCATGGAAGATTGCCAATTACAAGGTGGCGATGCTTTTAATGATGTGCAATTACCCGAAGCAGTGATCACGCTAAAACAAGGGGTAGGGCGATTGATTCGTCATCATGATGATCGAGGGGCAATCATTATTTGTGATAATCGTTTAGTCATGAGACCTTATGGCGCAATATTTCTTAATAGCTTGCCACCGTCGCCACGAACACGTGATCTGAACAAAGTTATTGATTTTTTGCTTGCCAAACACTAGCTTTTAAAAACGGACTATTTTGGAAAAAAAATGAGTACTATTTTAGCCATTGATACCTCAACTGAAGCGTGTTCAGTTGCGCTATTATATCAAAATGAAATCACGCATGATTTTCTTGTTTCTGCTCGAGATCATACCAAGCAGATACTGCCTATGGTGGATAAAATATTAAAACAATCCGATTGCCTATTATCACAAGTTGATGCTATCGCTTTTGGACAAGGTCCTGGTAGTTTTACGGGTGTAAGAATAGGTATTGGCGTTGCTCAAGGATTAGCGTTAGGCATTGACAGACCGATGATTGGTGTCTCGACATTGATGACGTTAGCCCAAGGCGCTTTACGTTTGAATCAAGCCAAAAACGTAATTGCCGCAATCGATGCCAGAATGAACGAAGTTTATTTAGGACAATATCAATATGTTAATGAGCAATGGCAAGCCATGATCGATGAATGCGTGATTGCTCCTGAAAAGGTCGCTGATAAAGTCAAACGAAAATGTACAGATGGCTATTATAGCGCAGGTACCGGTTGGCAAACTTATCCTGAAATGTTAACAGATATTAAAAGCAGCGATCTTTTGTTACCTCATGCACAAGATTTGATTGTTATTGCCAACCAAAAATGGCAAAGACAAGAGTTAGTGAATGTTGAAGATGTCGAACCAACTTATTTGCGTAACGAAGTTACTTGGAAGAAGTTGCCAGGGCGTTAAAAAAAATGCCACTGAAACGGTGGCATAGTATTAATAACCAATCAAGGAAAAGTGTTTAAACTACTCTTTAAATAATCCTAAGTGTGCTTTAGCATAAGCTTCAAAATCAGTACAACCGCCAATCGGTTTTTCATCAATAAAGATTTGAGGTACTGTTTCAACAGGTTTGCCAACACTTTTTGATAAATCTTCTTTAGTGATACCTTCTTCATTGATATCGACATAACGATAAGAAAAATCATCTCGCTCTTGAGACAGTTTTTCAGCTAATTCTTTTGCCCGTACACAATAAGGACAGCCTGAACGTCCAAAAATTACAGTAAACATTGGTCACCTCGGTTATATGTTATTTAATAATAGTTACTATACTTAACTTTTCTAGAAAAAAAAGCACTAAATAATATTTAATTTTATAGTTTAAACCTATTAATAATTTATTATTAGCTGTTAAGATTAATGAATACGTCTGATTTTAAATTAATTATTTCTAACAACGGTTAATTATTAAAAAACGTGTTTACCTAGTTTTAAACTAATATTGTTTATAAAGATAAGTTTCGTTGTTATTATGCTAAATATGGTTTTGTTAATGGCGTTTTTTTATGTCATGTAATTGATCATTTTATTATGGCAAATAAAAATTTTGTTATGTTTTTTATTTAAAGTCTGGTTATAATTTAACTAATCTTAATATATAAAAGTTGATATGTTAAAAAAGCTATTGTTTTTATTATTGTTTAATTCATTCACTGTTTTTGCTGCTAACCAAGAATGTGCAGTAAAACCCAGCTATGACATTGTAATAAGTAAACAGAATGTCCATATTTTTAATGATAAAAATGATTTATTGATTTCACCAACAGGAAAGATTATTTTCAATAATCAGTCGGTTTCGCCTTCTCCTCAATTGAAGCAAAATGCATTAAAATTTCAGCGTGCTTTACGTCAACAACTTCCAGAATTAGAACAACAAGCATTGAACTTGTTAGATGAAGTTAATACAACCTTCAAAAAAGCCATTATTACAAAATTGGATGATGATAGCGGATTACATGAACAACTCAAAAAATTATATAAACGATTAGTAAACTTATTACACCAATCGATTATCACTGAAAATAATGAAACCCATTTTTATTATAAAAATTTTAATAATTTAAAAAAAGATGGTGAACAGATTGGGCAACGAATTTTTTATAATATTGTCGGTAATAGTATTTTGCATTTTCGCCTGTTCAAAAATTATGGGGGAATTAAACAAATATCGAAAAATGAGTGGAAAACTCAAAAACCAAAATTAAAAGCTTTTGATAGTAAAATTTGTTCGGTAATTACAAATGTTGATACACAATATAAACAGATATTATCTGAACTTAGTCAAGCAAACGATAAGTGAATAGACATTAATAACAACTTTTGCGAAAATAAAGACTTTAGTGTTTAAAATAAGTAAGTATAGAAGCTCATGACTGCACATATAATTAATGGTAAAGCGTTAGCACAACAAATACGAAACGAAATTGCTAATAAGGTAAAAGTTCGGGTTGAAAATGGGTTATCTATTCCTGGGCTTGCTGTTATTCAAGTCGGTTCAGATCCTGCATCAAAAATATACGTAAACAATAAGCAAAAAGCTTGTGATGATGTTGGTTTTGCTTCATTTGCTTATGATTTTCCCACATCAACAACTGAAGCATTATTAGCATTGATAGATGAATTAAATCAGCGATCTGATGTGCATGGTATTTTGGTGCAACTTCCTCTCCCTGAAAATATTGATAAAACTAAAGTGCTTGAACGAATCGATCCGAATAAAGATGTTGATGGTTTTCATCCGTATAATATTGGTCATTTGTTACAGCGTGATCCACTTTTACGTCCATGTACACCCTATGGTGTGGTTAAAATGCTTGAATCGACCGGTATCAATTTATCTGGATTAAATGCCACTGTGGTTGGTGCTTCAAGTATTGTTGGTCGTCCCATGGCGTTAGAACTGCTTTTATTGGGTTGCACAACGACAATTACACATAGTAGAACGGTCGATTTAGCAAAGCATGTTAGTAATGCTGATATTGTTATCGCTGGGGTCGGAATTGCCAATTATGTGAAAGGCGAATGGATTAAACCCGGCGCTATTGTTATTGATGTCGGTATTAATCGTTTACCTGACGGTAAGCTTGTTGGCGATGTAGAATTTGATACTGCCGTAAAACGCGCGGGTTGGATAACACCTGTTCCCGGTGGTGTAGGGCCAATGACGGTCGCTATGTTAATGAGCAATACACTTCAAGCTTGTGAAAAATTAAGTAATTGAGTTCAATTAATCGAAACTCATTTAAGGTTTATTTGTTAGATTTACATTAAATAAAAATGAAAATAAGGAACATTTATGATCGTATTTCACACTACATATGGTGATATAAAAATTAATACTTTTGATGATAAAGCACCGGAAACGGTTAAAAACTTTGTCGAGTATTGTAAAGAGGGGTTTTATAATAACACTATTTTTCATCGTGTTATTAATAATTTTATGATTCAAGGTGGTGGTTTTGAACCGAGTATGAAACAAAAAAAGACGAAAGCACCGATTCAAAATGAAGCCGCAAATGGATTAAAAAACAATCGTGGTACATTGGCGATGGCACGTACATCAGATCCTCATTCAGCCACAGCACAATTTTTTATTAATGTTGTAGATAATGATTATTTAAATTATCGTTCAGCAGATGTTAACGGTTTTGGCTATTGTGTTTTTGCCGAAGTGGTTGATGGACTTGATGTCGTTGATAAGATCAAAGCGGTTAAAACGGGGCGTAATGGTATGCATTCAGATGTTCCAGTTGAAGACGTGATTATTACGAGTGTCACGGTTGAATAATCCTGTCCGTTATTTTATCGCTGATATCCATTTATCAGATAGTGAGCCTGTGGCTGATTCATTTAATATTAGCGCAGGCTTTTTCTCGTTTCTTGACACATTACCTGAATACAGTGAACTTTACATTTTAGGTGATTTATTTGATTATTGGGTGGGTGATGATGTTAATTCTAAATTACAAAATCAAGTTGCAGATGCATTAAAATTACTTTCTCAACGTCATATTAAAAAATATTTTGTTCATGGTAATCGTGATTTTTTATTAGGTAAAAGATTCGCAGATTCTTGTGATATGATTTTATTACCAGATATAAATTGCTTAGCAAAACAGAACGGAAAAATTGTTTTTTTACATGGTGATTTGCTTTGTACAGATGATCTTCAATATCAAAAGTTTCGTAAAGTGATGCATAACCGATGGTTGCAAAAACTCTTTTTAATGATGCCATTATTCATCCGTTTGAAAATTGCTGCAAAATTAAGACAACAAAGTCGTGAACGTAATCAAGTTAAATCAGCGTATATTATGGATGTTAATCAGCAAACGGTTGACAGTATGATGAAACACTATCATGCAGATATTATGGTGCATGGTCATACACATAAACCTGCTGTTCATGATTTTTTAGTGGACAATAAACCTGTAAAAAGGCTTGTACTGGGTGCATGGCATGATGGTGTTTCGTATATTAAACAAGAAAAAGATAGTGCTCAATTAACTCTTTATAACCACTCTTGTAAATAAGCGCTTTGCAAAATAGAATCGGTTTTTCCATAATCTAATAATTTTCCTTGTTCCAAAATGACCACATCGTGAGCGATACGTTTGACTTCGTTTATGTTATGAGTGACATAAATTATTGGGATGTTTAGTTCATTAACCAATTTTTCGATGTAGCTTAACATCTCTTTTTTACGCGGCATATCTAACGCTGATAAAGGCTCATCCATTAATAATAGTTTAGGATGAGTTAAGAGTGCTCGACCAATAGCGACTCGTTGCTTTTCACCGCCTGACAACATGGCTGGATAGCGTAATAATAAAGGGCGAATATTGAGTACATCGACGATTTCATCAAATCGTGACATTGTGATTTTTTTGGCACCATAGGTTAAGTTTTTTATGACCCGGTAGTGGGGAAAGAGCAAAGGATCTTGAAATACGGTGCCAATATCTCTTTTTTCAGGCAAAACAAAAATTTTTTGTTCTTCATCATATAAGGTTGTGCCATTAAGTTGGATAAAACCATGGTCAGGTTTAATTAAACCATTAATCAAATTAATCAGTGTCGATTTACCCGCACCCGATACCCCTAATACGGCAGTCACACCTTGACAAGGAATTTGAAGTTTAAATTCAAATAAAAAACGGAGAAGTTGTTTTTTTACATCAAGATTTAACATCATTTATCAGCCTGCTATCTTTTTTTTATGCCAGCGGTTTAATATTTCAGATAAGAATAACGCCACTAGCGATAAGATAATGGAGATAATGCAAAGTCGAAAAGCGGCGAATTCACCATTTGGTATTTGCAATAAAGTATACATGGCTAAAGGCAATGTACGGGTTTCACCCTGTATATTTGAAACAAAGGTAATCGTTGCACCAAATTCACCTAAACAGCGAGCAAAACCAAGAATTATGCCCATTAAAATACCGGGAAAGGCTAATGGCAATGTTATGGTTATAAACACTCGTAACGGTTTTGCACCTAACGTGCGAGCAACTTGTTCAAGGCGGTAATCAATCGATTCTATCGCCAAGCGAATTGAACGTACCATTAAGGGAAAAGCAACAACGGCTGAAGCTAACGCGGCACCTTGCCAATTAAAACTAAAACTAATATCTAAATAACGATAAAGCCATTTACCGATTATTCCCTGTTTGCCCATGGTCAACAGTAGCAAATATCCCAACACTACAGGTGGCAAAACTAAAGGAAGATGAACAAAACTATCCAAACAAGATTTTCCCCAAAATTGGCATCGAGCCAAAATCCATGCGGTGAAAATACCGATGGGTAAACTGCAAGCAATGGCTACGCCTGCAATTTTTAAACTTAGCAACAAGGTTTGCCATTCAAAGTCTGTCAGTAGCATAGTGATAATGTGTTATTGCGTGATAAATCCATATTTTTCAAAAATTATTTTAGCATTGGGTGATTGCAAATATTGATAGAAATCTTGTGCTTCAGGTTTCAATAAAGCGATCGGGTACTCAATCGAGGTAAATGTATTGGCAGGAAACGTCCCTACTATTTTCACTTTATTACTTACTTTAGCATCTGTGCTGTAGACAATCCCAAGTACGGCTTCGTTGCGTTCAACTAACATTAAAGCATCACGAACATTACTTGCCGGTGCAAACTGAGGGGATAATTGATCATATACCCCTAAATTTGTTAATGACTCTTTAGCATAAAGTCCTGCTGGCACATGATCGGGATCACCAATAGCCAGTTTTTCATTTTTAGGCAAAATAGCATTCCAATTGGTTGTAGAATTAATCTCAACTTTATCAATCGAAGACTGTTTTGGTGCAATAAGTACTAAAGCATTTTTGAGTAAGTTATCTTTATGGTTAACAAGATGATGATCAATCAAATAAGTCATCCATTTTTGATCGGCAGACATAAAAATATCAGCCGGTGCACCTTGTTCAATCTGTTTGGCTAACACCGATGATGAGGCAAATGAAAACACAATCTCAACATTTTTATGATCGGTTTGATATTCATTTGCAATATTTTGCATAACGTTCGTCAGTGAAGCCGCAGCAAAAACAGTTATCTTCTCAATGGCTGAAACTGAAACGCTAAATAGGGTAGTTGCTGTTAACAATGTTACGGCTAACAATGTTTTTATGTATTTGTTCATCCTCTTCCTCGCTCGATATAGGTTGTTTTAATATGACCTATCATATTGGTTTAACTAAACTTGTCATAACAGATAGCTAATCGTTATATAAAATATTATATAGCGATGCTATCAAAATTCGTTAATAAAGTACAATTAAACTTTTTGATATTTAGGATTGATTCGACAATCGAAAGCGTGTTTAACGGTATAGGGAAATTGCTAAGTCATTTTATTGCTAATCAATCAATTAGTAAGATCGATTCATTTTTTGGTGGATGGCTAAAAAGCGTTTACAATAATAGAAATCTTTTGGTGAATGGTCGCTTTGAAATAAGCGTAATAATGGCTGAAATCATGTTTTCTCCTGAAATTTTACTGACATTAAATCTGAATCAACACCGGTTTGTCGATCCTCGTCGAATAGCCTTACTTAAAGCGATTGAGCAAACAGGCTCATTAAGTCAGGCTGCAAAACAAGTCGGCATGAGTTACAAAACTGCATGGGATGCTATTAATGAAATGAATGCGTTAGCCCCGACTCCTTTTTTTATTACCTCAATTGGTGGCAAGAAGGGCGGTGGAACAAAGCTTAGTCCTTATGCAGTAAGATTTATTCAGCTTTATGAATTGCTAACGCAATTACAGCAAAATGCTTTTAATATATTGAGTGATGATAAAGTTCCACTCGATGATATTTTAAAAACGACAGCAAAGTTATCTTTGCAGACCAGTGCACGTAATCAGTTATATGGTAGTATTAAGCAATTAGAGATCAATGAGGTCGCTGGCTATATCACCGTTCTATTAAGCGATAATCAAACTGAATTGAAAGTTAATATTACCCAATCAAGCGTGCAACGATTAAAATTGAGTCCAAATAAAACTGTTATGTTACTCATTAAAGCCCCTGCCATTGAATTTAATCATCTCAATGAAAACTGTTTATCGGCAAAAGTGCTGCAAATTAAAAGCGATAAACATTGGAGTGAAATTGAATTATTATTGCCCTCTGGGCTTGCCATTTATGCGACCAAATTAACCCAAGAAATAGAAAAATTGGCAATAACTAAAGACAAGAAGATTATGCTGTCTATTGATCCACAGCACATTATTATCGCCACCTTAATATAATATTGAATAAATGGAGGTATCCATGTTACGAATTGAAAATGCGGTTTATAAGATTAGTGATTATCGTGTATTTGATATAGAATCTTTGACGTTCAACTCAGGCAGTAGTTTAGCGTGTATTGGTCGTAACGGCAGCGGTAAATCGGTTTTTGTGAAAGCTATCGCTGGAGAGTTACTCCTATTATCTGGTATAATTGATAACCAATTTAAATCCATTGCCCATATCTCGTTTGAGCAACTGCAAAAATTGATTGATGACGAATGGAAGCGAAATAATACAGATATGTTAAGTGAAGGTGAGCACGATACTGGATTAACGACTTCGCAAATTATTCAACAAGCCCATGCAAATGAATCTTTGTGTCAGCAATTAGCGCAACAATTTGGTATTAGCGAACTTTTAAGCCGTCGATTTAAATATCTGTCAACTGGTGAAACCCGCAAAGCATTGATTTGTCGAACGTTAATGGTAAAACCCGATTTATTGATTTTAGATGAACCCTTTGACGGATTAGATGTGCAATCACGTGAAAACTTATCTCAAATCCTTGAGGGGTTGGTCAAACAAGGAATTACTATCATATTGGTTTTAAATCGATTTAATGATATTCCCCCATTCATTGAAAATATTGGACTATTAGCCGATTGTCAACTCTTGAAAATGGGCAAAAAAGATACAATATTAAAGGATGAAACAATCCAGCAGCTGGTTAATTTGGAAAATCTGCCTGAGATGTCATTACCAGAAGAGGATGAATCACCTATTGAACTTGCCGATCACTTAGATCGTATCATTTTAAATAACGGCTATGTTTATTATGACGATAAAGCGGTGATTAATGGATTAACTTGGCAAGTTAAAGCGCATCAAAATTGGCAAATTATCGGGCCTAATGGTGCCGGTAAATCGACACTATTAAGTTTAATCACAGGCGATCATCCTCAAGGTTATAGCAATGATTTGACACTTTTTGGGCGTAAACGTGGCTCTGGTGAAACCATTTGGGACATAAAACGTCATATAGGCTATGTCAGCAGTAGCTTCCATTTAGACTATCGAGTGAGTACCAGCGTTAAAAATGTCCTTTTGTCCGGTTATTTTGATTCTGTTGGGGTTTATCGAACAGCGAGTGATAAACAAAATAAGCTAGCGGATAAATGGCTACAACTACTTGGTTTATATTCTCAGGCTAATAAACCGTTTCAATCGCTTTCTTGGGGGCAACAGCGCTTAGTTTTGATTGCCAGAGCATTGGTTAAACATCCTACATTATTAATATTGGATGAACCCTTACAAGGATTAGATTATTTAAATCGAGAATTAGTCAAACGTTGGATAGATTGCTTAATTGTTGATGGGCATACACAATTGTTATTTGTGTCTCATCATGCTGAAGATGCCCCTAAATGCATCACTCATCGATTAACTTTTGTACCTACAACTGATGTTAACTATCAATATAAGATTGAAGAGATTAATTAGTTTGTTAGTTTTTTGCTATTAAAAACTATTTAAAAATAGAAAAAAACAATTAAATAAAGGCGATTTAATCCCTAAATTTTTTGTTGAAATTTGAAAAAATTTTAAAAAGACTATACTTATGGAGTTATCCCCCAACCCTGTGGATAACTCTGTGAGTAGTTTATTCAAAACAGTAAAAAACTCAGTTTCTATAAGGTTTTGTATTGAACTGTTTAGATTGTAAGCGTAATGGAATGAAATTAATAATATCAATAAGTTATCATAAATCAAGTTGTCATTAGTAAGCGGCGATTAATTGAATTTATGTTAACTGAACAAAAAATATAACATTTTAAAAGGTCAAGCCCTTTTGGGGATAATTTTTATTAATAGGTAAAATTTTAGGTTACGACGTAATGAAAAAATTCAAATTGTGTTCCGATTTTAAACCTGCCGGCGACCAGCCAGAAGCGATTAAAAGGATTAATCAAAATCTTGATGACGGAATAGCACATCAAACATTATTAGGCGTGACTGGCTCAGGTAAAACGTTTACGATGGCAAATGTCATTGCTAAACATAATCGCCCAACGATTATTTTAGCGCCAAATAAAACACTTGCTGCACAGTTATATGGCGAGATGAAAGCTTTTTTTCCTGAAAATGCTGTTGAGTACTTTGTTTCTTACTATGATTATTACCAGCCAGAATCTTATGTACCTTCAACCGATACATTTATTGAAAAAGATGCATCGATTAATGAACATATTGAACAAATGCGACTTTCGGCAACAAAATCTTTATTGGAACGCCGTGATGTCGTCATTGTCGCTTCGGTTTCGGCGATTTATGGCTTAGGTGCGCCAGAAACTTACATGTCAATGATTTTGCATTTAACTAAAGGTACGATTACCGATCAGCGCTCGATATTAACCCGTTTGGCTGAATTACAATATACGCGTAATGACCTTGGATTTAGTCGTGGTACTTTCCGAGTTCGTGGTGATGTCATCGATATTTTTCCGGCTGATTCGGATGAACTTGCGGTAAGGGTAGAACTATTTGATGATGAAGTCGATCGAATTACATTATTCGACCCATTGACAGGTAATAGCGTTAATGAAGTATCACGTATTACTATCTATCCTAAAACCCACTATGTTACACCAAGAAACATTATGGAAAATGCGATTGCTCAAATTAAGCTCGAACTTAAAGAGCGTCAGAAAGTACTACTTGATAATCAACGACTGTTAGAAGAACAACGTTTAACGCAACGTACGTTATTTGATATTGAGATGATGACCGAATTAGGCTACTGCTCGGGTATCGAAAACTATTCACGGTTTTTATCACAGCGCAAACCGGGCGATCCGCCGGCAACGTTATTTGATTATCTACCGGCTGACGGATTATTGTTTATTGATGAATCCCATGTTGCTATTCCCCAACTAGGTGCAATGTATAATGGCGACCGTTCACGTAAACTTAATTTGGTTGAATATGGTTTTCGTTTGCCGTCAGCGTTGGACAACCGTCCATTGAAATTTTCTGAATTTGAAAATATTATGCCGCAAACAATTTATGTATCGGCAACACCGGCAAAATATGAAATCGAAAAATCGGGTGGCGAAATCATCGAACAAGTGGTTAGACCAACAGGCTTGCTAGATCCTATTATTGAAATAAGACCGGTGGCAACGCAAGTTGATGACTTGCTTTCGGAAATTAAAATCCGCATGCAAAATGAAGAGCGGGTATTAGTTACCACCTTAACCAAAAAAATGGCAGAAAATCTAACCGATTATTTATCGGAGCATAATGTGAAAGTGAAGTATTTGCATTCTGATATTAATACGGTTGAACGCATGGAGATTATTCGGGATTTACGGTTAGGCAAGGTAGATGTGCTTGTTGGAATTAACTTATTACGTGAGGGATTAGATATTCCTGAAGTCTCGCTTATTGCGATTTTAGATGCTGACCGAGAGGGTTTTTTACGTTCTGAAAGTTCTTTAATTCAGACAGTTGGACGTGCAGCGCGTAATGTAAATGGTAAAGCGATTTTGTACGCTGATAAAATTACGCCAGCAATGCAAAAAACCATTGATGAAACCGCTCGACGTCGAAAAAAACAGGAAGATTTTAATACGGCACATGGCATTACACCAAAATCAGTACGTAAAGAGATTAAAGATATTTTAGAAGCAGGATTAAGCACTAAAAAATCAACGGCGAAAGTCCAAGCTTTTGAACCAGGTAAACCGTATCATTATGTCTCTGTCAAAGAGGTTCAAGCCAGAGTGAAAGAGCTTGAAGCAATGATGTATGAAGCAGCACAAAATCTTGAATTTGAAAAAGCAGGTGTGTTGCGTGATGAAATAAAAAAATTACGTGCAGATTTTATTAAGGTTTCTTAATTAATCATCTTATAAGGAATAAATGATGACAATAACACGAATTGATCCAGCAGAACGTTGGTCTGAAGCGGTAATACACAATGATGTAATTTATTATACCAGTGTACCGACTAATTTAATCGACGATGCTTATGCACAAACTAAAAGTGCACTGGCTGAAATAGATAATATGTTAGCCAGAGCAAATAGTGATAAAACACAGCTTTTAGATGTCACCATTTTTCTTGCCCACAAAAGTGATTTTACCGCAATGAATAAAGCATGGGATGAATGGGTAGCAAAAGGTAGTGCGCCCGTTCGTTGTACGGTACATTGTGCGCTGATGGTAGAAGCGTATCTGGTTGAAATAAAAGTTATTGCTGCGGTTAAAGCGTAAATTCAAATTGATGCACATGCTACCTTTGTTATGTAGGCAATGGTAGCATGGTGTATATCCTTAACGATCCTTTTTATCCCCATTCATAAAATTTTAGTGTATACTTTATCTACTTAATTTTTTAAATATTCATACAATTTTCTATGCGTATTCAACCTAAAATTGCTATTGTTATGGGCTCCAAAAGTGATTGGGCAACGATGCAACATGCTGCTGATGTGCTTGATACACTCATTATTCCTTATCATGTTGAAATCGTTTCTGCTCATCGTACTCCAGATAAACTGTTTCAATTTGCTCAGGACGCTAAGCAAAAAGGCATTGATGTGATTATTGCTGGTGCTGGCGGTGCAGCTCACTTACCGGGTATGTTAGCGGCTAAAACACTTGTCCCTGTGCTGGGTGTACCCATTCAAACCGCGGCTTTAAGTGGGGTAGATAGTCTTTATTCAATTGTGCAAATGCCTAAAGGCATTCCTGTTGGTACACTAGCGATTGGTAAAGCTGGGGCAGCAAATGCCGCTTTACTTGCTGCGCAAATTCTTGCCCTGCATGATGCCGATATTTTCCAACGATTATCCCTTTGGCGATTAAGCCAAACGGATGATGTCCTTAATCATCCCGATCCGCGAGTTGAAGATTAACATGACAATGAAAACGGTATGTGTACTTGGAAACGGGCAATTAGGACGAATGTTAAGACAAGCGGGGGAGCCTTTAGGGATAAAAGTCTATCCTGTTGGCATAGATGTTGAACCCGATTCAATTCCTTATCAACAGTCGGTGATTACTGCTGAAATTGAACGTTGGCCTGATACGCCTTTTACCAAGCTTTTAGCTAACCATCCTCAATTTGTTAATCGCCATGTATTCCCTATTATTGCAGATCGTTTAACGCAAAAACAGTTACTCGATGGACTTGGTCTACCAACAGCGAAATGGCATTCACTTGAACATCAACAACAGTGGTCAAATCTGTTTGCTCAGTTAGGACAACGTTTGATTGTCAAACGTCGAACAGGCGGATATGACGGTCGTGGTCAATGGCGGATTAACGATGAAAATAACGTCAATATACCCGATGAAGTTTATGGACATGCGATCGTTGAGCAAACCATTAAATTTGAAAAAGAAGTTTCACTAATTGGGGCTCGTAATGCTAATGGGGAAAAAGTTTTTTATCCATTGACTAACAATTTACATCAAGACGGTATTCTAAAAATGAGTGTTGTCTTACCCGATGAATACAAAACATTACAGTCAAAAGCTGAACACATGTTATCGGCTATTATGGATAAACTAAATTATGTGGGTGTCATGGCGATGGAGTGTTTTGTGATGGGTAATGATTTGCTCATTAACGAACTGGCGCCTCGTGTGCATAATAGTGGACATTGGACACAAAATGGTGCTTCAATTAGTCAGTTTGAACTGCATTTAAGGGCTTTATTAGGATTGCCACTACCTAAGCCAGATGTCTTTACCCCTTCAATTATGGTGAATTTAATCGGTACAGAACTCAATAAAATATGGTTATCGATTGATTTAGTGCATCTGCATTGGTACGAAAAGGAAGTTCGAGTTGGGCGTAAAGTAGGGCATATCAATTTAACACATGATAATCCAGATAAATTAAAGCAATCTTTAGCTAGTTTGATATCGTTATTACCGGTGGAATATCAATCGGCTATTGAATGGGCGAAACAGAAATTATAATAATATGAATACAAGGGATTGAGCATGATCGAATTTAATAAAAAAATTAATTATCAACGTAACGAAAGAAATAAACAAGAAAAAATAACCGATCCCTACTCTATTATTGGTTGTTTTGAAAGCGATCGAGGAAGGATCCTTAACTCTGCTGCGATTCGCCGTTTACAGCAAAAAACGCAAGTTTTTCCATTAGAGCGTAATTCTGTTGTCAGAACGCGCTTAACCCACTCCATGGAAGTACAACAGGTAGGGCGTTATATTGTTAAAGAGATCATTCATCGTCTTAGCAACGCCGGAAAACTGGAACAATTGGGATTAGAACAAGTTATTATGCCGATTGAAAGTCTGGTTGAAATGGCTTGTTTAATGCATGATATTGGTAATCCACCTTTTGGGCATTTTGGTGAAAAAGCGATTAATCAATGGTTTGGTTCACGATTAAAAATTCATGCATCGTCTTATTATCCCGTGCTTGAAATACAAGAAACGGATAATACCGAGCTTCAGGAATTGAAAAACAAAATCCGTCAAGACTTATGCAATTTTGAAGGTAATGCACAAGCCATTCGATTAGTTCATACCATTTTGCGATTAAATCTTACTTATTCGCAAATTGCGTCAATATTAAAATATTCCAAACCTGCCTATTGGTTGCATGAAGTTCCTGTTAAATTCTCCTATTTGATGAAAAAACCGGGATATTACTTATCTGAAGAGCCTTTTATCAAAGAGTTATCTGAACAACTTGATATTGAACCTTTTCACCGTTATCCACTCACTTATATTATGGAAGCAGCAGATGATATCTCTTACTGTATTGCTGATCTTGAAGATGCTGTTGAAAAAAAATTATTTTCTGTACAACAACTTTATAACTATTTAGAAGATGCTTGGGGACCAATCAAATCAGGTGATCTTTTTGATAAAGTTGTTAAGCGTTCATACGATGAATATTTAGGACAAAATCAATTTAGAGCGATAGCTATCGGGCAATTTTTTATAAATTTACGGGTCAAGACGATAACTAAGCTTGTCTCTCATGCTGCTGAGCGCTTTATTGAAAATATCGAGGAGATATACCATGGTTCATTTAATAATGCGCTCTTGGAAGGTAAAGGGGCTGAATATAAATTATTAAATATTTTTAAAACGGTTGGGATCAAATATGTATTTAATCATGAATCTGTTGAAAATATTGAATTACAAGGTCACCGAATTATTAGTGGATTATTAGATATTTATAGTCCTTTACTCGATATGCCAACCCATGATTTTTTAAAATTAGTAAAAGACGATAATCACAAAGAATACCCGATTGAAACACGGCTTTATCATAAACTTTCCGCTAAACATCGGGATGCTTATCAACAAGCTATTAAGAATAAAGATGAAACGAAAGAGACTTTTCAAAGTTGGGAGTTCTATTATCGTTGTCGTTTGTTGCAAGATTATATTAGCGGCATGACTGATCACTTTGCTTTTGATGAATACCGCAAGTTAATGGTGACCTTCTAATTAAATTAATGAATAGATTAAAAGGCACTACAAAAACGCAATAGCACCAGATTAGTGCATCAAACGCTATCGAGTTAAATTTTCTTGATAACCCAATAGAGCTTATCAGCTCAATCATTTGTTATACAATTCATGTTTTATACCTGCATGATAACGCTTCATCATTGCTTATCTAAAATCACAACAAATTAATCTTAATCAAAGCTGGCATAACCTTTGCATTATGTTGATTACCCATAGTAAAAGATGAGGAGTTACATAGATGAAATTAGTGACTGTTGTGATTAAACCTTTCAAATTAGAAGAGGTCAGAGAATCACTTTCAAATATTGGTATCACTGGATTAACTGTTACAGAAGTAAAAGGGTTTGGGCGGCAAAAAGGTCATGCCGAACTTTATCGAGGTGCAGAATACACTGTTAATTTTTTACCTAAAGTAAAAATAGAGTTAGCGATCAGTGACGATCAACTCGACGAAGCTATTACCACAATTTGTCAGGCAGCTTATACCGGCAAAATTGGCGACGGAAAAATTTTTGTTACGCCATTGATGCACGTTGTTCGGATCCGAACGGGTGAAACCGATGAGTTAGCACTATAAATAGGGATAATATTATGTTAAAAAAATTAAGTTTAGTGTTTGGATTATTGGTTTCTGGTTCAGTATTGGCAAATGAAGTTCCTATTGCTAATAAAGCGGATAATGGTTTCATGATGATTTGTACTGCACTGGTACTATTTATGTCTGTACCGGGTATCGCACTCTTTTATGGTGGATTATTACGTTCTAAAAACGTGTTATCCATGTTGTCACAAGTATTGGTTACTTTTTCATTAATCTCCGTACTTTGGATAACGTATGGCTATACCTTATCCTTTGGTCAAGGAAATTGGTTTTTTGGTAACTTTGACCATTTTTTATTAATTGGCGTGAAGATAACGGACTTGTCGGGAACGATTTATGAGCTGATTTGGATCGCTTTTCAAGGCTCTTTTGCCTGTATAACCTGCTGTTTAATACTGGGGGCTTTTGCGGAACGTATTCGATTTTCAGCCGTATTAATTTTTATGGTAATTTGGTTTACATTCGCCTATATACCGATGGCTCATATGGTTTGGGGCGGGGGTATATTAGGCGATGAAGGGTCATTAGATTTTGCTGGTGGTACGGTGGTTCATATTAATGCTTCCGTTGCCGGATTAATTGGCGCCTATCTGCTTAAAAACCGTATCGGTTATAATCGTGAGCCCTTAAAACCTTTCAATTTACCTTATGTGTACTTAGGGTCAGCAATTCTTTATATTGGCTGGTTTGGTTTTAATGCGGGATCGGCAACACAAGCCGATGAGATTGCCAGCTTGGCTTTTATTAATACGGTCGCAGCAACGGCAGCCGCCGTTTTAGCGTGGACCATTGCCGAATGGGTATTGCGAGGTAAACCATCATGTTTAGGCGCTGCTTCAGGGGTTATTGCTGGATTAGTTGGCATAACGCCAGCCGCTGGATTTGTCGGCGTTGGTGGCGCAATGTTAATTGGTTTGATTTGTGGTTTTGCCGGTGTTTGGGGCGTATCTTCTCTTAAAAAAAGGTTAAAAATTGATGACACCTGTGATGTGTTTGGAGTACACGGCGTCTGTGGTATTGTAGGTTGTCTGCTAACAGGTATATTTACAGCAGAATCGTTAGGCGGCATTGGTTATGCCCAAGGCATGAATATGCTAAGCCAATTAGGTATCCAATTATTGAGTGTGATTACCTGTGTTGTTTGGACAGCTATTATCGCATTGATTGGTTATAAAATTGCCGATTTGTCAGTTGGATTACGTGTATCAGAAGAGCATGAACGTGAAGGATTAGATATTAACAGCCATGGTGAAAGTGCCTTTAACAGTTAGCACTGATAAATATTAGTATTTGTTCTAACAAACCTATTAAATAAATTACAGGGCTTATACCCTGTAATTTATTAGACCTAGTATTAATTATTGTTAAAACTATTTTTTAATCATCCCAAAGCATAATGGCATTATCTTCAGTTAAGATTAAAGGTGGAGCAAACAAATGTTCTTTTATTTGTGTTGGGATCACATCAACATCACTTAGATCAAGTTCAACATCTGGGTATACTTTAGCCATCTCTTTCAATCGAGTACCAAGTAATTCCTTTACTTTATTGGACTCTTTAGCCAAAGCTATCTCATCTTTTAACATACCGATTTGTTTCTCATGGTGTTCGGATTCAAATATTTCCCCAAATATAAATGAAAACTCTTTATTTTTACGAAAAGTATTTTTTTCGTTGTACTCTTTTTCTTTATACTCAGTATGATGTAATTTAAGCTCCTTAATACGTAATGCAATGATTTCATCTACGCAATCCGGATAATTTAGTTTAGAGTCTAAATAGCTTAAAGTATTTTGTTTTGTTACTGATTCACTGTTTTGTACTAAGGTAAATAATGGTTTTTTATGTGTCTTCATTCTATAACTTCCTTTCTATTTCAGGACAATAATATAACAATGTGTCGGACAATGAAAAAAACGATTGTTACTTGTTTTCTTAAGATACTTCTTGTTACGGTGCTACATCAGTATAAAATAACTAACTTCCAGTTTTTTTGTAATTTCCTTATAACAAGTCGATTAAATGCTATTCAACAATTAATAAATCAAGTTAAAAAATTATTATTTACTTTATTTTTACAAGACGAAAATTAAAATTTAATGCCTCCTGTCATTACTAATACACTTTATAATGGATAAAAATTAACCAAGAACTTAACACTAATTTCGAATAAAAATACCAATAAAATTACCAATTCTGTTCGGCTAACTCGTTTTCATATCACTCTTTAAATCAAATTTAGCTTGATCTCCATAATGAGAAAATATCGACATAGGTATAAGCTTTCCTAAGAAAATAACTATATTGTTAAGCAAATAATTACTTAAACTGTCGAGATGATAGTGTTTTTCTGGAAATAATGTTGTGTTCGATATGATAATTTTATTTGGCTTAATAATTCCTTTTGTTACAGCCGCTTTTGGAGATGATTTCTCGTGATAAGAAGTACTTCTTACTAGTTGTTGATCACATTCCATTACGCCTATTTTTGTTAATACTTGAAAAAATAATTTTTGAGTTAAAACGGTTATTCTTCGTTTAGACCAAGAAAATATTGCCAATTTAACAAGACTAATCACTAAATGGTGGCTTAGTAGACGTTTTTCAAGGTCTTGAAACATCATAATCCTATTCCTCTATATTATTTTATTGATTTAAAAAATAAAAATGTAGAAACAAGTATAACAAATCAAACTATTAAGGTTACAAAAGTATAGAAATTGTTCATTGCAATAAAGATTGTGGAGGAATATGTTTAAATTAAACATAAAAAATGGATAAGACATTTTGCTAGACGCATTTAAATTTAATATTTATTCGATCTTATTCACTCTCACATTCTTATTAAAATATTAGGATGACTATATAGCAGTAACTTAAATTAACGGCTAAGTTGTCTAACCAATATTGACTACAACAAACTCATTACATTCATCTCAATTTTATCGATCACCATTCTTTTAAGCCGGTTTAACTCACTAAATAGGCTAATCAGACCAGATGAATGAATAACAATTCACGACAAAAACTTCAATCTACGTTATACTAATGATTAATTTAGTAAAAATTATAAATTTTGAATTAAAAATGCCGTCTTTTTAAGCTGTTAAATACTGTTATTATTAGATGTTTTTGATTAATATTTGACAAATGATAAATAAACAACTTAACATGAACTGGATTCATCTAAAAAAGTAATTTAAAACCAGCAAGTCCTTCTTTTCAATACTTGTCCTACATATTATTGTTTGTAAATGTAAAGATGAAAGTTGAAAAACAGCTAACTGAAGTTTGACCGTCGAAGTACAGGAGAATTACAGATGTATGATGAAAATAAATATTTGGCACAAAGCCGTATCGTTAATCGTTATCAATTAGCTAAACTACATACTTTTGAATCAGCAGCTCGCCATTTATCATTCGCTTTAGCCGCAGAAGAGCTTTGTATTAGCCCAAGTGCTGTCAGTCATCAAATCAATAAATTAGAAGATGAGCTAGGTTTTAAGTTATTTCAGCGTTTTCATCGTCGTATTGAATTGACTTATAATGGCAAAAATCTTTTTAGTGCAGTAAAAAATTCGCTTCGTAATTTGAATCAAGAAATTCTGGAAATAACGAATCAAGAGGCAGCTGGAACATTAACGGTCTATGCAAAACCGTCATTTACTCAATGTTGGTTAGTCCCTAAACTTGCTGAATTTACTCGGCAGTATCCGTATATCAGCTTGAATATTTTGTCCGGTAATGAAGTGAGTAATTTTAATCGTCATCATATTGACCTTGCCATCTATTTTGATGCGCTACGCTATGAAGAAGTTCGTTATGACCATTTGATGAATGAAACCATTATTCCAGTCTGTAGCCACGCTTATGCGCTTAAACAGGATTTATATGGTAATGTGGATAAATTGACCAATTGTACTTTGTTGCATGACGGACAAGCTTGGGGACATGACTCCAACTTAGAAGAGTGGAAGTCATGGGCAAATAATTTTTCATTACCTTTTGAACTTAATGATATCCCCAAAATCATCTTTGATCGTTCTGATTTAGCTATTATTGCGGCTATTAACCATACCGGTATTGCCATGGGACGAAAACAGTTAATTAGTAAATATTTGGAAACGAAAGAGTTGGTTATGCCTTTTCCTGATATGGAATTATTATGTAAACAGCGTTATTACATTTTAAGACCACAAACCAAATATAATCCGAAAGCGGATATTTTTATTAAATGGCTTAAACGTTATGTTTAAGCCTTGATGTCAGAATTTGTATATATAAAGCGAATTAGTCTTATTCGTAAATTATAACACCGTTATGAGCCTTTCTTAAGGTTTTTCAGATTTAACAATGCAATGGCTGATAGAATAATGATGACGCCGATCCATTGCGTTAACAAGACAGATTCTTTCAAATAGAAATAAGAACAGGTCACGGCTATCGGAAGCTCAGCTGCCGATAATATCGCACTAAATGAAATGCCAATTTTTGGCATACCAACCGAAAATAAAAAGGGCGGTAAAACGGTTCCTAATAACGCCAATAAGAATCCTAATACATAAAGTGGGTCTGAAATACTGTATTTAAAAAAGAATAACGGTGGAAAAATTAAAAACGTAATAATACATGCACCCGTTATCATTAAGGCACTTTTTTCAAGCTTTGGTAAATCGTTACCCACATTACTACTGGTAGTGATAAAAAGGGAATACATTAAAGCGGCTAAAAATCCAAATAAACAGCCTGAAAAATTTAAATGAATGTCTTGATTAAGAACGCCTGCTGCTAAGCAACTACCGATGATGATAATGCCTACTGTCAAAAGTTGAACGCTACTGGGTTTATTTTTAAATATGACAAAATCAATAATGATACTGATCCATAAATATTGCATCAGTAGAATAATGGCTATTGATGCCGGAACTAATTGAACACACTGATAGTAGCAGATACCAACTAAGCCGGGAAAAATTCCAACAGCACACACTTTCCATTTTGGGGTAGAAGGAGAATGTTTAACAGGGGCTGCTTTGGGTTTATTTAAGCTTTTAACGATTAGGTGACTGCCCCATAGTATCAGCATACCCAAAAAACATTGCACACCGGTAACTTCACCTAATGTATATCCAGCTTGATAAGCGGTTTTTACAATAGAAGAGAGGACACCAAAACTACATGCCCCTAAAAAAACTAGAAAACTGCCTAAAAATTTTTCTTTCATATTTGAATCTCAATACTTTTGTAACAAAAAACTTCATCGATAATTTTCGATGTAAAACATAATCACAGGGGGATTAGCCCTGCCGTTTATTCAAGTTCATTAAATGAGTGATGATAATGAATACGAATTGATTCGATTTAGAAGATAAACATGTTGTTATAATCCATTATATGAGTTGACTATCCTATTGTTTAATCTGTTTATTGCTTGTATGGTCATCATGAAAACTAAAGTAAAACACGATAGCTAAAATGAGTGCATAAGACGCAAAAATTAACCATATAACTTGCCAATCTTTTACATTATTATGGGTACACATATCGACAACTAAACCACTGATAATTGAACCTAAATAAGCCCCGACACCGTTTACCATAGTCATAAATAAACCTTGTGCGCTGGCTCGTATACTTGCATTAACCTCTTTTTCAAGAAAAATTGAACCGGAAATATTAAAGAAATCAAATGCACAACCATAAACAATCATGGATAACATGAGTAAAACAAAACCAAATGGTGTTGGATCACCAAATGCAAATAGTCCGAATCTTAAAGTCCAAGCGATTAAGCTTATCATTATGACCTTTTTTATCCCCAATTTTTTGAGAAAAAATGGGATAGTTAAGATAAAGGCAACCTCTGCCATTTGTGAAACTGAAGATAAAATAGCCGGGTACTGTGTAATTAGACTATTTTCAAATTGCGGAATCTTATTAAAATCACGCAAAAAGGTGGTACCAAAAGTATTGGTTATTTGCAAAATAGCGCCTACTAATACCGAAAATAAAAAAAACACCGCCATTGTCGGTTTTTTAAAAAGTACAAATGCGTCTAATCCTAATCGAGAATGCCATGACTGTTTTATTTTTTTATGAATCGTTATTTTAGGTAGTGTCGAACTGTAAATGACAAGTATGATTGATGCGATACTGGCTACATAGAGTTGTGCATGACTCTGTTCTAATTTAAGTAGGCTTATTATCCACATTGCAATAATAAAGCCTACGGTACCAAAAACCCTTATTTTAGGAAAAGCTTTTAATGAATCAATATTATTGTTGTCTAAACAGTGATAACTGATCGAATTCGATAAAGCGATAGTGGGCATAAATGCTAAAGCATTCGCTAACATTACCCAAAATAATGGATTAGGTTGAGTGATTGATGCTGCATAAAAAAGTGCAATGGCACAGATTGTATGACATAGCATGAAAAGGTATTTAGGTTGTAAAAATTTATCTGCAATAATGCCGATAATGCATGGCATGATTAATGCGGCAAGTCCCTTTGAACTAAACACTAATCCTATTTCAGTCCCTGAAAAATGGAGAGTATGACTCATATAAGAGCCAAAGGTAACCAGCCAGCTTCCCCAAATAAAGTATTGGAAAAACAACATTATTTTCAATCTATTGCTTATGTTCATTACAGATACCTACAAAGTAAACCCTTAATACAACATCAACACAATAAAACAGTAATTAAAAGCGTGCTATCGTTTTAGTAATTAATTGTAAAAACGTTGATTTTACACGTTCTGCTGTTTCAATCACTTCTTCATGCCCTAATGGTTGATCCAAAATACCACAAGCCATATTCGTTAAACAGGATATGCCTATCGTTTTAATTCCCGAATGATGAGCAATAATGGCTTCAGGCACAGTGGACATACCGACTGCATCTGCACCTAATACCCGAATCATTCTAATTTCTGCTGGTGTTTCATAAGTTGGCCCTGTCCACCAAGCATAAACGCCTTGGCGTAAGGTAATATTAAGTTCTTTGGCAACGTCTAAAACGGTTGCACGTAATTGTTTATTATAAAGTTCACTGACATCTAAAAAACGTACACCTAGTTCATCGTTGTTCGGACCAATTAAAGGATTATTTGCCGTCAAATTAATATGATCAGTAATCAGCATCAAATCACCAGGATTAAAACTGGTATTCACTGCACCACAAGCATTGGTAATAATCAGTTTTTCAACGCCCAGCATTTTCATGACTCGCACCGGAAAGGTCACTTGATCTAACGAAAATCCTTCGTAGTAATGAAAACGTCCTTTCATGGCAACTACTGTTTTATCGCCGCTTTGACCAATAACTAACTCATTAGAATGTCCCACAGCAGCTGATTTTGCAAAATGAGGGATTGTGTCATAAGGAATATGGATTGCATCTTCAAGCGTATCGGCAAAAGGGCCTAATCCTGAACCTAATATAATACCGATAGTTGGTTTTTTATTGGTTTTTTGTTGAATATAGCTGACCGCTTGTTGAATATCAGATGTTTGATGCATGGATGTATCCTTAAATTGTCTGTAGATGTTTGTAAGAATAAATTTTGATGAAGCTAATTCATCTTTTCAAGATTAATGTATTATTAATAAATTCATTTTGAGAATGTGTGATGGCGTTGTTATTTTTGGCACATTCTTAAAATCGCCGTAGTATGTCATATCTAAAAAAATAATTAATCATCTTTTTTTTAAAACGCGAAAAAGATCACATAAAAATTTATCGTTAAACTCGCATTGTTCACCTTTTAACGTATTCGGTGACTAGCTGAATAAATCACACCTTTATCATTTTTGAAAAAACCGATTAAGGTAAGATTACTTTTCTTGGCCATATCGACTGCCATCGAGGTTGCAGCGGATACTGCCATCAATATTTCAATTCCACAATGAATGGTTTTTTGTACCATTTCATAACTGGCTCGACTTGAAACAACAATAACACCTTGAGGAAAATTCGGATTTTTTTTAAGTTGTGTCGCTCGAAAGCCTAACAATTTATCCAATGCGACATGTCGACCTATATCTTCGAAACCAGCAATAAAATTACCTGCTAAATCAAGTAATATTGCAGCATGCGTACAACCCGTTTGTTCACCAACAGTTTGAACACGTTTTAATGCTGACAATGCTTGATTAAAATAGGATAACTCAATGAAATGAGTGGATGACAAGGTAGGTAAGATGTTACAGACTTGTTCAATCTGTTCCGTGCCACAAATACCGCAACCTGTTCGACCTGTTAAGTTCCGGCGCTTTTGTTTAAGCTCAAAAAATCGCCGTGATGATAGCTCAATGTGCACTTCAAAACCATTTGTCACTTTGATAATGTCAATGCTGTAGATGTCATCTAGGGATTGAATAATTCCTTCTGTTAATGAAAAGCCGATAGCAAAATAGTCAAGGTCTTTAGGGGTTGCCATCATGACAACATGTGAAATACCGTTATATACCAATGCAACAGGGGTTTCTATAGCTAAAACATCATGTTCTGAATGGATGGGTTGATTACTGTTAAATTTTTCAACGGTAATATGTTCTAAACCGATTGTCATAGACTTTCTCTGGCTATCTGTCTTTTATAAAACGTTATGGCTAAGTGATTAGCTATTATACGCTATCTGGATTTGTTGAAAATAGGGTATTAGCATACTTAAAAATAGTTGTAAGATAATTCATAATGCACTTATAACTTAACGCTAATACTTACTTATTATGATAAAATAGGTCACCATAATCAATTGAAAATTTGTGATGCAATTATGTCATTAAATGAAATTACACACACCATAATGCAATTTATTGAAAATCATCAAATCTGGGCTTTGCCCATTATATTTTTATTAGCATTTGGTGAATCGCTTGCCATTATTTCTTTAGTGGTTCCAGCAACGGCTATATTATTAGGTGTAGGTGCATTAATTGGAACAGGTACACTCTCTTTTTTACCGGTATTGATTGCTGCTTCGCTAGGAGCCATTTTGGGTGATTTAATTTCATATTGGTTAGGTAAACATTATCATCATCAAGTTATCCATTCTTGGCCACTTAAAAAGTATCCTAAATTGGTTTTTCGAGCAGAGCAATTTTTTCAACGTTATGGCGCGTTAGGGGTTTTTATCGGGCGTTTTTTTGGTCCGTTAAGAGCCGTAGTGCCGTTAGTTGCTGGCGCAATGCATATGCCAACAACTAAGTTTAATTTAGCTAACATCACCTCAGCACCGATATGGGCATTTGTTCTGTTAGCGCCAGGCGCCTTTGGCGTGCCTTGGTTAGAGACACTTTTTGGTTAAATGGTTCCTACAGTATAACTACGACGCCCACTTTTGCGACCCAGTGCCTCTAAATTGGTTTGTAATGGTGGAAAAGGGAGTGTCAGACCGTTTTCACGGTAGGCTTCTAGGATTAATTTATGGATTGCACTTCGTAACACCATGCGATGTCCCATTTCAGCAGCAAAAACACGCAGTTCAAATAATTGAATACCTTCTTGAATATCCACTAAAAAAACTTGCGGTTCAGGGTCTTTAAGCACATATTCACATTTATCCGAGGCTTTTTGAAGTAATTCAATAACCAGATCACTATTGGCATCAATTGTAGCCGGGATAGTGAGTACAATTCGTGTAATAGAATCTGACAATGACCAGTTAACGAGTTGTTCGGTAATAAATGCTTTATTCGGCATCACAATTTCTTTTCGATCCCAATCAACAATAGTGATGGCTCGAGTGTTAATTTTGGTGATATTACCAGTCAGATCCCTGATTGTTACGGTATCGCCTATTCGGACTGGTTTTTCGAAAAGAATGATTAATCCCGAAATGAAATTTGCAAATATTTCTTGTAAACCAAAACCTAAACCAACACCAAGTGCCGCTATAAGCCATTGTATTTTCGACCAATCTATCCCAATAAATGAAAAGGCCATCATGGAGCCAATCATTAAAATGATATATTTTGATAAGGTTGATATTGCATAACTGGTGCCCGGTGCTAAATCTAAGTGTTGCAATATTCCCAATTCCAGTAATGCAGGTAGATTTTTAACTAATTGGACGGTAATTGTCATCACCAAAATAGCAATACATACCGCGCCTAAAGTAATATATTGTTCAACTTCGGTACCATTGATGATCGTGGTAGTTCCCCAAAGTTTGATATTATTCATAAATGCGAATGCTGAATGTAATTCAGACCAAAGTAAAATCATACTAATTAAAGCAATTAACATGATGATAGAACGTACAAGTTGTAAAGATTGTGCACTAATCACATCTAAATCGATAACAGGCTCATCGACGTTGTCAGCCAGATCTTCTTCGGGTGTTTTAGCGCGTTGCAGACGTTCAAGACGGCGTTGTTTAGTTCGTTCAAATTCGATACGCCGTTTTTGTATCCACATCCAGCGACGAATCATAAAATAGATAACGAGAAGTCCACACCAAATCACGACCGATGCTTCAAGACGACCTAATAAAACTTGTGCCGTTGATAGATAACCCAAACAAGCAGCAATAATGGCAAGCCATGGCGCACTAAGAAGTATTAGCCAAACGATACGGCTTAATAAATTTTCGCCCGATCCTTTTTTATCAATATAAAGTGGAACGCCTGCTCGGTGGATAGAGTTAGTCATAAACACTAACGCAAAGCAAAGAATGATAAACGCAATACGCCCAATGGTTGCGGCAAATTGACGATTACTGAACTGATCAAAGCTCATGACAACCATAACCAATGGTATGACAAGCCATACCGATAATTGATAATATTTCATGGCTGCACGGACTTTTTTAGATGACCAACCAAAATGACTAATAAACAAGCCGTTTTGTGATGCCAGATGTGCCGTGATGATAAATACCCATAAAATTGGAGCAGCAGCATTAACACCGTATCCTAACGCAACGGCAACAGGATAATCCCAGTTGAGTTGTAATGCATAGCCAAAGACTGCCCATAAAATAGGAATCGGTAAAGCCATGATTAAAGAATATATGACGACTTCTAAAGTTAATGAAAAGTTATCTTGCGTTACTTTACCCACACGGGAGGCAGATTTATTCAAAAATGCGTAATATTTTTTACGCATTTTAAAATGCACAACGACAAATAATATCGATAAAATCAGTAAAAAAAGTGTTTTCGGGGTCGTCAGTATTTGGATTCCCGCTTTATATAATTGTGAAAGCGAGTCGATCGAAAAAATAACATAATTGACGTCTTTAGCTAATTGTAACGGAAAACTCAATGATACGGGATTTACATCAGCAACCCAGAAGAAATATCGATGAGCAGCATCATTCACTTCGTCAATAGCATTAATTAATTGCTTATTGGCAATTTTTAATTTGGTTAATTCTAAAATCGTGGTATCTGTACCTGCGATTAACGTCTTAAGTAACTCGCTTTGTTCACGTAATAGACGGCGATATTGCGAGCCTTGTTTTCCAGCGTTAATTTGATTAGATAAATTTGGATAATTATCCAAATTTTTAAGAACATTACTGTAATTAAGTTGTTGAACTTTGGCTTTGGCTATTTCTGCGTCGAGCGCTAAAGATTTTGGTTTTTCAGGTAAACGTAATAATTGTTGACGTAATGTTTCACCTAATGCCGTTGAAAAGCTTAGCCACTCTCCTTGTTCATCGAGAGTAGCTAGGGTATTTTGAACATGAGAGATTTGCGTTGATATATTTGTCTGTTCGTTAATTATACTGGTTAAATGAATCTTTTGGCTTTCCATATTTTGGCGAAGATCTTCATTAGTCTCGTTGAGTTTATCAACGATTTCAGTAAGTTGTTGAACATCATCAATAGTCGTTATTTTTTCTTCAGCGAATAGGGTTGAAGAAAAAACCATTAATAAAAAACATAACAATCCACGCATCCACATATTGTTAAATCCTTTCAGCTAATTTTTGACCTACACGTGTTACATCCCCAACTTTAAGATTGTTTGAAAATTCAATCGCATTTGAAGCAAATAATGTAATAACGGTTGAACCTAATTTGAAACATCCCATGTCTTGACCTTTGCTGAGTTTAATTTCATCAGAATATGTCCAACGTTTCATGATTCCTTCACGTGGTGGTGTGATTATTCCAGCCCAATCTACTTCAATACTTCCGACGATCGTAGCCCCGACTAATATTTGTGCCATTGGCCCCAATTCTGTTTCAAAAAGGCATATAACACGTTCATTACGCGCAAAAATATTCGGAATGCTTTCTGTTGTGGCTTTACTGACTGAAAAAAGTGAACCAGGCACATAGATCATCTCGCGTAATGTACCGTCACATGGCATATGGAAACGGTGGTAATTTTTGGGCGATAGATAGGTGGTGGCATAAGATCCATTTTGGAAGTACTTAATCATATCTGGATGACAAGCAACCAAAGATTCGAGTGAATAAAAATGTCCTTTTGCTTGTAATAATTGGCTATCTTGAATTGTACCAAATTGGCTTAACACGCCGTCAGCGGGCATGATAATTGAATTTTCAGCCGTATCAATTTCGCGAGCATCTTCTTTTAATTCCCGCGCAAAAAAGTCATTAAATGTTTTATAGTCTGCGGCATTAGTGAACTTTGCTTCACTTAAGTCGACTCGATATAACTTACAAAAGCCTTTAATCATCCATGTTGTGACTTTTCCCAACTGTTTTTTGGCTAACCATCCAAAGATAATTGTTAAAAACTGTTTTGGAAGAAGATACTGAATAATTGCTTTAAGCTGATTTAACATAAGTCACTCTCAAATTATTGTAAAAATAGGTCATTATAACAATAATTATTATGAAAGTATAAAACGAACTAAAACCAAAACTGAAGCCTTATTGTTTATTCGCTTTATTATGAGTAATAAAATGATCGTTTTTGCATGGATTAAGAAAACATATTTGAACTTAACCAGACGTTTTATTTAAAGCCTCAAGCAGGATGAGCTATTACGCATTTAAATAAAAATTTGCTAATGTATATTGATGGATGCTGGGGTAAATTCGCTGTCAATTTAAAACAGTTATTGATGAAATAGTTAAAAGTTAAAAGGTTAAAATATTCATGTTAATTTAGTTGATGCTTTTAAAAAATGCCTTTTTTTGCGTTCATCATTTAGTTAAAAAAATGACTGTAATTTTTATTATAAACTCAATTGCAACCTCATTTTGACATGCGTCAATATAAACAACTTATCTTTTCTAAAATGATTTTTGGGAATTATTGTGATTATCTAAATTAAATAATTGTTAATGAATTAACATAATCTATACATAAATAAATAATTATTTACAATCATTAGGGTTTGATATTAAATTCTATTTATAAAAAAAGTAAATATTTTTTTATAGCATATAAAATTTGGATATTAAGTTGTCATTACTGATTCATTTTTCTCAATATCAATAAAATTTTTTTATTTGAGTTAAAAATATCATGTAAATAAAAATAGGTAATGTAGTATTCAGTGCAAAGTAAAAAATAAATATCAATCAGTTGGTTATAGTTTTAAGAGGTAAGTTGAAAAAAAACATAAAGAATTTAAGTGTTATGACCGATATATAAATAAGCTTAAGGCAAGATGGAAATTTTGTGTTTTACACAAAATTAATTGATGGGATTAAATGAGAGTTGTTTTAAATATGGATCAAAAATATAGATTAAAGTGGAATGTTGCACTACAACGTTGGATTATGACTTCGGAAGTATTACGACATGGAAAATCAAAATTTAAAAAAATATTAGTATTAACAGCATTAATGGGCGCTCCCTATATTTCTTATGCTGATTGTTATGCCGGTAACAAAGCGTATGCTAACCAAGACTCAACATGTGAATTTTCAAACGGTGATTACTACGGAACTAATTTATCACGCATTGAAGGTGAAAATACAACAGCAATATTTACCGCTGACAAGGTAAAAATGATAAGCCCTTCTTATTCAAGTAATCACACGCTAGCGATAGGTGGCGGTAATGGCGGACCTCAAGTAGAAGGCGGGACAACAATATTTAATGGTGATTTGGAAATTATTACCGGTAATAAAGTTTCTCGTGGTATTTATATGTACAATAAGGGTACCCTTTTAATTAAAGGTGATTTAACGATAACTAAAAAAACCCCTACTGGTGCACCACTGGAAGTTGTAAAAGATAACAATGTGGTAACGGTCAATGGTGTTGCAACGTTTAACACTGATGGAGCAGATGCGATACGTAATGGTGGAAACATTACCTTTAATAATGATTTAATCATTAATAACAGTCAAGTCAGTGGTATTGGAATCAGCCTAGGCAACAAAGATGGAAATGAAAAATATTCTGGTAATCTAACATTAAATAAAAATACGACAATTACTACTGCAGGAAAGGGTATCCATTTATGGTACGGAACCTTAACGAATAATGGAATTATCACCTTAAATTCAAATAATGATGTATCAATAGTCCATGCAGCTGTCATGGGTGATGATACGACAACATTTAACAATAATGGAACACTTAGAGCTGATCCCGCTTCGACATCAATTGAACATATGTTTATTCATGAAGGAACAGGAACGTTTATTGTGAATAATAGCAATAATGGGGATCTTTCTTTTGAAAAAGGTTCATTATTTAAAAATATCACACCAGGTACAATTAATATTAATAATGCAGGTAAACTTAGCGGAACAATGGATGCTAATGTAGGTATTATAAATCTTGATAATAGTGGTCAATGGTATATTAATGGCGACTCAAATTTAAATAATGTCATAAATTCAGGTCTCATTTCATTTGCTCATAAATCGCCAACTGAATTTCATATTATGGATGTGAAGGGTGATTATGTTGGAAAAAAAGGTATCGTGAAAATGCGTACTGTATGGGGAGCTGCTGATAATGAAAGCGATAAAAATATTCAATCTGATACAATAAAAATTGCCGGTTCAGCTAAAGGGCATACCGTTGTTGTTCCTGTTTCTAATGATGGTAAAGAGAATATTATTGATGGTGATATAAAATCAATCACTAAAGCGATAAATACAACGCCTGTCATTTATGTTGCCGAAAGTAATAACGAAAAAGCCTTTAGTGGCACAGCAAAAACGAATGGCGTTGTTGAGTTTCAGTTAGCCAAACGCACAACAGAGAGTGGCGATGAATACTTTTGGACTATGGCAGCTAATTCGAAATCAGGCAAAGATGCTCAAAATGCTAAATTTGATAAGTTAATTTACGCAAATCCAGTGTCAGGTTATACATTGATGCCTCGTGTCAATTTAGAACAAGGGTATTCTAGTATAGCCAGCTTCAGAGAACGTCGAGGTGACATAACTTGTTATGATTGTAGTGAAATTAATGGAAATCATTCTTGGGGACGTTTTTTTGGGAAACATCATAAACAAGATGGTAAACAACGTTTAAATCTTGATACAAATATTTATGGTTTACAAATTGGTCATGATTTTTTTGTTAAACAGACAGATAGTCAAGATGTTATGATGTTAGGTGCTTATTTTGCCTATAGTAATGCCAATACTGATTTTTCAGATAAATATCATGCAAAAGATGGCGTTATCACACATGATAAAAAAACAGGTAATGGTAAATCAGAAAGCTTTAGTTTTGGCTTAACGAACACTTACTATACCCAAGGTGGGAGTTACTTAGATTTAGTAGGTCAATTATCTTATTTAACTAACAAATATCATGCTAAAAATAGCCATAATCCAGATAGTCAACATGGTTGGGCTGCTGCCGTTTCTGCTGAAGTTGGGCACGCTATTTCAGTGTTTGATAAAAATTGGTCAATAGAACCACAAGCACAATTGATTTACCAACATATCAATTTAAGTCACTTTAAAGATGGTATTCGTCATGTTGATCAAAATGGACAAGACGGTTTACGTAGTCGTTTAGGCTTAAAGTTATCCTATCATGATGATAACCAATTTAGTCAACGCAAATCTTTTTATGTTATTGGAAATTTATGGCATGATTTCGTGAATCCAGAAAAAACCAATATCGGTCGTAATCATATCAACGAAAAGTTTGCACGAACTTGGGGAGAAATGGGTATCGGTATGCAGTTACCTATAGTGACCAACATGAATCTGTATAGTGATGTTCGATATGAACATAACTTTGGTAGTACTCATCGTCAAGGTCTATCAGGGAATGTTGGAATGATGATCCGTTGGTAGTATGGAATATTAACGATTAATAATTAATAATAAAAAGGATCGTACATCATTGGTTTTATAATGTTGTACGATCCAGTAAAGTAAAATTTAAAACGATTTAACACCGCTAAATTTGTCTTCTATCCTTCATATCCTAAACAACAGTATAAATAGATTACTCTTACCGATTGCATAGCCTATAACTTAGGTTAAATTGACAATTTTTAATATTACATCGTTTTGTCTGTCATTATTGGTCATTGTTAACCAATTTTGATGACGTCAATAAGCCATTTTTTAAGGCTAATCTTAGTTCAATTAATTCTAGAAAATTAAGCGTTGAATATTCTGCCACATAAATTCAACATTACTTTCATGTGGCAGAATAGATTGATGATAATTACCAGTTTATTTTTAAACCGATGTTACCACGAAAACTTTGATGTTTACTGCCACCAAAATTGTGTTCGTAGCGGACATCACCATATAGTTCACTTTGGGTAGTAATTGGAATATTTAAACCTAAACCAATTTCTCCCCAAGTTTTATTGAACTTCTCGCTAAGTTTATCACGTCCAATTTTTACATCATCAGGGCTAAAGAAATCATGCAAGATATTTACAATACCATATACTGACGTTTTTTGGTCTTCTGTATCTGTTGCATTATACGCAAACATGACACCAACACGACCACGTAATGTATCAGGATTATTCTGATCGACATGGCGAATATGATCATTAAAACTGTCAAGTTTCAAATACTGATATGTCAGTTGTGCTTGAGGTTCAATAGACCAATTCGTTCCACTTAATGGAATTGAATGACCTGCTTCAGCCGATAGCGCTACACCCCAACCATCTTGAGTGGATGGATTTTTACCTGTGCGAGCATTATATTTGTTGCGTAGATAAGATAATTGACCCACTAAGTCAACATAAGTGCCAGTACCGGTATAGTAGGTATTAGTGATACCCAAGCTAAAGTTATCTGATTCGCCTTTCCCTGTTTTTTTGTTACTGATGAGGATACCGTCTTTAGTACGATATTTATCAGAAAAATCAGTTTTAGCTCTGTTGTAAGACAGATAACCACCAAATAAATTCAGACCATTATTTTCCAACGATGTGATGGCGAAGTCGTGCCCAATTTGGAAACCATAGATATTGGTTTCAAAATTAAGGCGATGTTCACCATCTTGTTTTTGATGTCTACCAAAAATTCGAGCCCAAGTATTTTGACTATCGTCAGTAGCACAGTCCAAGCAATAGATATCTCCACGACGTTCCCTTAAATTAGCTAACGTTGTGTATCCTTGTTCAAAGTTGACACTCGGCATAAGTGCATAAGCCGCAATTGGATCGGCATAAATAGTTTTATTGGTTTCGACAAGTGATTTGGTTCTTGCTTTCATTGTCCAATAGTATTCATCTCGATTATCGACGGTACGTTTAGCTAACTGAACTTCTGTCAATCCGGTCGTTTGAGCTTTACCCGTAAAGGCAACTTCTGATCCGCTATTAGCAACATTGACAACTAAAACACTATTCAAACTTTTTTCAATTTGCTTTATATCACCATCAATAATGCGTTCTGTACCATCAGCAGATAATGGAACGATGGTCGTTGTGCCTTTAGCTGTTCCACTTATATTTAAAACATCTGACTTGATGCTACTATTATTTGGGTCGTCTGAAGCATTCCATATAGTATGCATTTTCACAGTACCTTGATCACCCACATAATCACCGGCAATATCAATTGAATAGAATTCGCTTGCGCTACGGTTAAGCGATGTTGGGTGTTTAAAGTGAATGGTTCCGGCATTTTTGATATTGGTTAGAGTAGAATGTTCAGTGATTTCCCAAAGGCCAGAGTTATTTAAATTAATGCTACCATTTCCGGTTTCTATCTTGCCATACAAATTACCAGCATTATTAACGACGATAGTTCCTGTAGATGTGTTGGTAAAAAGATTACCATTGTTAGCATTCAATACACCCGTTTTCGCATTGTTAATTTCTAACGTACCTGTTTTATCATGACTAACAATAGATTGAATATTATCAATTTTACTGGTATCTAATGTTCCAGCATTATTAAATACCGCTTTTTTGCCAGATTCGACAGTACTATGTATCGCTGCCGTATCCGTCACGGATTCAATAGTCAATTTACCTAAATTAGATAGTGAACCACCATCGAGAATAATGGCTTTATAACCTTGCGGAGATTTAATATTTGTATTTTTTAATATTAAATTTCCACCTGTTTGATAAATAGCGCTTGATTCTGTCGTGGTTATGTCTAACTGTGAATCATCTGCGGCAATGATGTTTCCTCCGCTAAGATGAATACCGTTGCCCAATTGGGTATTGATAGTGGTTTGTTGATTCAAATTAACTGTACCATTTTCAACATGAATACCGTGAGTAGCATGTTTAGCATTAAGCGTGGTATTTTTGGCTAAGTTGACAGTACCATTTGTAACTTTAATTAAATTACCATTATTCGCATTTGAACTGATATTTAATTGGTCGGCTTTATCACTATTGATTGTGCCACCATTAATATTGAGACCATCGCCCATTTCGGTAAAAATAGTCGTTTCTCGGTTAAGGTTTAATTTACTATTACCACCCATAGTTATACCATTACCGGCGCCTTTTGCAGTAAGGGATGTTTTGCTCGCTAAATTAATTTCTCCCAGATCTTGCAGTTTTATGACATCACCGTTACCGGTATCCGTATTATTGGAATTGACGCTATTGGTGGTTGCGTTAAGTTCGGAACCAAAAGACGCTTTCCCTTGTCCTGAGACATATAATGAAGTGCCTGATGCATAATGTTGATTCCCTGCACCATATGATTCAATTGTGGTTATACCATCAATATTCATTTCACCACCATAAATATCGATGGCGTTATGGCTAGCACCGCTTAATTTATTTGATTCTACACCCAGATTACCTTTCACATGAATCGAACCAGAAGTTTGAACAATTCCTTTTCCTTCTTTCATATTAATATTTAGATCATTATGAAATGTAGTATCACCTGCGCTGTTTTTTAAACCAACATAATTTGCTTCAATATTGACGTTTTTCTCAAAATTTAAAATTCCCCCTAATTGGGTATCATTTAATTCCGAACCATTACGAATACCGTCACCATTCGATTTTATATTGGTTTCTCCTTTTACCGTGATGCGTGCTGAGTTTGCCTTCGTCAAAGACACATCGATCGGGGCACCCGTTTCAAATTCGGTTTGTGACTGATCATTTTTATCGGGCCAGAAATCGGTGTGATTGATGTTTAAATTACCATTAACCACTAATTCACTATTGTCCCCTAATAAAATACTACTTGGTCGGTATTGTTTTTTTGTAGCATCTGGTGGTAAAGTTTGAGCGTTAAGATTAATCGTTAAATCGCCGTCAACGGTCACCGTTCCGCCTAAATTTGGACGATTATTTACTGGGTCTTGCTTAGGATAAGGTTCTGTCGTCCCAACGACCAAAGCATGATTTTGGTTTTTGCTGGTAATGGTCACTTTACCGTTAGTTGGATTAAAAGTCAGTTTACCGCCGTTATCAACAGTAATGACTTTATTATCTTGCCCTTTAGTTTCAATGCCCGTATAGCTGTCATCAGTAAGTTCACAGTTACTACCATTGACATTTATTTGGTTTTGAACATTGATTGAGCAAGGACCAGCTAATGCATTAGCGGAAAGCGAAGCCAATGCTGTTACTGCTAACAATTTTGAACTTTTCGTTTTCCCTTTTTTTGCCAGCTCTGAAACAACAACCCATTGTCGTTTAGAGGTGTGCCAGACTATTTTGTAAACTTTATTCATATTTTCATCCTTTTAAGGTATTTCTTAGTCAACTTTGTTAGAAATCAAGCCAACAAAGTTTTTTTTATAATTAGATCTTATTACTTGTCTTTAACGGGTTGCGTAAAAATTATCCTAACAATATTTACATTTAAATAATAATTTGATGTGAATTATGTATCTAAATTGATTTTATTGTCAGGAACTCGTTAAAGGCGATTAATTCTATTCTTATTCGATTAATAAGTATATATAAAAATCATCTTTTTATGATCATAATTTGATCAGTAAAATTAGTGGTTAAAATCAAAAATTAAATTTTTGTTAAAATGTGTAAGTGTGCATTTCGACCCGTGATTAGGGATTAATATTATTTCGATAGGCATCGGGTTAACATTAAAAAATAATGCTAATCCCGATGAAATAAAATTAAGTGAAGTGTTTTCAACTAGTAAAAAAGAAATATTTAAAGTTCTTTTAGGATTTATTAACAGGCAATATTCATCTCATGTCACTGACTGACCCCATTCTATTTTTACGTTGTCAAATAAAAAATAATAAATTATTAACAATAAAAACAGGGATTAATATGCCAATTGACCATTTCATATACCCAAAAAAACTAGGCATCTCGATTTGATTTTGGGTCGCAATACTTTTAACCATAAAGTTAGGTGCATTACCAATATAGCTTAAAGCCCCCATAAAAACAGACCCCATAGATACGGCTAACAAGGTCTTTTCAAGCGAAGTCATTAATATTGTTGCATCACCCGATGCTAAATTAAAAAAGACAAGGTAAGTTGGTGCATTGTCTAAAAATCCTGATAGGAGCCCGGAAAGCCAAAAATACATACTATTAATGGGGTGCGCTTGTTGATTATTGACTAACGAAACTAGTGGCGATAACGCTCCGTCACTGCCTGCTTTTAAAATGGCCAGAACAGGTACAATTGTAATAAATATACCAATGAATAGTTTAGCTACTTCAATAATAGGTTCCCAATTAAACTCATTAGCTGCGCGAATGTTTTTCGGAGTTATGCAAATAGAAATTAGGGTGATAATGATAAAAACGCCATCTCGGACAAGGTTAGGTAAACTTAGATGCGTCCCGAATAGCGTTATCTCTATAGAAGAATGCCATATTCCAGATAATAGAACCATTGCAATAATCAGGATTAACAGTAACACATTATTTAATCCATAAAACTTTATGGAACTGTTATTTTTGGGCATTGTGGCTAAATGTTGCTTTCCGTATTGTAATTGGAAATAGTGGCGATCAATGAAATAAAAAATCGTGAGTAATAGTGTTGAGGTTAACAATACTGGTAATAACATATGGCTCATTGTCCAGAAAAAATCGACACCTTTTAAAAAACCGATAAATAGTGGCGGATCACCAAGTGGTGTCAATCCTCCTCCTATATTAGCCACTAAAAAAATGAAGAAGATAATAATGTGAACGGCTTGTTTTCGATTGCGATTGGCCCTGATAAGGGGGCGTATCATTAGCATGGCAGCTCCAGTTGTTCCCATGATTGAAGCTAATAAAGTGCCCACTGCTAATAAGCATACATTTAATTTTGGGGTACTGACTATTTCACTTTTAATTAAAATACCACCTGATACGGTAAACAGCGCCAGCAATAACAGAATAAAAGGGAGATATTCAGCGAATATTGCATGAGTAGTTAGCTCAAGAGTTGATTGCCACCCAAAAAAATAACATGCTGATCCCATAAAGAGCAACGTCCAAAAAATGGTGATCTTGCCATAATGATGATGCCAAATTCGGGGGATCAATAATGGTAACAATGCTATCGACAACAAAATACCAACAAATGGGATACCCCAACAGAGTGATAGATGTTGACCACTAAAATCATCAGCATACAAGTCGAAAGGGATGAAGGTTAATATAATCAGTGGTGCGAGTGATATTTTAATTAATTGTTTCATTAGATCTATTTTATTATTTATTTATCACCTATTATAACAAATATTTTAAAGGTAATAATGATTGCTGATTGTTGTATCCGTTATTGTGCTGAAAAGTTTGAATATTTGCTATGTTAATAGTTGCAATTTGCTAGTAACCTATGTGAATGATGCCTAATTCATCATGTTTGTATTTTTCTCAATGCAAAACGCCATTATAATAAATAATAGTACATATTTCTGGAATAAACATGCCAAACCGATCACCAACTATCAACACATCGCCTTTACATATTCGCAATAAACATCGCCATGGATATGACTTTGCACAATTAATTAAAGCTGTGCCAGAATTTTCAGCTTTTGTTAAACGGAATCAATACGGAAATTTATCGATTGATTTTGCTGATCCTAACGCTGTCAGAATGTTAAATAAAGCACTACTATTGACCTATTACCAACTTTCTTATTGGGATATTCCTAACGATTATTTGTGTCCACCAATACCCGGACGAGCCGATTATATGCATTATTTGGCTGACTTACTGGCAGAAGATAATCAACATATCATACTCATGGGTAAAAAAGTTCAGGTGTTGGATATCGGTATGGGAGCCAATATGATCTATCCTATCATTGGTCGAGCTGAGTATGGTTGGTCATTTGTGGGCAGTGATATCAATCCAACAGCCATCAAAGTTGCATCATTAATCACAAAGGCTAATTTGTTACTCAAGGGATCTGTTCAATGTCGATTGCAAAAAAATTGTTTGGCGATTTTTGATGGGATTATTCAGCCTAAAGAGTTTTATATGCTTACCCTTTGTAATCCTCCTTTTCATGCGTCAGCGCAAGCTGCCTTGGTCAGTACCCAGAAGAAACTTAAAAATCTAGGAAAATTGGGTGATTCAAAACAAAAAACAGTACTGAATTTTGGTGGGCAACATATGGAATTATGGTGTCAAGGTGGCGAAAGTACATTTATCAGTAATATGATAAAAGAGAGTGCCAATTATAAAACACAGTGTTTATGGTTTACGACATTGGTTTCAAAAAAAGAATCATTACCGGTAATTAGAAAACACTTAAAAGCCGTTAAAGCTATTGAGACAAAAATTGTGCCTATGGCACAAGGACAAAAAATTAGCCGTTTTGTCGCATGGACTTACTTTAATAAAGCGGAACGTCAACAGCTTCTAGCAAATTATTAATGTTTAGTAAAATATCTCAAACAGACAGGTATTTAAGTACTACAAAGGCGAGTGATTAATCCCCCAATGTGTCCTGCAAATAGTATTCAATAATTTTTGTGTTGTTAGTTGACCTTTTCTTGTTTTATCTAATCAGATGTTTAATCAACATGCTATTTTTAACATAAATAAAAAAATGATATGTAATCAATGTTTAATATTAAAAATGGGTATTCATTAATTATATAATTCTTTGTTATAACTAAAAATTATTATTTTTCTTATAAAAAATTAACGATAATTAAAATGCTTTGCAATGAACAGTAATGGTTATAATATAATCAATACTGAAGCGATTTCCATTTAGGTATAAGGAAGATAATATGAGTAAGAATACGACGGCAGAACTGATTGAAAAGTTAGAAACTATTGTGGGCAAAAAGCACACATTAACTGATCCTTCCCGTACTTTACTTTATCGTAAAGGTATTCGTTTTGGGGAAGGTGATGCTATTGCAGTGGTTTTACCCGGTACGTTAGTTGAACAGTGGCTAGTTTTAAAAGCGTGTGTTGAAGCCGATGTCATTGTGATTACTCAATCGGCAAATACAGGATTAACCGGTGGTTCTACACCTGACGGTAATGATTATGATAGGTTTGTGGTAATTGTCAGTACTCGTCGACTTGAAGGTATTCAAGTGATTGAAAATGGTGAGCAAGTGGTTTGTTTGCCAGGCAGTACACTATTTAAACTTGAAAAAGAGTTGAAAAAATATAATCGTGGGCCGCATTCGGTAATAGGTTCATCTTGTATTGGCGCATCCGTTATGGGTGGGGTGTGTAATAATTCTGGTGGTGCTTTAATCCAGCATGGGCCTGCCTATACACAAATGGCCGTATTTGCTCAATTAGATGATCAAGGACAATTGCATCTGGTTAACCATTTAGGGATTGAATTAGGTGACGATCCAGAGACGATCTTACAAAATCTTCAAAATCATACTTATACTGAAAAAGACATTAATCATGATGCAGGTTTAGGACACGATCATCATTATTGCGATCATGTTCGTGAGATTGATGCCGATACGCCAGCGCGTTTTAATGCCGATCCAACTAGACATTACGAAGCTTCGGGTAGTGCAGGTCGGTTAATGGTATTTGCTGTACGATTAGATACATTTCCACTTGAAAAAAATAGTGCAGTATTTTATATCGGTACTAATAATACTGATGATCTTGATGAAATCCGACGTCATATTTTAGCTCACTTTAAAAATTTGCCGGTATCGGGCGAATATATTCATCGTGATGCATTTGATATCGCTGCTATATATGGTAAACATATCTATTTAGCCATACAAAAATTAGGGACAAATGTGATTCCTCGCTTATATGCATTTAAAAATTTCGTTGATCGTGTCAGTACAAAAATTCCATTCTTCCCCAATAATTTTTCAGATCGATTTGCGGTGTTTGTGAGTAAATTACTTCCTAACCACTTACCTAAATCTATTCGTGATTATCGTGATCGTTTTGAACATCATCTTATTTTAAAAATGGCCGATGATGGCATAGCGGAAGCTCAGGCATTTTTGCAAACATTTTTTCAAAACAAACAAAGCGACTATTTTCATTGTAATGAGAAAGAAGCAGAAGCGGCGATGTTGCATCGTTTTGCGACAGCTGGTGCTGCAACTGTTTATCGTAGTGTCCATTCGGATACGGTTGAAGATTTGGTGGCACTGGATATTGCTTTACGACGTAATGATAAAGATTGGTTTGAAACATTACCAGAAAATATAAGTCAGCATTTTATTCATAAATTATATTATGGGCATTTCTTTTGTTCTGTTTTTCACCAAGATTATATTGCCAAAAAAGGAACAGATTGCCACAAAGTGAAAGAAGAGATGTTAGCTATTTTAGATCAGCGTGGGGCACAATATCCTGCTGAACATAATGTTGGTCATTTATATCAAGCTAACGCTGATTTGAAAAAATTCTATCAGCAATTAGATCCGACTAACAGCCTCAATCCAGGTATTGGTAAGACATCGAAAAAGAAATATTGGCAGTAATTTGACTTTAAATAAAAACCGCCAGTATCGATAAACTGGCGGTGTTATGTTGATATGACTAAATAATCATATTGTTCAATAAATCGATTAATATATTGTCTTGAAAATCATTTGTATATCAAAGTAATTTTTTTAATTGATATAACATTTCTAATGCCTGTTTCGGTGTTAATGCATCAGGATCAATACGTTTTAAAGCCTCTTCAACTTCAGACGGTTCTGGCTCTGTTTCAAACGAAAGTTGCGAGCTATCAACATGGCTGTTCGCTGTCTGTTTTGAAATCATTTCAAGCTCTTTTAATTTCTGTTTGGCCCGTTTTAAAACCGTTTTAGGCACACCCGCTAAACCCGCAACGGCGATACCGAAACTTTTGCTTGCTGCACCTTCAGAAACTTCATGAATAAATGCAACGGTATTATCATGTTCAATAGCATCAAAATGGATGTTATAGACACCTTGCATATGTTCAGGTAGTTGAGTTAATTCAAAGTAATGAGTAGCAAATAGGGTCATCGCCTTAATGTGATTAGCTAGATTTTCTGCACATGCCCAAGCCAATGAAAGCCCATCATAGGTCGAAGTGCCTCGACCAATTTCATCCATCAGTACCAAACTTTGTTCAGTTGCATTATGCATAATATTGGCTGTTTCGGTCATTTCAACCATAAAAGTAGAACGCCCGGATGCTAAATCATCTGATGCACCTATTCGCGTAAAGATGCGATCAACAGGTCCAATCACGGCTTTAGATGCAGGAACAAAACTACCAATATAAGTCAGTAAAACAATCAATGCGGCCTGACGCATATAGGTGCTTTTCCCGCCCATATTTGGGCCCGTAATAATAAGCATTCTGCGGTTTGGTGATAGCAAAAGCGAGTTCGCAATAAATGGTGTTTTTAAAACTTGTTCTATAACCACATGTCGACCATCTTTAATTTCAATTCCTGCACTATTAGATAATGTCGGGCACTGATAATTAAGTGTTAAAGCACGTTCAGCAAGGTTAGTTAGTACATCAAGTTCAGCTATTGCATCGGCACTCATTTGCATATTCGCTAAATCAGGCAATAGTAACTCAAAAAGTTGATCGTAAAGTTGTTTTTCTAAAGCTAATGCACGACCTTTAGAGGTTAACACTTTATCTTCATATTCTTTTAATTCTGGAATAATATAACGTTCAACATTCTTCAATGTTTGCCGTCTGGTATAGTGAATCGGCGCTAAATGGCTTTGCCCTCGACTGATTTGAATATAGTAACCATGTACCGCATTAAATCCGACTTTTAAGGTATCGATACCTAGCGTTTCACGCTCGCGAATCTCAAGTTGTTCCAGATAATTCGTTGCACCGTCAGCAAGATTACGAAGTTCATCTAATTCGGCATTATAGCCAGTTGCAATCACCCCTCCATCACGAATAATAACGGGTGGGGCTTCAACAATAGCTTGATTTAAAAGATCGGCTATATGATCAAACTGATTGATTTTAGATCGTAAAGCAATTAAATAAGGTGATGAGTGATGACTTAACAATTGTTGTAATTCTGGCAATACATTATAAGCATCACGTAAACGAGCAAAATCACGTGGGCGTGCGGTTCTTAACGCTAATCTGGCTAAAATTCGTTCCAGATCACCAATTTGCTTTAAGATCGGTTGAATATCACCAAGATCTTGTTGTAATTCGCTAATGGCTTCTTGTCTATTTTGCAAAATAACCACATTACGGATAGGCGAATGCAACCAACGTTTTAACATTCGGCTTCCCATAGCGGTTTGCGTTTTGTCTAATATATCGGCAACTGTATTTTCAGTGCCACCACATAAATTTTCGGTGATTTCTAAGTTTCGGCGAGTAGCCGCATCTAAAACAACAAAATCATAGGCTGACTCTTTAATGATAGAGCGAATATGGGGCAGGGCTGTGCGTTGAGTATCTTTAACATATTGTAATAAACAACCTGCGGCAGACAATGCATAACAACAATCTTCAACTCCAAATCCGACTAAATCATTCGTTCCAAATTGTAACTTAAGCTGTTGTTTTGCTGTTTCAAGATCAAAGTCCCATAATGGGCGCCGTCTTAAGCCATTACGATTGTCAATTAATGACATGGATTCGAAATCTTCAGGATAAAGAAGTTCAACCGGATTTGTCCGCTGTAGTTCAGCTTGCATTGCTTCAACGTTATCGCATTCGAATACAAAAAAACGACCAGAACTGATATCAAGGGTTGCATAACCAAAATGATTTTTGTGCTGCCAAATGGAAGCCAGCAAATTATCTTTTCGATCTTCTAAAAGTAATTCATCACTTACTGTGCCAGGGGTGACTATACGAACAACCTTACGCTCAACAGGCCCTTTACTGGTAGCAGGATCGCCAATCTGCTCACAAATTGCGACCGACTCCCCCAACGCAATGAGTTTTGCTAAATAACTTTCAACTGCATGATAAGGCACGCCTGCCATTGGAATAGGTTCACCATTTGAAGAGCCTCTTTTTGTTAACGAGATATCAAGAAGTTGCGAAGCCCGTTTGGCATCATCATAAAACATCTCATAAAAATCACCCATACGATAAAACAGTAAAATATCCGGATTTTCTGCTTTCAATTTTAGGTATTGTCGCATCATTGGTGTGTGGTCGGTGAAGTTGTCGTATTCGGTCATATTATCAATTCTTTTTTATCTAAAACTCAGGCGATTACTATATATCTACTCTTACTCACTTATCGCAAAATCTTTGATTTTGCTTTTAAGTAACAAGGTAACTGTCTTAAAAACCCTAAAAATCGGTGAAACTTATTATATTAGGCATTGTTTAATATTAAATGATTGTATCACTTTATAGGCTGTATTGAAAATGAGGGGATTTGATGTGAGTAATATTAGATTATTTATAAATTAGGTTTAAAAAGACTAGTTTAATTATATTCTAAAATAGCAAATTCTTTATTTAATTAACTGATTAAATGATGGTTTTATATCTCACGGTAATATTTAGTCATTGTCATTAAAAGTGCAACACATTAACCAAAAAAATTGAATAATTGGTCTCAATCACGTTAGTTAACGATTGCAAGAAAAGCGAATATTGACAATAAAATCGACTTTTTCAATTTATAATATGATACTAATGATGATAAAGAGTTTGCTTTAAAAGTCCTATTCTTTCTAGAATTAATCATCTTTATTGTTTAAAAATTTAGCATTAAATGAAAAAAATAAGGTTAATTTTTTTCATAAGATCACTTAATCAAACTGTTTTTATTCTAACTGTCTGATAATTAATAAATAGAGAAAGGAAATAATATGCGGATAGTTTTAGCGATTTTGTTGGTGTTTTGTTTAACGGCTTGCCATGTTCGTACGGCTGATCAAGCTTATAACGAAGGGAAATATGTAGAAAGTATTAGTTTATTAACGGCTACTATTGGTGAAAAAGGCGAAGCAAAATTTAATGAAGAAAGTGCCGAAAAATTACGGGGATTGGTTAGTAATGTGATGAAACATTACGAGACAATCATTAATAGTAGTGCTAGTACAGATTATCAAGCACGTATTGATAGTTATGAATCGCTTCGAAAAATCAATTTAATGTTAGTTGATCGTTTTTATAGTCAAACTGTTGCATTTTTTAACGATAAATATCCAGTGAATAAATTAGATCAACTTATTGCAAAAGAGTATTACGATTATGGTAATTCGATAAAAGGTACGGATAGTGAAAGTTACAAAATAAAAGCTGACTTATATTTAAAAGGTTCAGAACGGTATAAATATAAAGATATTTTTACTTTATATAAAAATGCTAAAAAGCAACATTTGGATATTGAAGCAAAACAACACTATGATTTAGGTAAAACATTTTCGCAACAGGGTAGTTATCATGAAGCATCCCTAGAATATCTTAAAGCTTGGGAAGTTTATAAGCCAATAGGCGAATATAAAGATAGTTTTAAACTCTATGAGGATAATAAAAGAAAACATGTTACTGCGCTAGCAAAAGAGTATTATGAAAAAGCCTCGTCACTTGAAAAAATAGCTTATAAACGCGAAACTTATCGTGAAGCGGCTAAATTTTATGAGGCAGCCAATTCAGCCTATGAACAGTTCGGTTCATACCGTGATGCCAGCGCTAGAGCGAGTCGTTGTAAATTAAAGGGACGCGTTAATGTGTATGTTAAAGATTCCGACTATCTTAGCTGGGTAAAACAAGTTTTTAACGCTGATTATATATACTTTGTTGATCATAGTTCACAAGCTAATATCATTATAGATATTAGTGCCAAATCTGACTATATTCATATGAAACCGTATGAAAAAAATGAAGTAAAAACAGAAAAATATGTAGAAAGAATGAGCGAAAAAACCGATGATAAGGGTAATAAAATTAAAGTTCCAATTTATAAAGAGCAAAAATTCAACTTAAAGACTATCACTAATTCAAAAAAATACATTTTTACTACTGATATCGAAATAACCGGAGAAATCAGTAATTCTAAACGTTTGATAAGCGAAGCCATCTCTTCTAAAACGGATTATATCTATTCGGGCGATGTTCCAAGTAAATTTCATAACTCACAAGCAGGCGAGTGGAAGTCCAAATCAACGTTAAAATCTGAAGCACATTATACGCAAGGTGAGGATATCAGAAACCATTTAAAACAATTTATTGATAAGATGAGTTCTTTATAATAATTGTTAATTATCGCTCAAAAATAGAATCCCACAAAATTGATAATGTGGGATTTTTTATTTTAATCGTCTTTTAGTGTAACTTAACGTCTGCAATGGATTAATTGATACCTTTTAATTTATTAAATGTAATCGTGCGATTATCTAAAATTTAGCACCTTAATTATGATCAATTTAACTCTGACAATTTAGTTAAAAATTATCATTGTCATTGCTCAATCCAATCACAGTCTTATATAAAATATAACTAACCTATATCCTATGATTATTAAGATAATTTTCATTTTAATTTATTCTTGCCAATTATTCTGAATCAGCTTGAATAAACCTTAAAAATTTGGTAGTTTACTGTTAGTTATTTTATCATTTAACACAAATAAAGAAGGTAATTTTTATGACAATCAAAGTAGGTATTAATGGATTTGGCCGTATTGGTCGTATTGTTTTCCGTGCTGCACAAAAACGCTCTGATATTGAAATCGTTGCTATCAATGATTTATTAGACGTTGAGTATATGGCGTACATGCTTAAATATGATTCAACTCACGGTCGTTTTGACGGTACTGTTGAAGTTAAAGATGGCAAATTAATCGTTAACGGTAAAACAATCCGCGTTACAGCTGAAAGAGATCCTGCAAACTTAAAATGGAACGAAGTGGGTGTTGATGTTGTTGCTGAAGCAACAGGTTTATTCTTAGATGATGCAACTGCTCGTAAACACATCCAAGCGGGTGCTAAAAAAGTTGTTTTAACTGGTCCTTCTAAAGATAGCACGCCTATGTTTGTTATGGGTGTTAATGATAAAGATTATGCTGGTCAAGATATCGTATCTAATGCGTCATGTACCACTAACTGTTTAGCGCCTTTAGCTAAAGTAATCAATGATAACTTTGGTATCGTTGAAGGCTTAATGACAACTGTTCATGCAACTACAGCTACTCAAAAAACGGTAGATGGTCCATCTCACAAAGATTGGCGTGGTGGTCGTGGTGCAGCACAAAACATCATCCCTTCATCAACTGGTGCAGCTAAAGCAGTAGGTAAAGTTATTCCTGAATTAAACGGTAAATTAACTGGTATGGCTTTCCGTGTTCCAACTCCAGATGTTTCTGTTGTTGATTTAACTGCTCGTTTAGCAAAACCTGCTAAATATGAAGATATCTGTAAAGTGATCAAAGCGGCTTCAGAAGGCCCAATGAAAGGCGTTCTTGGTTACACTGAAGATGATGTTGTTTCAACTGATTTCTTAGGTGAAGTTTGTACTTCTGTATTTGATGCAAAAGCGGGTATCCAAATCAGCGATACTTTCGTTAAATTAGTTTCTTGGTACGATAACGAAGTTGGCTATTCAAATAAAGTTTTAGATTTAATTGCGGTTGTATCTAAAAAATAATGACTAATTTTTAGTTTTCTAAAAAGTGACCAAATGGTCACTTTTTTTTCGCTAAAATCTTATAGCTTTACAAAATAAAAACGCTCATTTTTTAAAAATGAGCGTTTTCACTAATATATATACTACGATATTAATTAGATTACGACAACTTCTGATGCCGCTGGTCCGCGAGGGCTATCTTGAATAGCAAATTCGACTTGTTGACCTTCAGCTAGAGTTTTAAAACCTTCCCCCGAGATTGCTGAAAAGTGAACAAATACGTCTTTGCTCCCATCGGTTGGTGTGATAAATCCAAAACCTTTACTCTCGTTAAACCATTTTACTTGGCCTGTTTTCTTATTCATTTACTAGATATCCTAACAATAATTAATATTTTGCCTTTAAGGCACGTATAGACTTTTATGCAATATAAATTAATCAACTTACAAACTAGATGATGCGTTAAAAACACCTCCTAATTGTTAAACGTTTTCATAAAAAAATATTGCTTCATAAGTCTGTTACTATTACCGCATAATTTATAATCGAAAGCAAGATATTAATGACAATTTTTTCATCTTAGGATGAAGTTTTTTATAAAATTTTTAGATATAATGGTTAAATTTGATAAATAGCAAATTATTGAAGGGTTTTTGATTTAAATTTATTTCGAAAGTAAAGATTATTTAAGCAGATTAAGGCATGTAAGATGTAAATTTAAAAATTAGTATTAACGATTACTTTTAGGTTTCTTTTAAATACATTGTTTTATCGTTTCTTTATATCAAACGTTTACATACGTTTTATCTGTAGGTTTACAACTTACTGTTAAAGATGTGAATCACAATGTGGTTAATTATGTCATTTATGTCATATAAGGCTTGCAACTTGCCTTATTGAGATAAGATTGCCAGCGCAAATTATCTAAGCTAAATAGCACTAAATTGGATATTCACTTATTTTTCATCTCATCTGTTAAAAAGGCATTGTTATTGATTTAATTACTTTCTGCTATTCTTTATTTAAAAATAAAAGCTATAAGTAAAGACTTATAGCTTTTAATTAACCATTATTATGAAAATTAATAGCAAATATTAATTATTTTTTAGCTCTCTCAAAAGATTCAATAATTTCTTTGCGAGCAGCATCGGCATTTTCCCAACCGTCAACTTTTACCCATTTTCCTTTTTCTAATGCTTTGTATTGTTCGAAAAAGTGTTTAATTTGAGATTTTAGTAATTCAGGTAAATCATCCACATCTTTGATGTGATCATACTCTTTAGATAATTTAGTATGTGGTACGGCAACCAATTTAGCATCTTGACCGGCTTCATCAGTCATTTTTAATACACCAACAGGACGGCAACGAATCACTGAACCGGGTTGTAATGGATACGGCGTTGGAACTAAAACGTCAACAGGATCGCCATCAAGCGATAATGTGTTATTAATATAACCATAGTTACATGGATAAAACATTGCTGTTGCCATAAAACGGTCAACAAAAACTGCACCTGTATCTTTGTCTACTTCATATTTAATTGGATCCGAATTTGCTGGAATTTCAATTACTACATAAATATCATCCGGTAATTCTTTACCTGCTGGTACATTTAAAAGTCCCATTTTTGTATCCTCTATCTTGGTTAATAATTTACAATATTGTTTCTGATATGAAATGAGCGAACATTATAAAGATTATTCGGCGTTGCTCAATTCTTTTAAGTATTGAAAAATCTGTTTGGGTGTTTTTGGTGGTTTATTGGATTCTCGTTCTTTTTTAGCCTGACGGGCAAGCGTACGCAGTTGTTGTCTGTCTGCTATAGGAAAGAGTTCGATAATGTTTTCTGCATCACCTGTTTCAATCAATTCGTCACGTAACTTTTCAAGTTTATGAAATAAGGCAACTTGTTGGTTATGACGGTTTTTGAGCTTGTCTAAAGCTTGCGTGATAGGATCGATATTGCGGCTACGAAGCAATTTGCCAATATATTGTATTTGTCTTCGATATCCCTCTTTTTTGATTTTTTGAGCAAGTTCGATAGCATAAAGTAAATCTTCATCAAGGGGGATTTTAGTCAGTTCATTTTTGCTTAAATTAACCAATTCGACGCCCATTTTTTTCAAAATTTCGGCATCTCGTTTGATTTCACTTTTACTGACATAAATAATTTCATCATCCATATCAGTATCAAATTCTTGGTCAATGATTAAATCTTTAGGGTTATTCATAGGATTTCTTTTGTTAATAGTTAACTAAAATTGAATTCTGGCTTATTATAACGTATCACTAGCAGAATTGTAGAAAATAATAAAATGAGTATTGAACAGATTAAAAAAGATGCCCAAAGACAACAAGATAAGTTATCAAATATTGTTGCTCAAGCTATTGAACTGGCTAAACCTCGTGTTGATTCAGTTGAAGTTTCAATTAACCAAGCAACTGGTATTGGTGTAAGTACTCGACAAGGGGAAACTGAAAATGTTGAATTTAATAGTGATGGTGCATTATCTATAACCGTTTATAAAGAACAACGCAAAGGAAATGCATCAACTAATGATTTATCGCCACATGCAATAAATCAAGCTATCGATATGGCAATTAATATTATGCAATATACTTCTGCTGATCCTTGTTCTGGTTTAGGAAACTTAGATCAGATGGCATTGAATCCTCCTGATTTAGATCTTTTTTATCCCAGTGATTTAGACGTGGATAAGGCTATTGAGCAGGCAAAACAAGCTGAGCTAGCAGCCCTTGCCAATGCTGACATTATGAGTAGTGACGGCGGTTATTTTAGTAGTAAATATGGTGTGTATGTATATGGTAATAGTCTTGGTATGTTACAAGGCTACTGTGCAAGTTCTCATTCGTTGTCTTGTACAGCGATTGCTGAACAGGCGGGAAAAATGGAACGAAACTATGCTTACACTTCATCGCGTGATATTAAGGCACTCAAATCTCCTAGTTGGGTTGGGCAGCAAGCAGCAGAAAGAACAATTGCGCATTTAGGGGCTAAACAAATTTCTACCATGCAAGTACCCGTACTGTTTAGTGCAGAAGTTGCAGTTGGATTAATAAGGCACTTAGTGGGTGCAATTAGTGGCGGTGCAATCTATCGCAAATCATCATTTTTACTTGATAGCGTGGGTAAACAGATTTTTCCTTCATGGCTAACTATTTTTGAAGATCCACATATTTTAAAAGGTGTTGGTTCATCGCCTTTTGATAGTGAAGGAACCAAAACAATTAAACGAAATATCATTGAAAACGGTGTATTGCAAACCTACTTGCTTAGTCATTATTCAGCCAGAAAGCTTGGTTTAACATCAACAGGTCATGCGGGAGGAATTCATAACTGGCTTGTATCGCCAAGTGAGCATGATGCTGATTTTAAAACCATGTTGAAAAAATTGGATAAAGGGGTTGTGATTACTTCGCTTATGGGGCAAGGTGTGAATAATGTAACGGGAGACTATTCACGTGGTGCGACAGGTTTTTGGGTTGAAAATGGTGAAATTCAATATCCAATAAATGAAATAACCGTTGCTAATAACCTAAAAGATATGTATAAAAATATTGTGGCAATAGGGAATGATCTTGAAACACGCAGTAATATTCAATGTGGTTCAATATTAATAGATAAAATGAGTATAGCAGGGAAATAGGATGAAAAATGGGAAAGTTAGTCAGTAGTACGTTTTTCCAAAAAATCACATTATGGATGCCAGGACTAATCAGTTTCTTACATTATAAACGTGAATATTTAAACGCAGATATAAAAGCCGGATTATCCGTAGCCGCGGTATCCTTACCGGTATCGATTGCTTATGCTGAGCTAACAGGTGTTGGTGCTATTGCGGGGCTATACTCAACTATTTTACCGCTTATTGTCTATGCCCTTTTTGGATCGTCTAAACAGTTGATTGTAGGACCCGATACCGCAACGTGTGCGGTGGTTGCTGCGGTTGTTTTTCCTTTAGCTGCAGATGATCCCATGTTACGTTGGCAACTGGTGGTGCTGCTGACAATTATGATTGGTATTTGGTGCATCATTGCCGGCAAATTTCATCTTGGCGCCTTAGCAGATTTACTCAGTCAACCTATTTTGATTGGTTTGTTAAATGGTATTTCTATTACAATCATTGTCGATCAATTAGCGAAAACATTTGGTTTTCATTATGACTATTCTTACCTTATTGAACGTGTGGTTTATTTACCGGTTAAGCTTTATCAATCACATTTAGGCACGACATTTATATCTTTCATAACATTATTGATTCTCATTGCTTTTAAGAAATATAAACCACGTTACCCGGCACCACTTTTTGCCGTTGTGATAATGACTTTATTTTCATGGCTGTTTAATTTTGAACATTTTGATATCCACATTATTGGTAATGTAACTGGTGATTTTATACCATTGGAAGCTTGGATTGATTTTGACAAAGGATTAATGCGTGATTTAGTTGTTCCCTCATTGAATATTGCTGTTATTTGTTTTGTGAGTATGATGATTACCGTACGAAGTTTTGCGACAAAAAATAATTATGAAACGAATGCCGATGTTGAATTTAAGGCATTAGGCATGGCAAATATTGCAGCAGGTCTTTCACAAGGATTTGTTGTAAGTGGTACTTCGTCACGAACGGCAGTGAACGATGCGAATGGTGGAAAAACTCAGCTTGTATCGATAATCGCTGCGGCATTAATAGGATTTGTGGTACTCTTTTTGTTGTCACCGTTACAATATATTCCAACTAGTGTCCTTGGCGTGATTTTGATATATTCCTCGATCTCGCTAATTAATGTACAAACAATTTTGCGTTTTTTTAAATATGACCGTGACGCATTTTATTTAAGCTTATCAACATTTATTGCGGTATTACTTATCGGTATTATACCGGGTATGGCTTTAGCGGTATTATTAGGCATCTTTTTGTTTCTACGTCGCGTTTTTCGACCTAAAGATCAGTTATTAGGGGTTGATGATGACGGACGAATTCATTCATTAGGCAAAGATGTTAAACCTGTTAGTAATACGATAATTTATCGATTCAATTCACCTTTAACGTATTTTAATATTGCTTATTTTAAACGAAGAATCATTAGTTATATTGACGAATCAGAGCAACCTGTTAATTATGTTATCGTCGATGCGATTCCTTGTTTTACTTATAAAGATGTCAGTGTATTATCGGGTATTAACGAATTAGTTAATGCATTAAAAGTACGTAATGTGGTTTTAATCTTATCAGGTAGACGCAAAACCCTTAAAAATTGGTTTAAACAAATGAATATTACCCCTGATCATGATTACATTGAATTTACTTACGATCTCTATTTTGCTGTTAAGTTAGTTCAAAGTAGGGAACATATGGACAATAAAAATGAAGACGAGGATACGGATTAATTAACGACCCCTTTTTTGTTCAATTAATGATGTCAAAAGGTGCAGAACCATGATGAATAGGAACAATAATTACGTTAAGATCGAAATGATAAGTACCGGCGATGAAATTTTATATGGTCAAATAACCGATACGAATGCAGCTTGGCTTTCTGAATTATTTTTTCAAGAAGGTATTTTAATCACGACTCGCCACACAGTTGGTGATAATCTTAACCAGCTTACCCAAACATTACAAGAACGTAGTCTGATCAATGATATCATTATTGTTAATGGGGGGCTTGGGCCAACCAGTGACGATTTAACAGCACAAGCGGCAGCTTTAGCCAATCATGAAGCACTGGTACTCAATCAGCAGTGGTTGACACAAATTGAACGTTATTTTGCTAGTTGCGGTAACGTGATGCCGTCAAGCAACCTTAAACAAGCTTTATTGCCGCAAAGTGCTGTATTAATTGATAATCCAATAGGAACAGCCTGCGGATTTAAAATGCACATCAACGGCTGTATTGTGTTTTTTACGCCTGGTGTGCCTGCTGAATTTAAAGAGATGATCAAAACTCTTGTATTACCAGAAATTAAATTATCCTTTCCAAAATTAGAAAAAACGCTCTGTTATCGATTAACTATTATCGGGCGCACTGAAAGTGATTTAGCCACCGAGCTAACATCTAAATTAGATATTCCAAAAGATATCGTGATTGGTTATCGTGCTGCGATGCCTATTATTGAATTAAAATTGAGTGGTCCTCAACACAAAAAAGACACGTTGGATAGTTTATGGCGAAAAACTAAATCTATTGTTGATGACAATTTGCTTTACGAAGGCATGATTAGCAAAGACAGTGAACTCGGTTTAGCCAAAGTTGTTTCAGGGCTATTACATGAAAAAGATTTAACTATCGCAGTGGTCGAACAACAATCAGCAGGGATAATTAGTTATCAATTATTTGAAACCGATGCACCCATCGCAAAATCAGAAGTGATTCCATTATTATTTGAAGATCCCAAAGATTATCTTTGGCATATTATGACCCAATATAGAGCTGATATTGTATTAGGTATGGTTAATTTTAAAGAAAAGAACAGTCAATTTACGTTAATCATTACCACAGCAAAGCAAACTATCCAAGTTAATTTAAAATATATTGGTCGAAAACTTTCACGGCCTGAAGAGTTACAAACTTTTTCAGCAATAGCGTTAGATGCTTTACGTCGTTATTTGTTAAATAAACCAATAATTGCTTCTAATGTTTGGCTCGATATTTTGGATTAAGTTAAACGATAATGTGATGTTTTTTAGAATGGGAATGGTTAATTTTAACTATCTTAACAATAGTATGATATTAATATAGACAATTCCCCACAAAATTAAGTAAAATAACGGATCTTCCAAATTACATAAACTAGTAAATACATTAGAGGTAAAAATGGCTCGAGTAACTGTTCAAGATGCTGTAGAAAAAATTGGTAATCGCTTTGATCTAGTTTTAGTTGCAGCAAGACGCGCACGTCAATTGCAAGTTGAAAACAAATCACCATTAATTCCAGAAGAAAACGATAAAGAAACCGTTGTTGCTTTACGTGAAATTGAAGATGGTCTTGTTAATAAACAAATTCTTGATACAGCTGATTTTCAAGCTCGTCAGGAAGAAGAAGCAGAAGTGCGTTCTACACTGCATGAATCGATCCTTCTTGAAAATACGCCATCATACGAATAAGCGCTATAGGAATTGCCTATGCAATATTTTGATAGCTTAAAAGAGGTTGTAGCATCTTATCTTCCACCCAAACAAGTTGAACTTATTAAAGATGCTTATCTTTTTGCTCAGAAAGCACATGAAGGGCAATTTCGATCTAGTGGTGAACCTTATGTCACGCATCCTGTTGCTGTGGCATCGATTTTAGCCGATATGCGGCTTGATTATGAAACCATCATTGCTGCACTATTACATGATACGATTGAAGATACACCGGTTACTTTCCAAGATATCACAAATCATTTTGGTAAACATGTTGCAGTGTTAGTTGAAGGTGTATCCAAACTTGATAAATTAAAATTTCGTAATCGACAAGAGGCTCAAGCTGAAAATTTTCGGAAAATGGTGCTCGCCATGACCGAAGATGTGCGAGTGATTTTAATTAAACTGGCTGATCGTACGCATAATATGCGAACACTTGCGGCATTAAGACCAGACAAACGCCGTCGTATTGCAAAAGAAACGCTTGAAATTTATGCTCCATTAGCTCACCGTTTAGGTATTCACCATATTAAAACTGAACTCGAAATTTTAGGATTCACGGCGATGCATCCTAATCGAGCCAAAGTAATTGAAAATGTGATAAAAGCAGCTCGAGGTACACGTAAAGAATTAATTCAACAGATTTTATCGGAAATACGTGGTCGTTTAGCTGAAGCAAATATCGAGGCGGAAGTTGAAGGATTAGAAAAAAATATCTACGTGATTTATCAAAAAATGCAAATGCGTGAACAGCATTTTCATTCTATCATGGATATTTATATTTTTCGGATCGTTGTGAAAGATGTTGATGCCTGTTATCGTGCACTTGGTCTTGTTCACAATCTGTATAAACCTCGCCTTAATCGCTTCAAAGACTATATTGCAATTCCTAAAGCTAACGGTTATCAGTCATTGCATTCTTCATTAATTGGACCACATGGTACGCCAGTTGAAGTGCAAATACGTACTGAAGATATGGATCAAATGGCTGAAATGGGTGTTGCCGCACATTGGGTTTATAATGCCAATGATGAGCTGAATAATACAACGGCGCAAATCAAAGCACAGCGTTGGATGCAAAGTCTATTAGAGTTGCAACAAAGTGTGGGTAACTCTTTTGAATTTATTGAAAATGTGAAATCTGACCTGTTTCCGAAAGAAATTTATGTTTTTACCCCTAAAGGAAGAATAGTACAGTTACCGGAAGGTTCAACCGCCGTAGATCTTGCTTACGCTGTCCATTCTGATATTGGCTATCAATGTATCGGCGCAATTGTTGACCGAAAACCTTATCCACTTTCACAGCCATTAAGTAATGGTCAAACCGTTGAAATTATCACTTCGCCTGAAGGTCGTCCGAATGCAAACTGGCTTAATTTTGTTGTGAGTGCTAAAGCCAGATCACGTATCAGACAAGCGTTAAAAATGTTAAAACGTGATGATGCAATTGAATTAGGTAGAAGACTATTGAATCTGTCCTTATTAAAAACAGGTGGCATCAATTCACTTAAAGCTAAACAAATTGCGAAAATTGTTGAGATAACGCAGTTACAATCTTTTGATGATGTCTTAGCCGAGATTGGTCTTGGTAATATAATGAGCCATTTTATTGTCAAAGGGTTAGAACACAAAGAATTGTTTCAAAATAACAACGATACAAATAAAACCTTAGTCATTACTGGTAGTGAAGGGGTTTTAGTCACATTTTCGAAATGTTGTCACCCAATTCCCGATGATCCGATTGTCGGTCAAGTGAGTCCTGAAAAAGGATTAATTGTCCATCATGAATCATGTCGAAATGTCACGGGATACCAAAATAATCCTGAAAAATACATCTCTTTAAAATGGGCGACTGATATCACTCAACAATTTGTTGCTGAAATATGGGTAGATATTTCCAACAACCAAGGAGCACTTGGGCATATTCTTTCAATTATTAATGATGAAAAAGCGCATTTGCAATGGCTTAATACCGAACAGAAAGATCGACAAATTTATACAGTCATTTTGCAAGTTGAAGTTAAAAATCGTCAGCAGCTCAATGAGTTAATGCGTAAAATTTCATTGCAGCAAGATGTTGTAAGTGTCTCACGTAATATTAATAAGCGATGATGGCAAATCGATTTTTAAGTCAGGTTCCGATAATAAAATTGAGCGGAATTGGCTCTAACCTTGAAAAAAAATTCAATGCATTAGGTATCTATACTGTTCAAGATCTTTTATTACACTTTCCGTTACGTTACGAAGATCGCACCTCATCTTGTCCTATAAGTGAGGTTGCTATTGGTGAGCACATTACCATAGAAGGTCGAATCATCAAGTGTGAAGTGGTGCTTAGACGTCGACAAATGTTAATTTGTCATATTCAAGATGATTCGGGCATAGCAATATTAAGATTCATGCATTTCAATGCAGGCATAAAAGCAAGTTTAGCACTTGGCAATTGGGTTAGTGCTTATGGTGAGATAAAAAAAGGAAAATTAGGCGCTGAAATTATTCATCCTCAATATAAAATTATTGCTAATCCAGCAGACAAATCTAAAAAATTATTGGATGATCAAGAAAAATATACCCCAGTCTATCCAACCACCTATGGATTAACTCAAAATGTCATTCGTAAATTAATTGCTTCTGCGTTATTACTGTTAAAACGTAATCCACCCAAAGAAATTCTGCCTGAGTCATTAGCAACTCATTTTTTACCGGTATTGGAATCGTTAAATATTATTCATAACCCTCCTATTGGTACCAATATCACTCAATTATCTGCAGGGGAACATCCTGCTATCAAACGTTTTATTTTTGAAGAGTTACTTGCTTATCATCTGAGTATGTTAATGCTAAAAGTCGATAACCAAAAACAGCAAGCCCGTATTTATCGCCCGACGCAACAATTTATTGAGCCTTTTTTAGCCTCGTTACCCTTTAAACCCACTAACGCACAACAACGTGTTGTACACGATATCTATCACGATATGGCAAAACCTGTCCCAATGATGCGATTAATTCAAGGGGATGTGGGATCTGGAAAAACGTTAGTCGCGGCTTTAGCGGCATTAAATGCGATTGAAAATGGTGCGCAAGTTGTCTTAATGGCACCGACCGAGATATTAGCTGAGCAACACTATAATAACTTTAAACAATGGTTTGATCCTTTGGGTATTACCGTTGATTGGTTATCAGGGCGTTTGACTGCAAAAAATAAAAGATTGCGTTATGAACAAGTAAAAAGTGGGGATATTAGATTGTTAATTGGCACACATGCCGTATTTGTTGATAAAGTTGAATTTGCTTCGTTAGGTCTGGTGATTATCGATGAACAGCATCGTTTTGGTGTGAATCAAAGACTGAGTTTGTGGGAAAAGGGAATCCAAGATAACGACTATCCTCATCAGCTAATTATGACAGCTACTCCGATTCCACGAACATTAGCCATGACGGTATATGCTGACTTGGATGTCTCTATCATTGATGAGTTACCCCCGGGGCGCACACCTGTCACAACTGTTGTGATTCCAAATTCTCGGCGTGATGAAATTATTGAACGCGTTAATCAAGCTTGCCTGGAAAATCGTCAAGTCTATTGGGTTTGTACATTAGTCGAAGAGTCGGAAACATTAGATGCTCAAGCCGCTGAAATACTGGTTGAAGAGCTCAAAGAAAAAATGCCACATTTAACGATTGGGCTGGTTCATGGCAAAATGAAGTCGGACGAAAAACAATCGGTAATGCAGAATTTTAAACAAGGTGTCATCCAATTGCTCGTCGCCACAACGGTTATTGAAGTGGGTGTCGATGTGCCAAATGCAAGCTTGATGATTATTGAAAATGCGGAAAGATTAGGTCTGGCGCAATTGCATCAATTACGTGGTCGTGTAGGTAGAGGAACGGCGGTATCTCATTGTGTATTAATGTATCAAGCCCCATTAAGCAAAGTTGCACAAGCAAGAATGAAAGTCATGCGTGACTGTAATGATGGTTTTGTGATTGCGCAAAAAGATTTAGAAATACGTGGTAGTGGGGAGATTTTGGGCACGCGTCAAATGGGGATAGCTAACTTCAAAGTTGTGGATTTAATCCGTGATCAACATTTGATAAGTCAAGTTCAAAAAGCCTCTTATTTTTTACAACAACAACACCCCGAAAGTGTGAAAGAGCTGATTGACTGTTGGCTTCCGGATAGACAAAAATATATTAATGCCTAGTATTTTCATTTTCTTATTAGTTTATTCATACAAACAGATAGATAATTTCAGTGAATTGATTCCACATTTATTCATGGCAGAGAATATAAAAAGTGGACATTGAATCTTATTCACTGCCCACAAAAATTATTGATCTTAATTACAAGAAAGATCGATAAGGTAATTCAGGCTCATCGGTAAAGATGTCTCTAAATCCACGATAATGCTGATAGTGCATTTTGTTTTTATCTGTTGGATAAGTATATTTACCGCCAACTTGCCAGAAGAAAGGCGTAAATTGATATTCCAAACGATCTTTTTTCATTTGCCAAAGCACTTCAATTTCACGAGGATCACTTTGGAAATTTGCCCAAATATCATGATGAAAAGGAATCACAACTTGGGTTTTTAGCGATTCCGCAGCACGCAAAATATCTGAAGAGGTCATTTTATCGGTGACCCCACGCGGATTTTCACCATAAGAAAGTAACGCAACATCGATTTTATAGTCATTACCATGTTTGGCATAATAGTTAGAGTAATGAGAATCTCCTGAATGATAGAGTGAACCGCCCGAAGTTTCAAACAGATAGTTAACGGCTCTGTCATCCATGCCATCTAAAATCGCTTTATCAGTTGAGGAAACCCCTTTAGGTAGTGTCACTAACGAAGTTCTGTCAAAAGAATCTAGCACTCGAATGGTAATATCGCCCACTTTAATGGTTTCGCCTACTTTGGCAACAATGCAACGATCTTCAGGTACACCCCAACTTTTCCATAATTCGACACAAGCTTTAGGGCCAATAAATTTCACTTTTGGTGAACAGTTTTGAATGACCGCAGCAGCCACATTGACATCAATATGATCGGCATGATCGTGGGTTGCCATTACCGCATCAATCTCTTTAATAGCAAAAGGATCTAATACAAATGGACTGGTTCTTAAATTAGGTTGTAATTCGCGTACTCCCCCCATACGCATCATTTGATGTTGTTTGTTCATCAAAGGATTAGCGTGTGTTTTTTTACCGGTCCCACACCAAAAATCGACGGAGATATTGGTATTACCGGCAGATTTTAACCAAATGCCAGTACAAGCAAGCCACCACATGGTAAACGTATTGGGTTTAACCTCTGTTGCTTCAATCTCTTCATTTAGCCAAGTACCCCATTCAGGAAAGGTATTTAATATCCACGATTCTCGGGTAATTTCGTTCACTTTACTCATACTTTGTTCCTTTTACATTTTAATAATTAAACTAAAATAACATCTACACCTTGCTCCTTAATGCTTTCAATGACTTCCTTGTTTGCTTGTTTACCGGTAATTAAAATATCGATTTTATTCACAGGACAAAAAAGCATGCCAGAATTGGCTTTGGTTTCAATTTTTGAACTATCGACAACAACAACTAATTTTTCAATTTTTTCAAGTATCTGTTGTTCAGCCACTGCACCTAATATTTCATTCTTATAAAGTCCATTGGGTGTTAACGTCTTGCCACTGGTAAACATCCATTTGCCAGCATAAGAATCAGTAATGTTAGCAATGGGGTTAAGAATAATATTTTGTGTTTTGTTATATAATCCTCCCATAATGATGACATTTTCATGATCATGTTCAATCAAGTAACACGCTAACGGAAAATAGTTAGTAATGATTGAAACATTTTTACCACAGAGTTCTCGACCCAATAAAAACGCCGTTGAACCGCAGTTAATGACAATATTTTCATCAGCACCACATAACTTAGCTGCACGAATAGCGATGCGAGCCTTTTCATGATAATGATCGGTATTATTATTGCCGATTGGTGCCCATATTGGCTTTTTCTCTTCGATGCGCATAATACCGTTACGTACTTTTTTTACTCTTCCTTCCTGATCGAGCTTAGTGATATCACGACGAGCTGTAGCCGGTGAGATAGAAAAATATGAAACTAACTCAGTCACTCTTAACATCCCTTTGTCGTTAACCATTGCCACTATTTCATTATGTCGTGATATTTCGTTCATTATTACCTCTTTGTTGAATTAAAGTGATTAATTTTGATCAAAAATGATAATAATTTTCATTCATAATATTGTCAAATACTTATAACCAATATTTAACTCATTGTTGATTCAATATGTTGATAATAATAATTATATTTCTAATTTTTACCGCTGTTTTTTCCTAAAAATGTGATGATAATCACAGATGTGGGTGTGATAGATTTAGAAAAGTGATCTTTATCAAAATAATCATAAATAATCATTGAATGGTTAATTGTGATTGTAGAATATAACAAGTGTTATTTAATCATGAATAACGAAGTGTAATCAGAAATTTTATCTATTCATATAACAATAAATATTATAGAAAAATTTAAAAACGAAGTTAGTTCTCCACAGTAAAGCGTTAGATATTTAAAGATGTCGATAAACCAATGAGAGGAACATATGGAAGTAATCTACAACATATTTTATATTTTTTATAGCCAAGTTATGACAAAAGCGCCTTTGTTGCTTGGCTTAGTGACAATGTTAGGTTATTGCCTTTTACGTAAAGACATAACAACCGTTTTAAAAGGCACCATTAAAACCATTGTTGGTTTTATGTTATTACAAGTCGGTTCAGGAGTGTTAGTTTCAACCTTTAAACCCGTCATTGCAAAACTATCAGAATATCATGGTATTAAAGGATCGATTATTGATACGTATGCCTCGATGGTGGCCGTCGAAAAGGGTATGGGCGATCAATATTCTTGGGTTGGCTATGCAGTATTATTGGCACTTGCTATCAACATTGCACTTGTACTGTTTCGCCGTTTAACCGGTATCAGAACGATCATGCTGACAGGTCATATTATGTTTCAGCAAGTCGGTCTTATTGCACTATTTTACTTTTTATTTGGTTATGGCATGTGGGAAACCATTATCTATTCCGCCATTATTACTGCACTCTATTGGGGGATATTCTCAAATATGATGTTTAAACCAACCCAAGCGGTAACAGGTGGGGCTGGTTTTTCCATTGGTCATCAACAGCAACTCGGTTCATGGATAGCGGTAAAATTAGCGCCAAAACTGGGTGATAAAAATGATTCGGTTGATAATCTTAAATTACCTAAATGGTTACATATTTTCCATGATAGTATCGCTGCCACAACCATTGTCATGACATTCTTCTTTGGCATCATCCTTCTTTCATTTGGTTTAGATAATCTTCAAACAATGGCTGGTTCAACCCATTGGACAATTTATATTTTCGAAACAGGGCTTAAATTTGCCGTTGCAATACAAGTTATTGTGGGCGGTGTACGAATGTTTGTTGCTGAATTATCCGAAGCATTTAAAGGTATTTCTGAAAAATTAATTCCCAATGCTGTGCTTGCTATTGATTGTGCAGCCATTTATGCATTTTCGCCTAATGCCATGGTTTTTGGTTTTATTTGGGGCGCATTAGGGCAATTCTTAGCGATCGCATTATTGCTTATCTTTAAATCCCCAATAATGATTATTCCGGGATTTATTCCAATGTTTTTCTCAAATGCGACAATTGGCGTATTTGCCAACCATTTTGGTGGTTGGAAAGCAGTTATGAAAATCTGTTTTGCAATGGGAATAATTGAAGTTCTGGGCTCTGCTTGGGTGATCAATATTTTTGCGCAAAACGGCACGCCTATTGACTCATGGATGGGGATGGCGGATTGGTCAATTCTATTCCCACCAATCTTACAAGGGTTATCATTTTCTCATTTGTTTATCTATTTAATCATTGCGTTAGCATTGGTGTATATGTTCTTTGCCGCTAAAACACTACGCGCTGAAGAAGCACAACAAAAAAATCAACCTATCGAAAACGATATACATCAGGATGTAAATGAAGCAGTAGTTGAAAAAATGGATGAAGTTGCAATAAGTGAAGGCCAACCAATTCGTATTCTGGCGGTATGCGGTAGTGGTCAAGGGTCATCAATGATGATGAAAATGAAAATTGCGAATTTTCTGGATAAGAAAGGGATCCCTAACATTATGGATTCTTGTGCAGTTACCGACTACAAATCCCGATTACCGAATGTTGATATCATCGTAGCATCGAAGCATCTGATACATGAAATTGAAGTGAATGAAGGTCAACATGCACTCGGTGTACAAAATATGCTTAATCCACATACGTTTGGCGATGAGCTTATCGAACTAATTAACCAAGTTAATACGAATAAATAGATAGAATATGAAAAAGGAGCGCAATATGGCTTTCAAAGAATCTTTAATTGAAAATAACTCAATATTACTCAGCGCAGAAGCGGCAAATTGGGAAGATGCGGTCAAGCTTGGAACCGATATGTTAGTAGCATCAAAAGCCATTGAACCATCTTATCACGATGCCATTATCCGTTGTGTAAAATCCATGGGACCTTACATTATCATTGCGCCTAATCTGGCTATGCCGCATGCCAGACCTGAAGATGGTGTCAATCGTACCGCTTTTGCCTTAGTAACCTTAAAAAAACCTGTTTATTTTGACGGAGAAGATGAACCGGTTGATGTGCTTGTCACCTTAGCCGGAAGTACGTCTGATCAACATATGGAAGGGTTAATGGAAGTGACACAAATTTTAGATGATGAAAATAGCTCAACAGGTGTTGATCTCGATAAATTAAGACGTTGTCACAGTAAAGAAGATGTCTATGCAGTCATTGATCGGGCTTTAAATGGAGGCTAGTTTATGTATCAAGCTTTAAAAGAAAGGGTTTTACACGCTAATTTACTGTTACCTAAATATAATCTGGTTACTTTTACTTGGGGCAACGTATCAGAAATTGATCGCACAAAAGGCGTTATTGCCATAAAGCCTTCAGGTGTTGAGTACGGTGCGATGACTGTAGATGACATTGTTGTGCTTTCATTAACAGGGGAAATTGTAGAAGGTAAACTCAATCCGTCCAGTGATACAGCCACTCATCTTGAACTCTATAAAGCATTTGAAAATATTGGTGGCATTGTCCATACCCATTCGCGCTATGCCACCATTTGGGCTCAAGCAGAGTTAGACATCCCAGCCTTAGGCACAACGCATGCCGATTACTTTTATGGTGATGTACCTTGTACTCGTCGGTTAACTGATAGTGAAATTGCGACCGATTATGAAAAAAATACAGGACTTGTCATTATTGAGGAGTTCAAACGTCGAGGCGTCGATCCAAAAGCCATGCCTGGCGCTGTGATTTCTGGACATGCTCCATTTTGTTGGGGAAAAAATGCTATCGATGCCGTACATAATGCTGTGGTACTGGAAGAAGTCGCTATGATGGCAATTGCAACTCGTCAACTCAATCAAACCATTAAAATACAACAAACCTTATCTGATAAGCACTATTTTCGCAAACATGGCGCAAACGCTTATTACGGTCAAAAATAAAATGAACAAGGAAATAAAAATGACAGCACCTAAATTACAAATCGCCTTAGACCAAACTGAATTAAAACCGGCATTAGATGTTGCTAAAAATGTGTCAGGATTTGTCGACATTATTGAAGTCGGCACTATTCTTGCGTTTGGGGCAGGCATGGAAAGTGTAAAAACATTACGACAACTTTATCCCGATCATATTTTAGTCTGTGATTTAAAAACCACCGATGGCGGAGCAATATTAGCAAAAATGGCTTTTTCTGCTGGCGCTAATTGGTTAACTGTATCGGCAGCTGCGCACATAGCCACGGTTGAAGCATGTAAGAAAGTCGCCGATGAGTTTAAAGGCGAAATCCAAATCGAATTGTATGGGCATTGGACATTAGAAGATGCGAAAGCTTGGCGTAAATTGGGTATTAAACAGGCAATTTATCACCGTTCTCGAGATGCGGAATTAGCTGGCGTAGGTTGGGGGGAGGAGGATTTGGTTAAAATGCGTCAGCTTTCAGATTTAGGACTAGAGCTTTCAATCACAGGGGGAATTGTACCGGAAGATATCCACTTGTTTGCTGGCATTAAAACCAAAGCCTTCATTGCTGGTCGAGCTCTTGCCAATGAAAATGGTAAAAAAACGGCTCAAGCATTAAGAGAGCAAATAGCAAAATATTGGTAAGTGATAGATTGCAGTCGTTACGGCGACTGCATTTTTAAAATAATAAAGATATGAGCAGGTTTTAACTATGTCAACATTTGCAATCGATCCCACATTACAGACCAATCATATTGGTATTTATGAAAAAGCATTGCCTAATGAACTTTCATGGCAACAAAAATTGCAGGAAGCAAAATCATTAGGATTTAATTTTATTGAGATATCAATAGATGAATCAGATGAGCGTCGAGCAAGGCTCGATTGGTCTGATGACGAAATCTATGCACTAAAACGATTATGTGAGCAAAATCAAATACCACTACATTCAATGTGTTTAAGTGCACATCGTAAATATCCGTTTGGCTCAGCAGATGAAACAGTTCGCAACCGAGCTAAAGACATCATGAATAAAGCGCTTCGTTTGGCTTATAAGCTTGGAATACGAGTGATTCAGTTAGCAGGGTATGATGTCTATTATGAACCAGCCAATAACAAGACTCACCAACGTTTTATTGAAGGTATGCAATGGTCAGCTAAACAAGCGGAAAAAGTTGGGATAATGTTGGCAGTTGAAATTATGGATACTAATTACCTAAATTCACTCAGTAAATTTGAAATTTTAAAACGGGAAGTGAATTCCCCTTACTTCATGGCTTATCCTGATGTTGGAAATATCACGGGTTGGAACTACGATACATGTACTGAATTATTGTTAAGTCGTGATCATATCGTCCAAATTCATCTGAAAGATACCTTAAAAGTGAAAAATAATTATTCTGGACAATTTAGAGATCTTGTCATTGGTGAAGGTGAGGTTGATTTTCTGGCCATATTTAAAACACTTAAAATGATGAACTATTCCGCACCGTTAGTCATTGAGATGTGGGCAAAAGATGATAAATGGAAAGAAAATATTATCACAGCTCAAAAAAGATTAAAGGCAATCGGCGAACAGGCAGGATTTCCTATATTTAATTCAATATAAAATCAAACATGATTTGATTGTGAATCAACGCTTCATCTTATGAAAAAAGATGAAGCATTCAATGCATTAAGCTTTTTTGACAAAACAGGCTTTAAGCATAATTTTCATGCCATCGATTTTACAATCAATTTCATGATCACCGTCGACTAAACGAATCCCTTTCGCTTTTGCCCCTTTTTTTAGCACAGTCGATGAACCTTTTAATTTAAGGTCTTTAATCAATAACACATCATCGCCATCCGCTAATAAATTACCGTTGCTGTCTTTCACTTCACGTTGAGATGATTCAGTCGTTGCTTGATTAGGATCCCACTCATGAGCACACATTGAGCAGACAATTAAATTACCGTCGGGATAAGTATATTCTGATCCACAGGTAGGGCAGTGATTTGTTGATTCCATCTTGTTTCCTGTCGTATTAAAAAGTTTAATTATAGCATAATTATTGTCAAATTTCCTGACATTAGATTTTGCTTTGTTATTTACCAAACTCATTATTTGCGCTTTGCACGATAAGGGCTATCGTGTAATATAGTCGTTATCATAAAAATCTAGAATATTGTGAATATTATATGAAATCATTAATAAAATTACTTTCGATGTTTTTGCTCATTCTATCTATTGTGGGTTGTGGGCTAAAAGGGCCTTTATATCATCCTACAGAAGTATCCAATAATCAAACAGACCAATCAACTATGAATAGTTTGAATCAAGAACAAATAATACATAAAGTTGCTTAAGTTAGGAAAGAAACAATGAATTTTTTGCATTATCAAAATGGTCATTTATTGGCTGATCAAATTGCTATTGATGATTTAGCCAAACAATATGGTACTCCTTTATATGTCTATTCTGCTGACTATATCACTCAGCAGTTTTTAGCTTACAAGCATGCACTTATTCATCGTAAACACTTAATTTGTTATGCGGTCAAAGCGAATAGTAACTTAGCGGTATTACAGTTGTTAGTTAAGTTAGGCTCAGGGTTTGATATTGTTTCACAAGGTGAGCTAGAACGAGTACTCAAAGCGGGCGCAGACCCCAAAAAAGTTGTCTTTTCGGGCGTGGCGAAATCCATTGTCGAAATTGAACGAGCCTTACAAGTAGGTATAAAATGCTTCAATGTAGAATCAGAAGCAGAATTGTATCGAATCAATGATGTTGCAAAACGTCTTGGTAAAGTCGCTGCTATATCTTTAAGAATTAATCCCGATGTTGATGCAAAAACGCATCCGTATATTTCAACAGGTTTACGAGAAAACAAATTTGGTATTAGTTACCAATTAGCGATTGAGGTGTACCGTCAAGCAAAAGCATTATCCAATATTAACATTGTTGGTATTGATTGTCATATCGGCTCGCAACTCACCGAATTATCGCCATTTTTGGATGCCGCTGAACGTATACTTTTATTAGTCGATAAATTAAAATCAGAAAATATTCAGATACAACATATTGATCTAGGTGGCGGGTTGGGTGTTTGTTATGATGATGAGCAACCACCAACGGCATCGCTACTGGTGACTGAATTATTGAAAAAATTAGCGCATTATCCAGATCTCGAAGTAATATTTGAACCGGGGCGTTCAATAGTGGCTAATGCAGGTTTACTCATTACGAAAGTGGAATACACTAAACATCAAGATGATAACCATTTTGCAATAGTTGATGCGGGAATGAATGATTTAATTCGTCCAGCGCTTTATAAAGCTTGGATGCGTATATTACCCGAAAAAGAGCAACAAGCGGAAGATAAAACCTTTATATACAACGTTGTTGGGCCGATTTGTGAATCAAGTGATGTACTTGCTTATCAACGTGAGCTATCTGTCAAACAAGATGATTTAGTCGTGATATGTAGCGCAGGTGCTTATGGGTTTAGCATGGCTTCAAATTACAACAGCCATCCTCGCCCAGCAGAAGTGATGCTGATTGATCAACAACAGCATAAGTTGATTCGTCAACGCGAAACGTTTGACGACTTATGGCGTGGAGAACACGTCTTCTAGCTATCCATTGATGTATAGGTTATAACTGGTTAAACAAGAATGATGAATCTTAATAAGTTGTTTATGACGTTCTTTAGTTCAAACGAATCAATAAACAATTATTCAAGATAGAGTAATCTTTGATGATAAAAGGTAGATGATGATGAACTTTTCAAAAATGCATGGACTGGGAAATGACTTTATGGTTATTGATGCGGTAACGCAAAATGTTCATCTGTCTCCGGATTTAATTAAGCGTCTGGCTAATAGATATACCGGTATTGGGTTTGATCAGCTATTGATTGTTGAACCACCTTATTCACCTGATAGCGATTTTCACTATCGTATTTTTAATTCGGACGGGACAGAAGTTCAGCAATGTGGTAATGGTGCACGTTGTTTTGCGCGTTTTGTTCGTTTGAAAGGTTTGACCAAAAAGCGCGTGTTAAAAGTCAGTACCATGAAAGGGAACATTGTCTTAACCGTTAACGATGATGAAACCGTTCGAGTGAACATGGGGGTACCTGTTTTTGAGCCAAATAAAGTACCTTTTAAAGCGATTAAAGAAGAAAAGACCTATATTATCAGAGCACAAGAACAAACCATTTTATGTGGAGTTGCCTCAATGGGCAATCCACACTGTGTAATACAAGTCGATAATATCTTAACTGCTCAAGTGAGCACGCTAGGGCCATTATTAGAGCAACATGAACGTTTTCCTGAACGGGCTAATATTGGATTTATGCATATTATTGATCGTAATAACATCAATTTGCGCGTATTCGAACGTGGAGTGGGTGAAACCCAAGCCTGTGGGACTGGTGCGTGTGCAGCGGTCGCGGTAGGAATTAATCAAGGCTTGTTAAATTCGACTGTGAATGTCAATTTACCCGGTGGCAAGTTGCTGATTGAGTGGAAAGGCGAAAATCAACCACTTTTTATGACGGGGCCGGCAACACATGTTTATGACGGTTTTATCTCTTTTTAAAATAGTGCTTATTTGGCAATTAATTTGTAGCGTGGGTCAATAAAAATCCGAGTTCGCATATTTGAATATTAAATGAGTCTATCTTTAAAATGTTAACAAATGAATAAAGAATTTAACTATGGTTGTAAAAAACACGCGGAATTTAAAAACTAAAAACAGTCAAACTCAAACTAAACCACTCAAATTAAATGATGAAGTGGTCAGTCAGTATATTATCAATAACCCTGATTTTTTTATTCGCAATGCCAACCAGATTGAAAGTTTGCAAATTCCTCATCCCGTGCGTGGCGTCATCTCATTACCCGAATGGCACATGGCAAGGCAACGAAATAAAATAAAGCAACTTGAGTCTGAAATAACGTTATTAATGGAACATGCCACAGCGAATGAGCAGTTGTTTAGCCAATTGATGGATCTTCAACTGAAATTGATTCAAACCTCAGACCTCAATGAATTAATTCAGTCACTTAATTCATGGGCAAAATCATTGGGACTGAACGGCGCTTATCTCTACCTTTTTGACGATAAATGGCTACTTAGTGCGCCATCAAATTATCACTATTTGGCGCTGAATTCTTCACAATTTGATTTTATTCGTGTTCGTCATTTGCAGTATAGCCATCAGTATTTAGGTACATTAAATTCGACGGAATTAGATTTTTTATTACCGGAACATAACTATGTTGGATCAGTTGCTTTATCGCTATTAGGAAAATTTGGTGATTTGGGCATCTTGATTTTTACCAGTGCAAATCCACATCATTATCAAGCAGGTCAAGGGACACTCTTGTTGGAAAAAATAAGTGAGTTATTACCGATCTTGATTGAAAAGTGGATTATGCGAACAAAATAAGGACTAATGATGATTCAGTCTAATCAAGAACAACTATCATTATTAACCCAACCCGTTGAGCAATTTTTAAACTACTTAAAATCCGAAAGACAACTCAGTTTAAACACGCAAATTAATTATCGTCGACAACTCTATGCCATTATTGAATTAGCAAAAACAGTCGAAATTGCTAACTGGCAAGATCTCGATTCATCCGCGGTGCGCTTATTAATTGGTAGAAGTAAACAAGCAGGGTTACAAGCAAGAAGCTTGTCATTAAGGTTATCGGCATTGCGGAGCTTTTGTGATTGGATGGTCAAAAATCAATTGATCAGCGCAAATCCTGCTCGTGGCGTTTTAAATCCTAAGATCGGTCAACATCTGCCTAAAAATATTGATATTGACGAGATAAATCAATTACTGGACATTGAATATAACGATCCTTTATCTGTACGTGATCGGGCAATGCTTGAAGTTATGTATGGATCCGGATTACGTTTGTCAGAATTAGTGAATCTAAATTGCCGTGAATTAAACCTAAAAGAGGGGGAAATTCGGGTAATGGGGAAAGGAAATAAGGAACGGAAATTACCATTAGGTAGAGAATCGATTAAATGGATCCAACACTGGTTATCCATGCGTAACTTATTAGAACCTCAAGATGATGCCTTATTTATATCAAAATTAGGTCGTCGAATCTCCCCACGAAATGTTGAAAAAAGATTTGCTGAGTGGGGGATCAAACAGGGATTAAGTTCACATGTTCATCCGCATAAATTGCGTCACTCTTTTGCAACGCATATGTTAGAATCCAGTCGAGATCTGCGTGCAGTACAAGAGTTACTCGGGCATGCTGATTTGTCTACAACTCAAGTTTATACCCACCTTGATTTTTCACACTTATCTGATGTTTATGATTCGACGCATCCAAGAGCAAAAAGAGGAAGAAAGTAATGCGTTTTTACCGATCAATTAACCGCATTCAAGCAATGACATTTGATCTTGATGATACGTTATATGACAACAGCATGATTGTTGAAAAAGCTGAAGATGAAATCATCAAGTCTTTAAGACAACATGAACAGCTAAAAAATATCACCTTGTCAGATCTTCATAATGAAAAACAACAGGTATTAGCCCTAAATCCCGAAATCTATCACGATGTGGTTATTTGGCGAATCGAAACGATTAAATCTCTACTCCTTAAAATGGGTGTATCCACATTTAACATTGATGATATCGTTCAGCAATCTATGGCGTGCTTTAACTTTTGGCGTCATAAAATGCAAATCACTGAATCGACGCATCAATTATTGGCAACACTTGCCAGTAAAATACCCTTAGCGGTGATCACAAATGGCAATGTGGATATTCATAAAATAGGATTAGGAGATTACTTTCAATTTTCGCTGCGAGGTGGGGCGGATGGTCGTTCTAAACCTTTTCCTGAGATATTCGATTTGGCAGTTAACAAGTTAGCCGTACCAGCAAAGCACGTTTTACATATCGGTGATAATCTATTAACAGATGTTAACGGCGCAGTAAATAATGGTTTATTAGCTTGTTGGATTAATATTTATGGTCAAGATATTTATCATCTTGCTGATGCCAAATGTTTACCACATATTGAAATCAATCATTTATCAGAACTGGATAATCTGCTATAATTTATTTTAAATATGTATAAATAGACAGTAAGCTACACGATCATCATCAATTGCTTTAAAAAACGCCTATCTTTACATCCTTTTTGATGACAACCTAAACACGACAGATTAACTGAAAAGAATTGATTGATACTAGGTTTAAATTCAAAACCTATCAATAATTGCTATGATGACAACAGGTTTTAACATAATGGAAAACAGACAATCATTATTAAACGACCTCAATACCGAGCAGAAAGATGCGGTGACCACTGATAATCAATACACTATTGTTCTTGCAGGGGCTGGCAGTGGTAAAACACGGGTATTAGTTCACCGTATTGCATGGCTCTGTATGGAAAAACATTATTCGCCTCATTCCATATTTGCCGTCACTTTCACCAATAAAGCTGCGGCTGAAATGCAAGAGCGTATACAGCATCTGATTGGTGAAGGTTATTTTAATGGTATGTGGGTTGGAACATTTCATGGGTTAACGCATCGTTTATTACGCATGTTCTCTCAGCAAGCTAAACTCCCATCCAATTTTCAATTGATCGATACGGAAGATCAGATTCGTCTGATCAAACGGATTTTTCGTGAATTAAAAATTGACGAAAAACAGTGGTCGGCAAAAGAGTGTGCAAGTTTTATCTCTAATCAAAAAGAGAAAGGCTTACGCGCTAAAGATTTGATACCTGAAGATCCTAAACAGATAATGTGGCAGACTATCTACAATGACTATCAAGCGATTTGTGACAGAGTAGGCTATGTTGATTTTTCGGAGCTTATTTTACGTGCTTATGAATTATTGTGCAGTGACAAAGATGTATTAAGTTACTGCCAACATCGTTTTTCAAATATTTTAATTGATGAATTCCAAGATACGAATCATATACAATATTCTTTAGTAAAAAAATTAGCGGGCACGACGGCGAATGTCATGATTGTTGGCGATGATGACCAATCAATCTATAGTTGGCGTGGTGCAAATGCCGATAATTTACAACTCTTTATTCATGATTTTCCCGAAACTGAAATTATTCGATTAGAGCAAAATTATCGTTCAACCAGTACGATTTTAGATGCCGCTAATCAACTTATTGCTAAAAATCAGAATCGATTAGGTAAGAATTTGTGGACAGATCGCAATGAAGGCGAAAAGATTTCTCTTTATGTTGGTTTCAATGATATTGATGAAGCCAGATTTGTTATTGGGCAGATAAAAAAATATCATGATGCTGGTGAAAAATATTCCAGTTGTGCCATTTTATATCGCAATAATGTGCAGTCCCGACTGTTTGAAGACACGTTATTACAAGCTGGGTTACCTTACCAGATCTATGGTTCGATCCGGTTTTATGAGCGGCAAGAAGTCAAATTAGCACTTGCGTATTTACGGCTTTTGCATGATCACGATAACGATATGGTATTTGAAGCAACGGTGAATACGCCAACGCGGGGTATTGGTAATGTGACCCTTGATAAAATCAGATTAACAGCCAAACAAAATAATATTTCATTATGGAATGCGTGTTTAATGTTAATTCAAATGAATGGATTAACCGAACGGCAGCGATCTGGAGTAAGTCGTTTTCTTGAACTTATGGGATCAATTTATGATGAAGTTGCGCAAATGCCGTTTTATCAACAACTCGATATCCTGATAAAATCGTCTGGAATTCAACAAATGTATGAGCAAGAGCCAGGCATTAAAGGACAATCTCGACTTGAAAATCTTGAAGAGTTAGTGTCGGCGGCTGAACAGTTTTATCGTAATAATGAAAATACCGTGATTGAAGATAGTGAAACCGGTCAGACCTTAACCGTGCTTGAATCATTTTTAGCTTATACTTCGTTAGAAAGTCGAGACGTGCTAAAAGAACAAGATTCAGTCCAATTGATGACATTACATGCCGCAAAAGGACTTGAATTTGATAATGTTTTCATTGTCGGTCTTGAAGAAGGACTGTTTCCGGCGCAACGTTCAGCACTAGAAATCGACAGAATGGAAGAAGAAAGACGCCTTGCTTATGTTGGTATAACACGAGCACGCAAGCATTTAACCTTATCGCTATGCGAGTTAAGACGCCTTTATGGTCGTGAAGAGCGTAATTTACCTTCTCGCTTTTTAGCTGAATTGCCAGTCGACAGGTTAAACGAAATTAGCTATCGGGGATTCTTTGCGCCTCCTGAAGGCAAATTAGATAATCTAAGTCAAGAAAAGCAATTTCAGCAAAATCGTAGACAATCTTATCTGGATAAAAGTCGTGAAAGTGATGGTTATACATTAGGCAGAAAAGTTAAACATCATCGTTTTGGTGAAGGCACAATAATCAATCTTGATGGTGAAGGGGATCATCGACGCGTTCAAATCGCATTTGTTAACGAAGGAATCAAATGGTTAGTGATTAAATTAGCCAATTTAACCCTACTTTGATTATACCTGCAAAAAAATGAATATTGTTTGAACCTGAAAAGGGATCTTAATAAAGTATTGTAAGATCCCTTTTTTAACTGCTTATTTAATTAGCTTGCTTGTTCTTTTACTGCTTCAGAAAAAATCGTGTCAAAGGTTTGATCACTTCGGTTACATATCCACTGCTGATCATGATAATCAAAATGATAACCCTGTTTTGAGGTTGCTAACCAAACTTGATAAAGCGGCTCTTGAGTATTGACAATGATTTTGCTGCCATTTGGAAAGCTGATTGTAATCACATTACCATTAGTTTCATAATCAATATCGACATCATGTTCTTGAGCGTAGTTATCTAAAAAAAGTTCAACACTATTAAATAATTGTTCTGTTAGAATGTGAAATTGCGTAATATTCATTTCATTGTCATCAATTCGTTAAAAATAATGCCAGAATATTAGCATAAACGTCTATTTTTCGCTACCGTACGCCTAAATGCAATGCACAAAGTTTGTGACTAATTCACAAGGGGTAACGAGCAGGCAATAACCAGTAACACCCGCATATCAGTTCCTGGATTGGTTGCAACCCAACGGTTTACTAACTGATTTTCAGAAATCAATTTACCGTCACCAAAATAGTTTGCATAAATTTGTATCTTGCCTTCGGCAATTTCCATTTTATCGCAATTCGCAAATTCTTGGATAACCATTGAATGATAAGGTACTTTATTCCCATTAATCTGTTCATAGTTAAGAGAAGGTATATAATTAGTTACTTTATTAAATTGACGAATGTTTTTATTATACGGATGCAATCTGACCGAATTTTTATCTATAAAAGTGTAACCGACCGAATCTCTTTCATAACTTTTATTGATTGAAATAAATTGCTCTCCAATACTGGCGTCTTTTAATTTTTGATACTCTTTATTAAAGTCAACTTTATTCACCTCCGTTTTATTTTTTGTTACTCCCTGAAGGCTTAATACAGAAAAAGAAAAAAGAAATAACAGTATTCCTAATTTTTTCATTAAATTTCATCTCCATTTTTTAATTATTTTTTAAGCTTTGGTTAGGCTTAACTTGAGGTTGAAATTGTCTTTTTTGTTCTATTTCTTTCTGTTTATTATCTAGTTTTAACTTCTGTTTACGTTCAAGTTCCATTTTTTTCAAAATTGGTTTTATATCTGGTCTTGTAACATAAAGAATCTGTTTGTCTACATCACCTTGAATTGAGCACGACAACAAGCTTTGTTTGTCAGAAATCGGTTCTAAATAAAGTGATTTTTCAATAGTGCCAATTTTAGGAAGCACACCGTCTATAGAATAAGGATTATCCTGCCAATTAGGAGAATGAGATTGGGTATCAAAAATTTTAGTATTTGCAGTATAAATTTGTGCATTGAATTTAGACCAATGGAGAGTATCTAATGCGTTTTTTACATCGTCAATGGCATTATCAACAATAAATCCCCAGTAATAAAATTGGCCTGATGCGGTGGTGGTAAGGTAGACATTTTGATAACCCGAAATGGTTAACCCACGATATTGAAACGGTTTTTTAAACATCACTTTGTTTTTATCATGACTTTCGATAGATTCGACAGGAATATAGGTCACATTATCGGCAGTGGCTAAGTCAACATATTGATTAAAATCATCTTTGTATAAAGCGAGTTGCTTAAAAAATTGATTATCACATGCTAAAAAAGCTTTCATTATTTTGTCAGTTTTATTGATATCTTGTTGATTTTGAGCAGAAAAAGCCATGCAAGATATCAATAATGTACTCACAAGCACAGAAAGTTTTTTTAAAAGCATGGTGATGTCCTTTTGGTAATCTTTTTATTAAAAAAGTATAATGATATTGTAAATTATTGTAAATCACGCCGTCAATGTTTACTACTAAAATCTTCAATGAAAATGATTAAATTACCTTGTTGAAAAGTAATTTTAACTAAATCTGATATGGCTTTATTGCGTACGCTAATAAATTTCCCAAAAGTGAGCGTTTGATTGACTAAAGGATACTGCACGCCTGTAATGGTCAAGTCCGTCACTTCACAAAATGGCATAAAAGAGACTATATGATTGTTGATATTAACGATTTCTTGATAGTTTTTGGCAAAAAAGAAGTGGCCGTAATTATCATAAAAAGTGATTTGATATTGTGAATGATACTGCAACGCTACCGATAAATTACCTAAAAAATGGTCGCTAGCATGTCCAGTTGCCCCATAAATATCAAAGTGTTGAATCCCTTTATCTGCTAAAAAAATGATAGCTTTCTCAAAGTCAGTTTTATTTTGATCGGGAGTTTGTATTATTTGAATTTTGTCTGGCACAGCCATAGTGTGATGGTAACTGTCTAAATCGCCAATAATAAAATCCGGTATGATAGCGGTTGAGGCTAAGTAATTATGATAAGCGCCGTCAGTACAAGCAACATAATGATAGCCGGTTAAATCACTTGGAAAGTGATGTGGCGGTTCACCATTGACAAAAAGTAGAGCCCGATTAGCTATCATTGATTATTCCTTCTGTAATTTATCGTTATGATAAGGTTAATGTGTAAGCCATAATAATTGCATCTTCGTGTTTGCCATTGGTTGTTGGATAATAGTTTTTCCTAACGGTAATTTGGTTAAAACCAAGGGAATGATAAAGTTCGATTGCGGGTGTATTTGATCTTCTTACTTCTAACCACAATGTGGAAATCGCAATCGGGTGATCGATGCTAGTCAGGTGATCAATTAAATGATTCAGTAACGCCTTAGCAAGCCCTTGTTGTCGGTATTTTGGATGAATAGCGATATTGAACAAATTAGCTTCGTCTGCAACCATTTGACAAATACAAAAACCAACTATACGGTTATCGATAGTCAATTTAAGATTGTAATAATGATCGCCTTGATTTGAATAGAACGTCTGCTTTGACCAAGGAATCAAGTGGCATTGTTGTTCTAACTCAAAAGCATCGGGTAAATCATTGTCGGTCAGGGTGGAAATAGTTTTCATATTCGCATAATTGTTGCCAAAGTTGGCGTTTTTGTTGTGGAGCTTTAGCTAAAGAAATTAAATCCGTTGTTTGAATCGTTAATGCACGTTTCCAAGATTCATCAGGATTTATGTCAATAAACCATATAACCTTATCAATATCATCGGAGGGGATGATTAATTGTGAAGGCGTTAAAAAAAGTACCTGCTCTTGATTAAGGCGAATGGCATTTAAAATATCAAAATAAATTTTTTGCGTGGGTTTTTGCTCAGCGACAACAATTAAACGAATTTCATCGTCAATATGGTTTACCACTTCACCTTTAAAAACATTTGCTTTACGCAACACATATTGCGTAATATTGCATTGTTGTAAGTACCAATCACGTTTTGACATTATCGACATTCGGTTTTTATTAGAGATTAAAGATGGTTAATTGTATAATCATCGCATCAATTTATAAAGGTTTTTCATTGAGGCATTATGGCAACATCCGCTTTTACTCCTGCAAGTCAAGTACTTGAACGTCATCAAACATTTTTTAGCGATAAAAAAGTTATTATTGCTGGTGATATTCAAGATAGTTATCCTATTGTTATTGCGACTAATCAAGTTAAAATTCACTGCTCACAATTTCATACCTATTTGCGTCTAAAAAATAGTCGCAAGGGCACTGAAATCGATTTTTCTCTTCTGCCTGATAAAGATTTTTATAACGGCATGGATACGTTAATCTATTATTGGCCAAAAACAAAAAGCGAAGCCCAATTTCAGCTCTCTTATCTATTAAATAATATGCCAAAAGATAGTGATATCTTTATTGTTGGTGAAAATCGAACGGGGGTGAAAAGTGTTGAGTCGCTTCTCGCTGATTTTGGTGTCATCCAAAAAATTGACAGCGCAAGGCGTTGTGGTTTGTATCATTTTCAAGCTGAAAGTCGTTTGGCATTTGATCTTAGTGAATGGTGGTTAAATTATCATTTATCCATTGAAGATCAAGATATTGAGATTAAGAGTTTACCGGGCGTATTTAGTCAAAAAGGATTAGATGCCGGAAGTGAACTGCTATTAAATGCATTAGTTGATCATGCTGATATTATTAAAGGTAATGTATTAGATGTAGGATGCGGAGCAGGAGTGTTATCAACCGTATTGGGTAAATTGTATCCTGAAATCAATCTTACTTTGTCTGATGTTAGCGTTGCTGCCATTGAATCAAGTAAAGCTACGTTAATTGCCAATCATATTGATGCAACAGTTGTTGCCAGCGATGTATTTTCAAATATTAATGATAAATATCATCTTATTGTGTCTAACCCCCCTTTTCATGACGGTAAAGAAACCAGTTATACGGCAGTAAACACACTGATTAAAGAAGCGAAAAAACACTTAAAACTAAATGGTTACCTTTGTATTGTGGCAAACTCATTTTTACCTTATCAAGCTATTTTAGACGAAACCTTCAAAAGTGTTGAAGTCATTGCACAAACAACCAAATTTAGAGTTTATTTAGCTTGTCATTAACTGATAATTCCACACAAGAAAAAAAGTTACGGTTTTTACCGTAACTTTGCCTTTAATACATCATCGAAAGAGGGCGGTTTGACTAGTGACTAAATCACCCTTGAAAACTGCTGTTGCCGTGCTTGTTGTCTCATATAGCTATCAAAACACATGCAAATATTACGGATAAGCAAATGACCTTTAGGATTAACGATAATGGCATCGTCTGTTACTGTGACTAATCCATCTTTGACTAATGGGTCAAGCAAGGTTAAATCTTCGTTAAAGTAGTGATCGAATCGGATTTGATACTGCTGTTCAATCGCTTGTTTATCTAAATAGAAATGACAAATAAGCTGTTTTATCACATCACGACGAATTTTATCATCTTCCTTTAAGGAAAACCCTTTCCATAAACCATTACCACTTAATTCAACTTGTTGTTGATAAAGTTTAAGATCTTTCTGATTTTGTGCATAACTATCACCCAGCATACTAATTGCTGATACGCCAAGCCCTAATAAATCTGCCTCTCCTTGGGTGGTATAACCTTGGAAATTTCGATGTAATTTATTTTGCTGCTGGGCAATTGCCAGTTCGTCAGTCGGTTTTGCAAAATGATCCATACCAATAAAGCGATACCCTGCTTGGGTTAATTTTTGAATACTGGTCTGTAAAATCTGTAATTTTGCATGAGCATTAGGTAAATCGTGGTCTTTAATTTTGCGTTGTGCTGCAAATCGGCTAGGTAAATGGGCATAATTAAAGACACTTAAACGATCGGGTGAGATATCAATCACTTTATCCAATGTTTCGGTAAAACTGTCAACCGTTTGTTTAGGTAATCCATAAATAAGATCTAAACTGATAGAATGAAAACGGTTTTTTCTTGCTTGAAGGATCAAGGATCGAATGAGTTGTTCATCTTGTTCACGATTGATTAAATTCTGTATTTCATGATTAAAATCCTGAATCCCCATACTTAATCGATTAAAGCCCAAGTTGGCTAGATGATCGATAGTTTGTGGGGTAATTTCCCTTGGATCGATTTCGATTGAAAGTTCAGCGTGGGTATCAAAATGGAAGTGCTTTTTTAACGAGGTAATTAGTCGAGTAATCTCGTCATGCGTTAAAAAAGTCGGTGTACCGCCTCCCCAATGCATTTGAGTGACGGTGCGATCTTTAAATAACTGAGAACGTGAAGCTATTTCCCGTTCCAGTATATCTAAGTATTGGGTGACTTTTTGGGTTTGTCGGGTAACCAGTTTATTACACCCACAAAAATAACAAAGTTTATGGCAAAATGGGATATGAACATAAAGCGATAAAGGTCTATCCGCAAAGCGGGTGGCGGACAAGATAAAGTCTTGTTGGCTAAAATTTTCATTAAACTCTAACGCAGTAGGATAAGAAGTATAGCGTGGGCCTGAATAATTGTATTTTTCAATTAAACTTTGATCCCACAATTGTGCTTCTGCTAAGCTATTATTTTCGTCTAATTTTGTCTTTGACATGACTTTTTCCATGACCTTTTAAAATCGTTTTCTGTTTTGCCTTAACACGAAATTTAATCCGATTCGTTTTTCGAAGATAGAGTAAAGTACAAATAAATAGTCCAATATATAAACTAAGCATGATTAACATAGGCATAATGATTGGCTCTCATTATTGAATATTTGATTGTACATTCAGTCGACGGAACAGATTGATGTTGATATTTTAACAGCCAAACTATCACAAATTCATTGCATTATATATCACAATAAATTAATGTAAATTTGTTCAGATATGACGTCAATTACGTTTCAATAAACTTACAATATCTTCTTGTTTCTCTTCTTCATCTTCAAAATCATCAACACTATAACCGAGTTGCTGCATCAATTCATCGATACGATTTAATTTAGTATCGAGATATGTTTGTTGCTCTTTTGTTAATTGGCTTCCACTTTCGACTAAATCAAGTAATTGCTCTAATTTAGGATCGTTTTCCAGTTGTTCCAATTCTTGCTCGGGTGATAAAACTAATTTTTGCGTTTTCGGTTGTTTGATTTTATTGGTCGATTTCACTGATTCATCAACAATTAACGAAATCGGTTTTTTACTACCAATGCGCGGATCTTTAACGGTTTTAGCAGTTGGTTTATTTTTTTTGGTTTCATTATTGAAACGAGAACCACTTGGTAAGCCTTTATGTTTGCGTTTTCGCTTGAGTGCCCAAGATTCTTCATTAATCTCTTGACGGGTTTTTTTCGGTTTTTGTTTCGATTTGGTTTTTAACATATAATCTCTGTTTAATATTAGGACAAATATTTATTTAGGCTATTTTATCAGTAAGTCTTCAATATAGCTACGATCATGCATTAATGCTAATTTATGATTGTAAAAGTTAAGATTTATGTATAATCTTAACCCAATCAATTTAAATAGATGGAATTTGAGAACACGACATGATGAAAAATCATCTTAGTCCCTATATGCAATTTAGCCGCCAAGAATGGGCTAGTTTGCGTAATGCTGAACCCATGACATTAACCCCTGAAGAACTGACCTCATTGCAAGGGATTAATGAAGATTTGTCCATAGATGAAGTCAGCGAAATTTACTTACCCTTATCCCGATTGCTCAACTATTATATTAATAATAGTTTTAGCCGTCAGGCTGTTCTTGCTAAATTTTTAGGTAAAACCCAAAAAATCCCTTACGTTATCGGTATAGCAGGGAGTGTAGCAGTAGGTAAAAGTACGACTGCACGTGTTTTACAAGCACTATTAAGTCGTTGGCCTGAACATCGAAAAGTTGCATTAGTCACCACGGATGGTTTTTTATATCCTAATAAATATCTTGAAGAGCGTGGCATGATGAACAAAAAAGGCTTTCCACAATCTTATGATATTAAAAGGTTGATCAATTTTGTTGCTGATGTAAAATCAGGTCAATCTCAAGTTAAAGCACCCGTCTATTCACATCTGGTTTATGATATTGTTGATAATGAAGAAATCGTTATAGATAGTCCTGATATTCTCATTTTAGAAGGATTAAACGTATTACAAGGAACCTTAAATTTTACACAAAATACCAACCGAGTCTTTGTTTCAGATTATGTTGATTTTTCGATCTATGTTGATGCAGATTTGTCGCTTCTACATGATTGGTATGTGAATCGTTTTTTAAAATTTCGAGCTGGCGCCTTTAGTGATCCTAACTCATATTTTAATCACTATTCACAGCTTCCAGAGCAAGAAGCGATAAATATCGCTAATCGTCTTTGGCGAGAAATCAATGAATTAAATTTGATCGAAAACATTTTACCGACAAGAGAGCGAGCAAGTTTAATATTAACGAAAGGCAAAAACCATAAAGTCGATTGTGTTCAATTAAGAAAATAAACTTAAGAGGAATTATTATGAAATCAACAATTAAGTCGTCTGTAAGTAAATTAACACTGCTTTCTTTTTTAACAACCCTTACATTAGGTGTTTGTGCCGCAAACGTTGATGATCATGAAGGGCAAACCTGTGCCGGCAAAAAAGAGGCAATTGAAGCACAAATTACTGAAGCTCAAAAAACAGATAATGTTGAACGTGTTCAAGGATTAGAAAAAGCATTGTTAAATGTCAAAATGCATTGTAAAGATGATAATTTAGAAGCCGAATACAAAAAGAATATTACTGATAAGACTGAAAAAGTGGCAGAAAGGCAAAAAGATTTAGCAGAGGCAAAACTCAAAGGTGATAACCAAAAAATTGCCGAAAAAACCGCAAAATTAAATGATGCTGAAAAAGAACTTGCGGAAGCTAAAGATAAATTGGACAACTTCTACAAAGCAGTGAAATCGAAATAAATCTTAATTTTTAGCTTTTATTAAGATTATCCTCCAAATTTGTCATCATCAAAATAGTGATAACGTTGTGAGTTATCCCGTTGATGATGACAACTTTCTTATTCAACACGCATTGCTATTGTCTAACCAAAATGACCCTATTTTCAAGCAAATTAAGTTAACTTAGCGTTTAACGCCGTTATGCTAAGTGATTAAGCAATAGGCTAGACTTTTATCACAAAAAAAGGTAAGGTGTGCGCCTTATCACGTGGTTCGTAAACCTCCCACGCAAAAAAACTAAGGAAAATTATGAGTAACGTTACACTACTAGGCGATCAGTCTGTTCGCTATCCTACAACTTATTGTCCAGAAATTCTGGAAACCTTTGATAATAAACATCCTGATAATGACTATTTTGTAAAATTCAATTGTCCGGAATTTACCAGTCTTTGTCCTATCACCGGTCAACCTGATTTTGCAACGATCTACATTTCGTATGTACCGAATATCAAAATGGTCGAAAGTAAATCACTTAAGCTTTATATGTTCAGCTTCCGTAATCATGGTGATTATCATGAAGATTGCATTAATATCATCATGAAAGATCTGATTAAATTAATGGATCCCAAATACATCGAAGTCTGGGGTAAGTTTACGCCTCGAGGTGGTATTTCTATTGATCCTTATGCTAATTACGGTAAAACCGGTACTCACTGGGAACAAATTGCGCTTAATCGTTTAGCTAATCACGATCTTTATCCTGAAAAAGTCGATAATCGCTAATCTCATCAGCCTAACAGGAATTTTTTAATGCAACATCGTAAAGCACTTGTGATATTTTCGGGTGGGCAAGATTCGACCACTTGCCTGCTGCAAGCCATTGCTGATTATGGACGTGAAAACGTTGAAACAATCAGCTTTCAATACGGTCAACGACATGCCATTGAGCTTGAAAAAGCCAAATGGATTGCTGACGACCTTGGTGTAAAGCAAACCCTCATTGATACTTCAGTGATCAAACAAACGACCAATAATGCCTTGATTGATGACTCACAAGAAATCAAAGCCGCTCAAGAAGGGAATTATCCGAATACCTTTGTTGACGGGCGTAATATGCTATTTTTATTGTTAGCGGGGTGTTATGCCAAACAACACGCTATTCAAGATATTATTATTGGCGTATGTGAAACTGATTTTAGTGGTTATCCGGATTGTCGAGATATCTTTATTAAATCCATGAATGTATCGATGAATTTAGCCTTGGATTACACGTTTAACATCATCACCCCTTTAATGTATCTGACTAAAGCGCAAACATGGGAAATGGCTGATAAACTCGGTTATCTTGATTATATTCGACAACACACTCACACTTGTTATTACGGGGTTGACGGCGGATGTGGTCAGTGCCCAAGTTGTGAGCTACGTGAAAAAGGGTTAAATCAATATTTAACCGATGTCACAAAATAGTCGTGTCTGGCGGTTAAATGGACGCAGGCAAATCATCAACGATTATTTTGTATAAAAAGTATTTTTGTATAACAAGTTAACAATATTAAATATCGATGTAATTAAATTCAGGTAATCCGACATTTTTAACCTTAATTACATTATTTTTATGTTAAACATCATGGGTTCTCTCACCCCATTCAAAAAAGGAAACGAATATGTATTTGAATATTCACTCAGACTCATTACAGAAAAAATTTACTCCAGCTCAGCAGCGTAAAGCACTTTGTTGGCTCTCTTTTTTTCATATCTTAGTTATTGCATCAAGCAATTATTTGGTACAAATCCCGTTTGATATCTTCGGTTTTCATACCACATGGGGAGCATTTACCTTTCCATTTATCTTTTTAACCACCGATTTAACCATTCGGGTATTTGGTGCCAGCCTTGCCAGAAAAATTATCTTTGTTGTCATGATACCGGCCTTACTGTTTTCTTATTCTATTTCGGTTGTATTTTTCGAAGGGCATTGGATGGGATTTTCAGCGTTGTGTGATTTTAACAGTTTTGTCTTTCGTATTGCATTAGCCAGTTTTGCTGCTTATTTGGTTGGGCAACTGATGGATATTACCGTGTTTAATTATTTACGAAAAAATAAAGCGTGGTGGGTTGCGCCTTCGGCGTCAGCGGTATTAGGTAATGGTATTGATACTATTGTCTTTTTTGCTATTGCCTTTTATCAAAGTAACGACGAATTTATGGCGAATCATTGGATCGAAATAGCCTCGATTGACTATAGCTTTAAAATTTTAATTTGTGGATTATTCTTCTTACCCCTTTATGGTGTTATTTTAAATTTTTTAATGAAAAGATTAATGACGTTAGCTAGCGCCAATTCATAATTTTGTTCGCTTTTGTAACGAAGCGCCTTCCACTATTTACAAAACTCATTTATTTTCATGAATAAATGAGTTTTGTCTCTTCATCTAATGGCAATGATTTCTATTAACAATATGTTTTAATAAAAGATAATTTTTTTATCAGACATAGTCGAAGGAGTGGCTTTGTCTTTAAAAACAACTTTTGCCAAACGTTTTTAGGCAGTGCATAATATAGATAATCGAAAAATGTTGATAATGTAATATTTGGAATAGAAAATAGGTGAAAAATAATGAGCTTTATTAAAGGGTTAAGCGTGTTGAGCTTAATTTTGGTTTTAATCGGTTGTGATAATAATAATAAATCTTCATCGATAGCTAATGAAAACAAAGATAGTCAGACAACAGCTCAATCTGTCAATGACAATACTTCAAAGATTAATTCGAATCAAAATAATCAAACTCAAAGTATATTTACTGTTACTCCTGAGTTAAAAGAAAAATATAAAAATAACCCTTTTACTGTCCTTGATACCTCAGAAATGATACTTGATGGTTCGAGTACTTTAGTTGTTACGTTTTCTGTTCCGGTTAACCCTAAACTCAATTTTTCCAATCTTCTAAGACTTGTCGATAAGGAAAAAGGAACGGTTGATGGCGCATGGGAGCTTTCAAATAACGGTTTGGAATTAAGGCATCGATTCCTTGAACCGAATCGTAAGTTAACTTTGACCATTGATAAAATGCTATCTGCTATCAATGATAAGAGTTTATCCTCAGTATATCAAATTGAAATTAATACCCAAAATCGTGAGCCTTTTATCGCTTTTTCAAGTAGTGGAGTATTATTACCCAGCAAATCCATGAATGGTTTACCGGTTACGACACTGAATATTGATAAAGTCGATATAAATTTTTATCGAATCAAACCAGAAAAGTTAGCTAAATTTATTACGAATTACGGATTTATAAACCGTTATTATACTTGGCGTTCACAAAATTTTGAAGAATATATGGATTTATCTTTTTCTTCAAGGTTTGATCTGAATCCTAAACCAAATACTCAAGAAACATTATTACTGGATTTATCTAAGTTTTCAGAAATAAATAAAGAAGGCATTTATCTTGCAATAATGGATAAAGCTGGATCTTATAATGATGAATTGCCTGCCACATTATTTTCAATCAGTAATATTGGGATAGCTATTCATGCTTACAACAATGGTAAATTATTGGTGATGACTCATGGATTAGATAATGGCAAACCGTTACCAAACATAAATTTATCGCTACTTTGTGTTAATTCCTCAAATGACAACAATAATAATTGTAATACCCTTTCATTCCAAACGAATAATGAAGGTTTTGCTGAGATCACATTACCAGAAGGATCTAATTATTCTTTATTAACAGCCGATGATGGAAGCCAGACTTCATTTGTCACCATTAATCGTAATGCCCTAAATTTAACGGACTTTAATCTATCTGGTTCAACTTTTTATTCAAAACAATTATTTATTTTTGGGCCTCGCGATTTATATCGTCCCGGTGAAAAGGTTTATTTTAACGCATTATTACGTGATGCTGACGGACAACAATTACCTGATCAACCAATCATGGTTGAGGTGCTCTCTTCTGACGATAATGTTATAGCAAGTGGTTACGTAAAAAAAGAACCAGACACGCATGGTTTATATCAAGTTGAGTTCACGATACCAAATGATGCGCCAACAGGTAAATGGTCACTTCGTATTAATGTCGGTGATGACAACTATCGTTTTTCTTATTTTAAAGTAGAAGAGTTCCTGCCCGAAAGAATGGCAATGGAAATCAAAGCGCCTTCTAATGAACCTATATCATTTGATCAAGACGTGGAATTTAGTATAAAAGGTTGGTATCTCTATGGTGCACCCGCTTCTGGGAATAAATTGAATGGTAGGAACTATTATAAAAATTTAAGAACTGTTCAGGGATTAAATGATTTTAAAATCGGAAATGTTCAAGGTGAGACAGATTATACTGAGTTGTCCGAAATTGATGAAACTTTGGATAATAATGGTAAAACAGAAATCAAGCTTAGTGCAGATCAGTGGGCTCGTGTAAAAAAACCTATTAGAATCGTGACAAATATAAGTTTATTGGATTCGGGTGGAAGACCAGTTACTCGTTATGCAACTCAAGATATTTGGCCAGCAAATCAACTTCCCGCTTTACGTACTTTATTTAGCGACGAACCTTATTACAATTGGCAGATGGATACTTATAGTGAGCGTCCAACTGTTGACATTGGCGCATTAGCTGAGTTTGAAGTTGCTTACGTGAATAAGCAAGGTGAAAAACTCGCTACTAATAATTTAATAGCCCGTGTAGTGCGTGAGCGTCGAAATTATTATTGGTCTTGGTCTGATGGAAGTGGTTGGGAGCAACATTCAACTTTAAAAGAGTTTGTTGTTTCAGAAAATAGGATTTCCATTGATGAAAACGCTACAGCTAAAGTCAGCTATCAACCTGATGATTATGGGGCATATCGAATGGAAATTGTGGATCCAAATACCAATGTAGTAAGTAACATTCGTTTTTGGGCTGGCTATGACTGGGAAGATAATACTCAAGGTACAAATAATTTGCGTCCAGATCAGGTAAAATTGAGTATAGACAAAGCATTTTATTCGGTTGGTGATACAGCAAAAGTACACGTACAAGCGCCGGCTGCCGGTTCAGGTTACATATCACTTGAAACCAACGAAGGAACATTATGGAAAAAAGAAATTACCGTTGACGATGAAGGTCTTGAAGTTGAAATCCCAATTAATGATTGGAAACGTCACGATATTTATATAAATGCAATGATTATCCGACCATCGACGAATGCTGAAGTACAAACGGTTAAACGGGCGGTTGGTCTGCTTTATTTACCGTTAGACACGTCAAATCGTCAATTAAATATCCAGATTGACGCACCGAATAAAACCGAGCCAGAAAAAACCATTCCAATTAAAATAAGAATGGATAAACAAGCAATTAATAAAGATCAGACCGTAACAGTTTTAGTTTCTGCGGTAGATGCAGGCGTGTTGAATATAACTAATTTTGCAACGCCCGATCCTTATACCTCATTTTTAGGACGTAAACGATATGATGTTGATCAGTATGACGTATACGGCAAGTTAATTGAGGCAAAAGGACGAAACATTAAAATGAGTTTTGGTGGTGATGCGGTAGCCGCAGGCGGTAAAAGACCATTAACGGAAGTAAACATCGTTGCTCAACAACTCAAAACGATCCAATTAAATGAAGATGGTGAAGGAATTGTTGAGTTAGCATTACCAAATTTTAATGGAGAATTACGTTTAATGGCGCAAGCATGGGATGACAACCGCTTTGGTAAAGCTGAGCAAGCGATGATTGTTGCTTCTCCTGTGATTGCTGAATTGTCTATTCCTCGATTCATATCAGGTGGAGATCGTGCTGAATTAGCATTAGATATCCATAATTTGACTGATACAACTCAAACCATGAAAATTGATGTCGCAACCTCAGGACTGGTTTATCAAACGGAATCGAAATCTATCAATCTTAAGCTTGATACAAAGCAGAAAAATATTATTCAAATCCCTATTATTGCTGATTACGGCTATGGTCAAGGAACCATAACAGTCACCATAACAGGAATTAAATTGAATGATGGATCGGATTATAAAATCAACCGTTCATGGAAATTAGGAGTCAGGCCTGCCTATTCTGCAACTTACAAAAGTTATGTTGAAGCAATTGATGCAGGTGAAAGTTGGGTGCTATCCCCGTCTAATTTAGATAATTTAATTGATAATACTGTTAGCGCTCAATTAATTGTTTCTAATCAGCCACCGTTAAATGTTGCCCAATATATCAAAGAATTGTTTGCGTATCCTTATGGATGTCTGGAACAAACTACAAGTGGCTTATTTCCATCTTTATATGCTAATAGTGAACAGCTAGCTGCATTAGGCATCAAAACCGACTCGGATGAAGAACGTCGTCAAAATGTTCAATTAGGGATTTCTCGTATTTTATCAATGCAAAGAAGCAATGGTAGTTTTGGTCTTTGGAGTAGTGAAAGTAATGAGGAATATTGGCTTACTGTCTATGCTACTGATTTTCTACTTCAAGCTAAAGAACGAGGTTATCAAGTGAATGATAAAGCACTCAATTCAGCGATGACACGAATTGGAGAGTATATCTATTCCTCTTCAGTTCTTGATAACATGAGATATTATTATCAAAATTCAGATAGATATGATCATGTAGAGCTTTCGATAAAAGCTTATGCGTTAATGTTAATGGCAAAACAAGATAAAATTACTTCGATAATGCGTAATGAAATTAAAAATCTATCTCGAAAAATTATAGACAACAACATAGCGTTATCTCCACTACCTATAATGCAGTTAGCATTAACGGCAAAACTTACCGGTTATGAAGAATTATATCGAGCTTTGATGGAAGAAGTGAAAAATACAAATTACGAAAACGACATTAATTATTATGGTGATTACGGTAGTGAACTTCGTGATGACGCTTTAGTATTAGCTATTCTTGTTGAAAATAAAATTGGTACGAATTTGCAAACTGAATATCTATTTAAATTATCTGATTTATTAAGTGACAAACGTTATCTATCAACGCAAGAATTAAATTCACTGTTTATTGCGGGATGGTCGTTAGAACAAAGCAAAAGCACACAGAAGTTTAAAGTAGCAGTGAATAATGAAGTCAGTTCGGCTAGTGGGTCATTTAAACGTAATTTTAATTTTAACGATATAAATCACGGATTAACTATCAGTAACCCACAAAATGATAAACCGCTATATATTAAATTAACCGTATCAGGTTATGCTAAAACAGCACCTGCACCAACATCAAATGGGAACATCTTAAGGATCAGTCGAAGTTATTATGATATGAAAGGCAACCCTATTATTCCTACAGATGTAAAAGTGGGTACAATGATGCTTGTCATCTTAGATGTAAAATCGCGAGAAAGAATTCAAGATGCGTTAATTGTTGATTTCTTACCTGCTGGATTAGAATTGGAAAATCAAAATCTTATAGGCAGTAATGTCAGTTTAGATTCTATTCCTGGGTTAGCCAATTTACTCAATAATCAAGATAGTAGTCATATTCGTTATCAGCAATATCGTGATGATAGGTACGTAGCGGCTGTTGATATCCAAAATTATATCGGCAGAAATTTGTACGGTGAACGTATGGCTTATTTAGTTAGAGCAGTAACGCCAGGTAGCTATATGGTGCCTTCACCATTTGTTGAATCAATGTATCGTCCGGAAAGATTTGCGATTGGTCAAACACTAGATATGATGACAATATTTCAACCTAAAATTAAAAATGATTAGTAGTATAAACTCATTAAATTAATAATCTTTAAAACATCCGCCAAATAAAATTGGCGGTGTTTTTTGTGTAAAAATCTCTGTTAACTCCTGAAATTAGATAATGACAATGAAGATAATAAAACGCCTTTTTAAACTTCTTATTTGGCTATTCATTTTCGGATTTTTTGGGTTAATTATGTTTCTCATCGCTGATTACCTTTTTCCCATATCAATTTCAAAAAATAAACCTACTCAAACAATAGTTGCGCAAGACGGAACACCCTTGTGGCGATTTGCTGATGAAAATGGTATTTGGCGTTATTCCGTAAAACTCGATGAAGTCCCTGATTATTATCTGGATGTTTTATTAAATTACGAAGATCGCTATTTTTATGAACATGTTGGGATAAACCCTTTTTCTTTGCTTCGTGCTGCTTGGCAAAATATCAATAATGATAGAATTATATCTGGTGGTAGTACAATATCAATGCAAGTTGCCAGATTACTCTATCCTCATGAACGAACGCTTTCAGGTAAATTAAAGCAAATATTTCGAACTTTACAACTTGAACTGCATTACAGTAAAAAAGAAATACTCACGCTATATATTAACCATGCTCCTTATGGGGGAACAATAGAAGGTATTGGTGCTGCGAGCTGGTCATATTTTGGTAAAAAACCCAGTGCGTTAACTCGTAGCGAAGCTGCTTTATTAGCGGTTTTACCCCAAGCGCCAAGCCGATTAAGACCGGATAAATACCCAGAACGAGCTAAACAAGCACGCGACAAAGTCTTGGATCGCCTAGCAACATATCATGTCTGGACACCTGCAATTATTGAGCAAGTTAAGCAAGATGAAGTGTGGGTACATCCTCGCAAATCCCCACAACTTGCCCCATTGCTATCTTATCGTTTAAAGCAGCAATATCCTAATGATGAAATTATTCATTCAACTATTGATCCTTCACTTCAATATCATCTTGAAGATATGGTATTAAACCGCAAAAAACAGTTACCCCCTAAAACATCGCTTGCGATATTAGTTGTCGATCATACTGATATGACGGTGAAAGCATATTTAGGATCAGCGGATTTTAATGATAAAGAACGCTTTGGACAGATTGATATGATTAAAGCACTACGATCACCAGGCTCAACATTAAAACCCTTTATCTATGCTTTTGCGATTGATGATGGAATGATTCATTCTGAATCTTTACTGCAAGATGTGCCGCGTATAAGTACTGATTATCGACCCACTAATTTTGACGAAGATTTTAACGGGCCCGTCAGCGCCTCAAATGCACTGCGAAAATCCCTTAATCTTCCGGCAGTACAACTTATTGAACTCTATGGTCCAAAACGATTTGCAGCTAAACTTTTTAGCGTGGGGTTGCCATTGATTTCACAAGGCAACAATCCTAATATCGCTTATATTTTAGGTGGGGCTTCGTTAAGAATGGATAATTTAGTGAGTGCTTACAGTGCCTTTGCTCGTCAAGGTGAAGTTAGCCCTTTAAGATTTACTCAAAATGAACCTATCATTAATCAACCGTTTATTTCTGAGGGTAGTGCATGGATCACAAAACAAATGCTTATTAATAATAATCGCGTTTATTATAAAACAGGCACCAGCTATGGATATCGAGACGCATGGGCTGTCGGCATCAATCCTCGTTACTTAATTGGAGTATGGGTTGGTCGTCCTGACGGAACACCAGTAATAGGTCAATATGGTGCAATTACCGCTACCCCAATTTTGCAACAAGTAAACTCAATATTATTAAATAAAGAAAATCGAATTAATCGACCGTTACCAATTTCGGTTAAACCGGACTCGGTCACATCAGAAAAAATATGTTGGCCTACTGGACAAATATTACCTGTAACAGATGATAATTGTCACCGTCAAAAAACGGCTTGGGTATTAAATAACATGATTCCACCAACGCAAAATTCATTAAATGAACTTAAAACTATTTATCGCACTGGTTGGATAAATGTATGGATTAATGATCAAGGAAAACGTGTTGCGCCTGATTGTGCTGGTGCTCAGAAAAAAACAATAGCACTTTGGCCTATAGCACTGGAAAACTGGTTATTACCGAAAGAGCGAAGAAATTCACTTATTCCACCAATCGATAAAGATTGTCCTATAATGGAAAAAAATATTTTTTCTACACTAACGATTATCGGATTGAAAAACCAGCAATTTGTTAAATCGCTACCGGGACAAAATCAAATAAATATCGAACTGTTTGCCGAAGGTGGAGTGGGCGAAAAATGGTGGTTTCTAGATGGAGAACTTGTTGCCCAATCAACTGATAATGATAAAATCGCATTAACAATCGTTAAAAAAGGACAACATCGATTATTATTACTCGATGAAAGTGGACAAATAACACGAATCCAATTTACTTCAGATTAACAAGGATAACGCACAATGGCTATTGAACGTACTTTATCAATTATTAAACCCAATGCCATAAAAAAACATTTAATGGGCGAAATAGAAACTCGAATAACTCAAGCAAATCTTAATATCATTGCAATAAAAATGCTTAAATTGACCCAAACACAAGCAGAAGGTTTCTATGCCGAACATCAAGGAAAACCGTTTTTCAATAACTTAATTAAATTTATGATTTCTGGTCCGATTATAGTACAAGTATTAGAGGGTGAAAATGCTATCAAACGTTATCGTGATCTTATGGGCCCAACGGATTTATCAAAAGCCCCTACAGGCACATTACGTGCAGATTTTGCTGACAACGTAACTGAAAATGCCGTTCATGGTTCTGACTCATTATCATCAGCTGAAAAAGAAATTGCCTATTTTTTTGTGGACAGTGAAATTGTCGGCAGCGACCATGTTTCCCCGCATACACAAAGATAAATCACCAATATACCCCAAATTACATAGCGTTAAAACAAAATGATAAAACACCTTTTCTTATCTATTTTTTTATTTCTGGTAGGTAGTTATACAACAAATAGTGAAGCTAATAATCTAAAAAAGTTTTCAATAAACTTTATAGAAGAAAAAAGCAGCGCAGAAGAATTCCGTCATATGAAAAAAATTTATGACCCAATGATTGAAAAAAATGATAAAAGATTCATAAAAACAGAATCATACCTAAAAGTGAATAATAAAACCTATATAAATAATTTGAACGATAACGAATCCATGAAAATTCATGACTATTATGGTTATTGGAAGCCCTTGAATAAGGATATTATTACAGTTTCATCTTATGAAGATAGCGAGGTTAAAATTCAGGATAACAAAAATAATACCATTACTTTACAAGGAATACCCTATATAAATAAGGCAAAAACGCATTTTACTACCTTTTATTTAGATTATGAAGGATCAAAATCAATTATAGACTTATATAAGATTAATCATGATCATATAGAGCATAATTTTTGTTTCGAAACAGAAAAATGGATTATTTGGGATTTGGTTTGGAATGACAATATTCTATACATAAAAGTCACGGATACTATATGGAACGAAAAAGGTTCTTTTAGTACTGATTATAAATATAAAAAATTAATTATTGAGAAACTTAATTAACCCCCCAATGAAAACAGTAAAAGCTATCTTATTGTTACCTCTAAAAGCATAACACCTTTTATTAAAGGTCAAAGAATAATATAGATTGACCTTAAAATTTAGGGCATGTGACTAAATATACAAAACAAAAGGGTCATAGAGTATAGTAATCAAAAAAACTCGTTACAATAGTGTAATTGTTACCACAAGGAATATCCTTCTATAAATAATAATAATCTAGATGAGAAAACGCATATTTTAAGTGGGACATGGCTAAATTTCATCTAAAAAATAAAAATATAAGGACTCGATTATTACCCAGTAAAGAGATAATAAGCCAAAAATTTACACAGTTAAGCCATGCCACAGAAAAATGACTAAGGAATATGCCGATCAACTCACTATTGCGTGGTGCGAACAAAAATTACAGAAAAGAATGTCGTACAAAATTCCTTACAAATTACGCTTAACATGATGATAATATTATAAATTTAAGCCGATAATGCTTAACTATTAATTGCTTGAAAAAACATCAAAAAATTTGGTGGATTTTTTCACCTTGCTATTTTAATTAATAAACAATGGGTTATAATAAGGGTGTTCCCTGTATACACAGGGATAAACCGGGCGTTAAATAATGTCATCATCATTAGATTTTGTGTTCCCTGTATACACAGGGATAAACCGATTTAATCCGTGATTCAGTGAACAACGATCAGGTGTTCCCTGTATACACAGGGATAAACCGGGAAATAAATCATGAATTTACGAGAAATTATAGTGTTCCCTGTATACACAGGGATAAACCGCTCGGGGAGGATTGACGGCGTTGTCTCACTAGCGTGTTCCCTGTATACACAGGGATAAACCGTTGTATTTTATAGGGAGACTTGAAGATCTCATGTGTTCCCTGTATACACAGGGATAAACCGCCCGATCTATATTTAGGTCGGTACCCTCGATGGTGTTCCCTGTATACACAGGGATAAACCGTACACATCGCGTTATTGTCCATAGAGTTGAATGTGTTCCCTGTATACACAGGGATAAACCGCTATTGATGGCAGCATAGTACTCATTGGCGTAGTGTTCCCTGTATACACAGGGATAAACCGGGGGGCTGGTTGCCTGTACTGAAACGCGCAACGTGTTCCCTGTATACACAGGGATAAACCGCGCGTGCAGGCGCAGTATACGTTTAGCGCGGGGGTGTTCCCTGTATACACAGGGATAAACCGCGTAAAGTTATCGCGGAGGAATTCGAAATTCAGTGTTCCCTGTATACACAGGGATAAACCACCTAATATAGTTATCTATCCAACCTAACCTAGGGTGAACTAAATCTGCCGACTATAGGCTTTTTACATTTCACTATAGGTCAAGCAAGCAACCCAACCCAACCCAAACCAATAAAACGGTGACCAAACAATTGGATCAACAGACCATTACGATGACATGTGTGATGTTAACTGACATGGTAAATACAAATTATATTATTGAAAAAATTTGAAAAGTTGTATTTAATTTGTTAAGTTATGCTTTTTATAAATTTTAAGTTACAGGAAATATCACATGAAAAAAGTAGTTTTTAGCGCCATCCTTGCTTGTATTGGTTTTAATGTCTCAGCAAATGAAAATGCAAAAAGAATCATTGAATTTTTAATAGAAGATGATATAGCTGTGTTCAGAGCGAATGGAAAATCAGGTTTTATGGATGCAATCCCAACGGTTAATGCCGGACAGCTAATTAAAGAATATGGTGATAATCAATATGTTTATGAAAAAAAATATGATAAAAATTTGGTTAATATTAAAACAGTTGCATCAGGAGTAAAAACCAGTTTGACAGGCGATCCCTATGTAGTAGCAAATGGAAAAAATCAATTTGAATATGTTTCGCTTGAATTAAAAAATAAAGATGATGCCATGAATATCAATAAAGGAACTAAGCTTGATATGATTTGTCTTGGCTCTAAAAATAATGTCATTTTTCCTTCGTTGAAAAGTTGCGTAACCGCTGATAGTTATTTCGATAAGTTCCTCAATTCAGTAATGAGCGATCTAAATAAATTAAATATAAATGATAAACCATCAAATAAACTTGAGGCTGTTTATTTAGCAATGTGGGAATTCGATAAGCAAAAACCAAATACATTAGAGAAATTTAAAACAGCTGAGGATTTTGAAAAAAATCAAGCAGATTTCATCGAAATTATGACATTAGCACAGACTAAAGCGAAAGATGGGGTCAAAAAATTTACATTACCAAAACCATAAAAAAGCCCTTTTAGGGCTTTTTTTCTATGCTAGTTAAATGTTTTACGCAATTCAATAATAAACGTTACACCAATATTATGTAGAATAATAAAATATTAAACAAAACTAAACGATATTTTCACTTAAATGATATAAACAAATGAATTGGTATCAAATATGTATGGAAAGAGCAATAAGATTAAATAATACAAAGAGGTATAATGCACGGTAATTTGTCATTAACTTTTAACCAATCGATTACAAACATATGATGATTGCAAATTGGTTGGTAGACAAAAAAATTACAAGAACGTGTATTGTAAAAAGCTCCTTATAAATCATATTTAACAGTTTGATTAAATTATAAATTTAAGCTGTTATTGCTCAATTCTTAATTGCTCAAAAAAGAATCAAAAAAATCGGTAGAATTTTACACCTCCTTATTTTAATTAATAAACAATAAGTTATAATAATAGTGTTCCCTATATACATAGGGATAAACCGGAAACAATGAACAATGAAACTAACCGAACATTGTGTTCCCTATATACATAGGGATAAACCGCCGTGATGAAATGCTTTCAAAAATAGCATCTGGTGTTCCCTATATACATAGGGATAAACCGGCGCATGGTATTACAAAAAATCTCGCAGACGGGTGTTCCCTATATACATAGGGATAAACCGAATCTTTAATTATTCAATGTTTTGTATTTGAAGTGTTCCCTATATACATAGGGATAAACCGAGTGCTGTATGACTCAGACCCGATCTACGTCCGTGTTCCCTATATACATAGGGATAAACCGATCATTTTTAAAATGGGTCGGGGGAAAATCACGTGTTCCCTATATACATAGGGATAAACCACATTAACGACAAATCATTTTTTGAGGTTTCTTCTAAAGCTTCAATAATTGATCTACCTAAAATTTACACTATTTTATATTAATAAATAGTGGTGAATACCAAGCTTAATCTTAAACACTTAACACAGCTATACATTTAATTTAATTCTAAATTATGCTAAAAAAAATTGCATTTAATTGTAAAACAATGTAATTTAGAACTTTAAAATTTTTATCAAAATTAAAATTCAAAAATAACTAAAAACAAAACTATAATTTCTAGGAATGATATGGATATAAGGCAGCTGTTTTCGGATTGTTTCAACGTGCAATCAAATAACCGATTACCCATTTATGGTAATTTCTGGCATTATCGTGATGATTGGTATTTCAATTTACAATCATTATCACATCAATTTCTTGATTCTTTTCTGATTATCGATACCCTCAATTATTCCAACTTAAGCAACCAAAATCATTATCACCTAAATAACGTTGGAAAGCTGACTAACCAGTCCGACACATCAGCAAAGGAGTAACCCATGGCGAACAAAATAACTACCCTTATCAATCAAGTCGGTGAAGGTTTACTGAATGAATTAACGG
>NZ_JBIDFK010000003.1:0-297280 GCF_046635725.1 Gilliamella sp. CG22
TTAAAGTTTGATGCTCAATAACTGTTTCTGACATATTCAAATGAATCTTCAGTGTCACTTATCAAGACTTAATTTTTGAGTCCGTAGACTTTATTCTTTCGTCTCGCAAGTGCCCACACAGATTGTCTGTTTCTTCTTTTTAAAGAGCTGACAGTATTTTTTTGCTTTCGCTTTTACTGTCTCAAGGGCTGCGTATACTACGCTACACCTTTTTATTCGTCAAGATCTTTTTTCAAAATTTTTGATCCTGCTCACTAACCTCTTGTCCCGCCTGCTTTCGCTGACGCCGTGTCAGTGGATGCGCATTATAGAGGCTTAAAAAAAACATGCAAGCAATTATTTCAAATTTTTGTGCGTTTGTTTCATATTTATTCAAAACCATTTGCGATAAATTTTTGACATAAAACAAACCAACCAGATAAGGTCTTGTAAAAACAATTTGCTAGAAAATTATCATTACATTTCTATTCATTCACCTTACCATAGCAACAATAATTACTTTACTTAATGCTTCTTATTTAAAAAAACTGTTGTGGCAATCATTTTTATTTTTTATACCCATAATTTTTGTATGCAAGCTTAATTAAAGTTAATGTTAGCGAATACTACCTATGACATAAACTGATTTATCTTTTAATATAAATTTTATTATACAAGCAACCAGCACACTGAACGCCAATGTGAATGTTAATAAACAAACTGCAACAATTGCAGCTAATTCACCATTTTCTGTTTTAAGAATACTGCCCAGTTGTGAAACTTGAATTAATTTTAAAAGCTCTATAATGATTATTTGATGAATAAAATAAATTGGAAAACTTATATTAGCCATAAATGAGAAAAATTTATAAACCATCCCGTCATTCGTTTTATGATTCAATCTATCTAAAAAATAGAGTGCTAACATAAATAGGATAACTTTTTGCAACGTATCAAGCCAAAGTTTTTCGACACCAAGATTATCAACATAACGCCCAACAAAAGTGACAAAAAAGCACAACCCTAAAAAAGCCATAATCAGATATAAGTTATTTTTAATTGCTTTGATGATTGTTTCATAATGTTGTCTAGTCATCATTCCGATTAAATAGACAGGACCATAATGTAATAAATTTAGTAGAGGTTTAGTAAAGTCAGGTTTTGTGAACATAACAACCCAAAACATACATATCAGACCGGCAACAATCAAATTCTTTTGTGATAACTTATAAAACAGAGGCGCCATGATATAAATAATGATAATCATTGGGATGAACCAGAGCGGTAATAACTGCGAACCGGTTAGCATCATGATAGTAATCTGACTCATAACACTCGTTTGCGTAACAGAAAAAAACGGCAATTGTGATAATTGTTGATAATGAAAAAAAAGAAAACAAAATATAGATACAGAGATATAAGGACAGACAACCGTTTTAAATTTGGATAAATAATATGTTTTTGTATTATATTTGTAAGTTAAATGTTGAAACAGAAATCCTGCAATTAACACAAAAAAAGTTGTGAAATTAAAAGCAAATAAATTTAAAAACGAGTAAAGATAACTATTTTCAATTAAGGTTTTATTATTGATAAATACACCTAAGCAATGACTGAAGACAATCATCATAATTGCAACGCCACGTAATACGTGGATGGAGTGAATTTTTTGAGCTTTTACAGTTGTCATTTTTAATAGTAAGGATAGAAAATATATAATTCTCTATACTGTATCATATAATTAAACGACAATAATAAGTATTTATAAAAACGAAGATAAACAGTTATCAAAGAAATGTTAGATTGTATTAATGTTGTCTATTTAATTTCTTTGCAGCAAACGAACAGATAGGAATGATTTCTCGATGTTCTTCAGTTAATTTTTTGACAGTAAGATCGAGTAATTTATCAGCCAAACCATGACCACGATAACTTGAATCCACAAAAGTGTGATTAATTGTCGCTTTGTCTTGACCAATACGAGAAAATGTCATTTCTGCTATTTCTTTATCATTATCAAGAATATAAAATCTTTCTGGGTCTTCTTTATAGATAAGTGACATACGCTTCTCCTTACATTTGGGATAATAAGTATAGAGTGTAAAATTATTTGTTTATGATGTTACCAACTTATTTATATTAAGGAATTTTATTTAGATTTTGCAGTTATTCTTTTCGGAGTTAACGACCCTTCGTTAACATGATTTTTATCGATTATTTATGGATAATATTAACTTTGTTGAATTTATATTGAAATTTTTTAAATCATATAAATTTAAAAAGTAGAACGGTAATTAACTTGATCCATTAACACATCATTTTATATTTCATAGGTGAACTTTTGATATAAACGTAATATTCCCATTATATTCAATTATTCACCTTCATTTGATTTACCATTTGTTGATATTTTTAAAGATTACTGTACATTCTAAAATAGACGTTTAGCAACATTATATAATTCCATATCAAACGGACGTTTCATTGTATTAATTGCTTCTATGATGTCGTGATGAACTAGTTTACCATTTTGTACACCTACACAGCGTCCAGCATGACCTTGTAGCAACAACTCGACAGCGAAAGCCCCCATACGAGAACCTAAAATACGATCGTAAGGAACCGGTGAACCACCTCGTTGAACATGACCAAGCACAGTAGCTCGAGTTTCATGATGTACAGCAGCTTCAATATCAGCTGCAAGCTGATTAACATCACACATATGCTCAGTAACAGTTACAATAGCATGTTTTTTACCCTTAGCAAAACCGAGTTTAATTTCTTCAATTAAGTCTTCTTTAGTATAAGAAACTTCAGGGATAATCATGAATTCACAACCGCCAGCCACAGCTGCATTTAACGTTAAATCACCACAATCACGTCCCATAATCTCAATCACTGAAATACGATGATGAGAAGAACAAGTATCACGCAATCTATCGATAGCTTCGACGGCGGTGCTAAGTGCAGTAAAATAGCCAATTGTATAATCCGTGCCACGAATGTCATTATCAATTGTGCCGGGTAAACCAATACAAGGGAATCCTTCTTCAGTTAATCGCATTGCTCCCATATAAGAACCGTCACCGCCAATGACTACTAATGCATCGATTTGGTGTTTTTGCAGATTCGCTATTGCTTTTTTTCTCACCTCTTTATCTTTAAATTCAGGAAATCTCGCTGAACCTAAAAATGTACCGCCTCGTGTAATAATATCTGACACACTAGCACGATCTAATTGAGTAATTCGATCTTCACAAAGCCCTAAATAACCATCATGAATACCAAAAACATCCAATCCTTCCGTTAATGCCGTTCTAACCACACCACGAATCGCAGCATTCATCCCTGGCGCATCACCACCACTGGTTAAGATACCAATTTTTTTTATCATACAACATAACTCCAAATAATAATTAACTTTTAACTATTATAGAGTTTTAACAGATATCTAACAATAGAATATAAAAGCTATTTTTGGTTATAATTTATCACTCATTTTTTCAGCAGGAACAACCGATATAGGATCTTGATGAATAATGACTGTGGCAGGCGCAAATTCATTAGCAAGATGTTTTTCAACCGCATCGGTTATGGCATGCGCTTTTACTAATGGCATGTTATCATCAAGTTCAATGTGTAATTGAATAAATTTTACAGGCCCTGCTTGTCTGGTTTTTAAATCATGAAAACCATGTACTTGTGGAAATGATGCCACAATTTCTGCTATTTTTTGGTTGTCACTATCAGGTAATGCGCGATCAAGCAAATCTTGTATAGCATTGTAGGCAATATGGTAAGCATTATAGCAAATGAATAAAGCGATAAAAAAAGCAAATACAGCATCTGCATAAGTAATGCCATACCAACTTAAACAGAGTGCGATTACTACTGCGACATTCATAAACATATCCGAAGAGTAATGTAGCATGTCTGCTTTCACTGCTTTGCTTTGCGTAATTTTTATCACATATCGTTGATATAACACTAAGACACAAGTAATGACTGTCGAAATGACAGACACGATGATACCAAATAATGGAACCTCAAGTGCTGTAGGATGAACGATTGATTTAATGCTGGAAAGAAGCAAAATTGTCGCTGATCCAATAATAAACGTACTTTGTGCTAAAGCAGCAAGTGATTCTGCTTTACCATGACCAAAAGTATGATCATCATCAGCAGGTTTTAGTGCATATCTCACAAGAAAGAAATTTAGACCGGATGCGATTAAATCTATACTTGAATCAAGCAGTGAAGCAAATAAACTAATTGAACCTGTGAACCAACACGTAATTAATTTGATAGTAATTAAGAAAATAGAAATTAAGACGGCACTTAATGTCGCTTTTTTAACTAATTTTTCGTACAAATGTGAATTTGACATTTGATACCTATTTATTGATAGGATTCAATTCCTGATGGTAGTACTAACTGTTCAGCAACTTCAGCCGCTTTATTTTTACCTAATAAAGCATCAATAATTTTTAAAGCAAAATCAATTGAAGTCGCAGGACCTTGGCTAGTAATGATTTTATATTGTTCGTCAAAGTATACTCTTTCGGCTTTCCAATGTTTAAATGCATCTTTAGTTGTTGGATAACCAGTCATATAAGCATGAGGGAATAAATGATGATATTGTAAAACCATTGCAGGTGATGCACAAATGGCCGCAACAATATTACCTGATTGATGTGTTTGTTTTAATTTTTCGATTAACTCAGGACAATCACGAAAATTTTCCGCACCTTTTAAACCACCCGGCAAGATAACCACATCAAAATCAGTGTGTTTAATTTCGGAAAATACTTTTTGTGCAAGGATAGTTACCCCACGAGAACACGCAACTTCACGTGAATGAGAAATACTTGCAGTGATAACTTTTATACCTGCACGGGCCAATAAGTCAATAGTGGTAACGGCCTCAGTTTCTTCACAACCTTCAGATAAGAATACTAATGCTTGTTTAGTCATTATTGTTCTCCTTTTAACATATCAACCGTTATCACAAAGACTAGATAGGATTAATTGACTTTAATCCTTTCAATTTTAGCGCCTAATTTTCTCAATTTATCTTCTATATTATCATAACCACGGTCGATATGGTAAATACGATCAACAATAGTTGAACCTTCAGCGATACAGCCCGCAAGAACTAAACTTGCTGAAGCGCGTAAATCAGTTGCCATGACTTGCGTTCCACTTAGTTTTTCAACACCGTGCGTAATTAATGTATTACCTTCAATTTCAGCTCTGGCACCCATACGCACAAGCTCAGGTACATGCATAAATCGATTTTCGAAAATCGTTTCTTTAATAATTCCCGTTCCTTGTGCAACCATATTTAATAGAGAAAATTGAGCTTGCATATCTGTTGGAAAGCCAGGATGTGGTGCGGTATGTATATTGACCGCCTTAGCACGTTTACCTTCCATATCCAAACATATCCAATCTTCGCCGGTTTCAATTTTTGCACCAGCTTCTTTCAATTTAGCAATGACGGCATCAAGTAGCGTTGGATCGGTTTTACGACATGTAATTTTACCTTTGGATATTGCCGCTGCAACAAGGAAAGTGCCAGTTTCAATACGATCTGAAACAATCTCGTGTACGCCACCACCTAAACGCTCAACACCTTCAATCTCGATACGAACAGTTCCTGCACCAGTAATTTTTGCCCCTAACATATTTAAAAATTTGGCTGTATCAACTATTTCTGGTTCACAAGCTGCATTTTCAATAATCGTTTTACCCTCTGCTAAGGTGGCAGCAGACATAATAGTGACGGTAGCGCCAACACTTACTTTATCCATTACGATATGAGCACCTTTTAATCGTCCTTCAACCGAAGCCTTAACGTAGCCCTCATCTAAGGTAATTGTTGCGCCTAATTGTTGTAGGCCAGTGATATGTAAATCAACAGGTCTGGCGCCAATAGCACAACCACCCGGTAACGAAACTTGCCCTTGTCCAAAGCGCGCAACCAACGGCCCTAAAGCCCAAATTGATGCACGCATTGTTTTAACCAATTCATAAGGAGCACAATAGTTATCGAGATGACGCGCATCAAGATGAATCGAACCATTACGTTGACATTTGACACCTAACTGACTTAATAAGTCTAAAGTCGTATCAATATCTTTCAATTTAGGCACATTTTGAAGTTCAACTGGTTTTTCAGCTAAAATCGCTGCAAATAAAATTGGAAGCGCTGCATTTTTAGCGCCAGAAATAACGACTTCGCCATTAAGTGAGGTTGGACCTGTAACGTGAAACTTTTCCATTGTTAACTCTTATGTTTGATAAATTGGCAAATATTATAAAAGTTATTTGCTAATAGATAAATGAATTTTATAAGATATCCAAAAAAACCAACCTTATCATTATTTTCAAAAGGGATTTGTTAAAAACTTTCCCATATTGTTTATGAATTGATAAAATCCCTGCTAAACAATGATTGACTCAAATAAACAAGCACCTTATAGTTAAGTACTGTTATTTAGAGTAATCACCATTAAATTTGTCATGTTTAGCGTGATATTATTACTTAACAAAAAACAATTTTATTTAAGAGAAAACACATGTTTGATTCACTCGCAAAAGCTGGTAAGTACCTTGGACAAGCCGCTAAGTTAATGGTTGGTATTCCCGATTATGATACTTATGTTCAACATATGAAGTTGACCCATCCAGAACAAACGCCAATGACTTATGAAGAGTTTTTTAAAGAACGCCAAGAAGCACGCTATTCAGGCAAAGGTGGGTTTAAATGTTGTTAACAATTAAGAATATGTCATGACTGAGCAAATTAATTCTTCTTTACTTCCTGTCACGATATTAACAGGTTTTCTTGGTGCAGGAAAAACAACACTAATTAATTATTTATTAGAAAATAACCGCAACGAAAAAACAATTATTATCGAAAATGAATACGGGCCGGTAAATATTGACAGTAATTTGCTTAATGTCAGCACGGATATTCAAATTGTCGAAATTACTAATGGTTGTATTTGTTGTACCATTCAAGGCGAACTAACTGAGGCACTACATCAACTGCACGCTAAACGCATCGCAGGTGAATTACAGTTCGATCGTCTTATTATTGAAACGACAGGCCTTGCTGATCCTGCGCCAATCATACAAACATTTTTTATTGATGAATTGATTCGGGAAACGATTCAATTAGATGCAATAGTCACTTTAGTCGATGCTAAACACATACTAACACATCTTGATGATCATCGAGTCGCCCTTTCACAGATCGGTTTTGCAGATCGCATTATTTTAACAAAAACAGATTGTGTTGATGAAGAACAAAAAAATCACGTTATAAACCGACTTCACCATATTAATCATAAGGCAATGATAATTGAAGCGGTTAATGGTCAACTTCCAAAATCCGCATGGCTAGATATTCACGCATTCGATTTGAGTGATGAACTCACCATTAATCGAGGCTTGTTTGTCATTGACACAAGCCCAAAACACCAATCAGGCTTTAAACTCATTCCGTTAAAAAAATCTCATTCACTTAAAAATGATGAAATCTGTTCCTATCTTTTCGAAGCAAAACAACTTAATTTAAAAAAGATAGGTTCATTTATGGAACAACTTGTTGAGCAATATGGTAATGACATGTTGCGTTATAAAGGTGTACTGGCTATCAAAGGGAATGCTCAACGTTTAATAGTGCAAGGCGTTCATAAAGTAGTCGGATTTGAATATGGTTCGCCTTGGCAAAATGAACAAGAGAAAGTGTCGAAGTTAATCGTTATCAGTCGCCCCTTACCTTTTGACAAGTTGAATCAGGCATTTTTAAAAACCATGGAAATATAATCGTTAACTTGCATTCAATAGGTTATTACATCAATTTATTCCGTTATTAAAAAATTATATGGTATTCACTCTTCTTTATTGCCATTTAATAACGGTTAAATTTTATTGACTTTTATGTAATAAAAATCCATTTTTTCAATTAATCGGGGACTTTTTTTAATTCATTTGTTCCCTCTAATCAAAGCAAAAAAATATAACTTGCTTTCAACATAAATTTTTAGATTAGCTGAACTGAACTAGCTTTTTTACAAAAAGGTCTATTTACCGATCATTTGAAGAGAAATCACATATCCTAAACCGCATACATAATAGTAATATTAAATCCAAATATGATAACATAGACCCAATTTATTATTTATAGGATAACTGACTTAATAGTATGGATTATGATATCGCAATTGTAGGTCTTGGACCTGCAGGCAGTACCTTAGCACGTTTACTTAGCCCATCATTTAAAATTATTGCATTTGATAAAAAACATCAATCCGGTGATGCAGGTTTTCATAAACCTTGTGGTGGATTACTCGCTAATGATGCACAAAAATCATTTATTCGACAAAAACTGAATTTACCTACTGATATTTTGTCTGATCCGCAAATTTTCAGCGTAAAAACTTATGATCTACAGACTAATCTTATTCGTAATTATCAACGTACTTATGTTAGTTTCGATCGGCATAAATTCGATTTATGGTTGAAATCACTGATTCCACCCTCTGTTGAAGTGCATCACAATACATTATGCAAAGAAATAATGCGTATTATAGAAGGTTATCAAATTACTTATCTTGATGAAAATAACATAGAGCAAAAAATCACAACTCGTTATGTTGTTGGCGCAGATGGCGCAAATTCACTAGTCAGACGAATGCGCTATCCTTCCCATTCAATAAGACAGTATGTTGCTATACAACAATGGTTTGCAGAAAAGCATCCCCATCCTTTTTATTCTTGTATTTTTGATAATCAATCAACCAATTGTTATGCTTGGAGCATTTCAAAAGACGGGTCATTTATTTTTGGTGGCGCATTTCCTAAAAAAACAGCCAATCAACATTTTGAAAATCTGAAAAAAAAATTAACTCAGCAAGGATTTATTTTCGGAGAACCCCATAAGACAGAAAAATGCTTAGTGATTTATCCAAACCGCTTTCGTGATTTTTATACAGGAAACGAGAACATTTTTTTAATCGGTGAAGCAGCAGGATTTATTAGTGCCAGTTCTTTAGAGGGCATTAGTTATGCGCTTGATAGCGCCGAGATTTTAAGTAAGATCTTAAATAGCACTGATCCCGATCCAAATAAACGATATTATTTTAAAACTTTGCCGTTACGATTAAAGCTATACAGTAAAATAGTCAAAGCCAAAATATTAACTACCCCTTTTTGGCGTAAATTAATCATGAAAAGTAAAATTCAGCATATAAATATGGAATAAATTATATTAGACTGCATACTGTTAATTAAATAATAAATTAGTTTAATCATATCGATGAAATAAATTAGGAAATAATTATTATGTTTGACGTAAACGATTTAATTCGTTTTAATCACGAATGGTCAGAAAAGATTGAGCAGGAAGACCCTGAATTTTTTAAACAACTTGCAGTTAAACAAAACCCTAAATTTTTATGGATCGGCTGTTCGGATAGCCGTGTTCCAGCAGAAAAACTGATCAAACTCAAACCAGGAGAGATGTTTGTCCATAGAAATGTCGGTAATCAAGTAATTCATACAGATCTTAACTGTTTATCGGTCGTACAATATGCTGTTGATGTGCTAAAAATTGAAGATATTATCGTTTGTGGTCATTTAGACTGTGGGGGTATTCGAGCTGCAGTCGAAAATCCAGATCTCGGTTTAATCAATAATTGGTTGTTACATATTCGTGACCTATGGTTTCGAAATAGTTCACTACTTGGTAAATTTGCGCCAGAACTTCGCATGGATATATTATGCGAATTAAATGTTATTGAACAGGTTTATAATTTAGGTCATTCAACCATTATTCAGTCAGCATGGCAACGCGGTCAAAAAGTCAATTTGCATGGTTGGGTGTATGGCATTGATAATGGTAAGATTACCGATTTGCATATTACTTCATCAAGTAGCGAAAATCTTGAGATTAATTATCGGGAAGCGATTTCTTATCTTTTAAATTTACACAAAGATCAATAATTATTGGCTAAAATTTATTTGAAGCGGTAAATAATTTGATTACTGCTTCCTCGCCATAATAACTTTGGGTCGGCTTGTTCTTGAACAAATTTGCCATCAATTAAGACATCAATATAAGGAATAACAGCCTGTTGTTCGGGTGTTAATTCATTAAGTTTATACCCTGTCCAAAGCCAAATATCTTTGTTATCACATTCTGTTTTTACACGTTTGACCAATTTTAAAATTGTAGGCACATTTTGAGGATGCAAAGGATCACCGCCAGAAAGCGATAATCCTTGACGTTTTATTTCTGTATCTTGTAAATCTTTGATGATTTGATCTTCTATTGACTGTGTAAATGGTAAACCCGAATCTAATGACCATGTACTTTTATTGTAGCAGCCACGACATTGATGAACGCAGCCAGCAACAAAAAGCGTACATCGAGTACCTTCACCATTTACAACATCAACAGGATAGTAACGATGATAGTTCATAAATAGGTAATAATTTTTTAACCAATTTGCCCATTATCCAAATGTTTAACACGACGTTTAACTTCTTCTTGTTTACCTGCATTAAATGGACGTGCATCGGGACTACCTAAATACCCACAAACACGGCGAGTTACTGAGACTTTAGCCGAATCATGATTACCACAACTTGGGCAAACAAACCCTTTGCTGGTACATGAAAATTCACCGGTATAACCACATTCATAGCATTCATCAATTGGCGTATTAGTACCATAGTAAGGTACTCGAGAATAGCTATAATCCCAAACATCTTCTAACGCTTTAACATTGTTAATCATATTTGGATATTCACCGTAACAGATAAACCCACCATTTGCCACCGCAGGATATGCTTTTTCAAACTCAATTTTTTCGTACGGATTGACCTTTTTTTCAACGTCTAAATGGAAACTATTGGTATAGTAACCTTTATCTGTCACTCCTTGTATAACACCAAATTCAGCTGTATCAAGACGGCAAAAACGGTCACATAAGTTTTCACTTGGTGTACTGTACAAACTAAATCCGTAACCAGTTTCCTCTTTCCATTGCTCAACCGCTTTACGTAAATGTTCAACAATAGCTACGCCTTTTTCTCGTAAAATTTCGCTATCAAAAGGATGTGTTTGATTGCCATATAACGCATTTAAAGTTTCATGAAGTCCAATATAACCAAGCGAAATTGAAGCTCGACCATTTTTGAAAATTTCAGACACACTATCGTCTTCTTTTAGCCTTACACCACATGCCCCTTCCATATATAAAATTGGCGCAACACGTGCTTTAACACCATCCAGACGAGCAATACGTGTCATCAGTGCTTTTTTACAAAGCGTTAAACGCTTATCTAAAAGTTCCCAAAAGCTTGCTTCATTACCTTTTGCTTCAATGGCAATACGTGGCAAGTTTAAACTAATCACACCTAAATTATTACGTCCGTCATGAAGTTGTTCACCGTCTTCTTCATAAACACCTAAAAAGCTTCGACATCCCATAGGTGTTTTGAATGAACCAGTCACTTCAACAACTTTATCGTAGTTTAAAATATCAGGGTACATGCGTTTACTTGCACACTCTAATGCAAGTTGTTTAATATCGTAATTTTTGTCATCAGGCTGACGATTAATGCCATCTTTAATAGCAAAAACAAGTTTAGGGAAAACAGCGGTTTTGTGATTTTTACCTAAACCTTTAATTCGTACTTTTAAAATGGATTCTTGAATTAAACGTGATTCCCAACTGGTACCTAAACCAAAGCCAAACGTTACAAAAGGGGTTTGACCATTAGCGGTGTGTAAGGTGTTGACTTCATATTCAAGCGATTGAAACGCATCATAACACTCTTTTTGTGTTCGACTTTCTGCATAAGCTTCAGGATTAGGAATATGCCATTCTTCAGCAATCTGTTTATGTTTTTGATAACTGATGGTTACAAATTTCGCTAATATTTCATCAATGCGATTGATTGTTGTTCCACCATAGATATGACTTGCAACTTGAGCAATTATTTGTGCGGTGACCGCAGTTGCAGTTGCAATAGATTTTGGTGGTTCAATTTCAGCGTTACCCATTTTAAAACCATTGGTTAACATTCCATCTAAATCAATTAACATGCAGTTAAACATTGGAAAGAAAGGTGCATAATCTAAATCATGATAATGGATTTCACCAATATCATGAGCACGAGAAACATCTTTTGGTAACAAATACTGTTTGGCATAATGCTTTGCCACAATACCTGCCAGTAAATCACGCTGAGTTGGAATCACTTTACTATCTTTATTGGCATTTTCGTTCAAAATAGCCACATTACTTTGTTCAATTAGCCCACGAATATCTTGATTTAAACGACTACGTTCTTCCCGAGCACGATCACGGTCGTGACGATATTCGATATAAGTTCTCGCTAATTTTTTATAAGGGCCTGACATTAATTGATTTTCAACAGCATTTTGAATTTCGTTGATATCAACGCTTTCGCGTTCGCTCATCTGGTTGGTCACCATACGAGCAACGTCAGCACAATAATCCGGGTCATTAACATTCGCTGCAACCGCAGCTTTAACTATAGCATCTTTAATTCGAGTCTCATTGAATGCAGTTTGACAACCATCGCGTTTGATAACTACAGGCATATATACTCCTCAATATTCATTAATAATTAGCGCTGGGGCAAGGTTTAGTTCACATATTAATATTCATTGTAATTATTAAGAATTATTCGTTTCTCGTAAGAATATTAAGTGTTTTTTGAGATAGACAGAGATTTTCACATAGCTTAAATAATACTATATATAGTAGATATATTGAGATTATACACCATATATTGTGTTTTTCTAGATAATTTACTAAATTAAATTACTTGACACGCTTCAAGCCAAGTACGATAAGTCTTTTGATATGTAAAGCCTAAAGATAAGAAAGGTTGTTTTGCAAAGAAATTTCAAGCGCAAAGAAAAAGTGCAAGACTCACTTGCACTTTATTTTGTCAAACAGGAGTGATTTTTTATATTTTATAACTCATTATTCAACCAATCAGTGTGGAAAACACCTTCTTTGTCGGTACGTTTATAAGTATGAGCACCAAAATAATCTCGTTGTGCTTGAATGAGATTAGCTGGTAATACTGCTGAACGATAGCTATCATAATATGCAATAGCGGCTGATAATGTCGGCACAGCAATCCCTTGTTGTACAGCTAAAGACACAACATCACGCAGTGATTGTTGATAAGCTTCAACGGTTTGCGTAAAGTATGGAGCGAGTAATAAATTATCAATCTCGTTATTCGCCGCATAGGCATCAGTGATTTTTTGTAAGAACTGAGCACGAATAATACAACCTGCTCTAAAGATTTTCGCAATTTCACCATAATTCAAGTTCCATTGATATTGATGAGAAGCGGCTTTTAATTGAGCGAAACCTTGAGCATAAGAGATAATTTTACCCATATAAAGTGCTTTACGGATTTTTTCAATTAACGCTTGTTTATCTCCCGAATAAGCAACCTGCTTCGGTCCGCTTAAAACTTTAGATGCCACAACACGTTGCTCTTTAATTGCTGAAAGGTAGCGTGCAAATACTGACTCAGTAATTAATGATAAGGGTTCACCTAAATCTAAAGCACTTTGACTAGTCCATTTACCCGTTCCTTTATTACCCGCAGCATCAAGAATCACATCCACTAAATAATTACCGTCTTTATCTTTATGTTTAAAGATATCAGCCGTAATTTCGATGAGATAACTATCTAATTCACCTTTGTTCCATTCAGTAAAAACTTGAGCAAGCTCATCATTATTTAAACCTACTGCGTGTTTTAATAAAGAATAACTTTCAGCAATTAATTGCATGTCGCCATATTCAATACCGTTATGAGCCATTTTGACGTAATGACCTGCCCCATCTGGTCCGATATAGGTGACACAAGGCTCGCCATTTACTTTAGCGGCAATTTTTTCCAAGATTGGGGCAACTAATTCGTATGCTTCTTTTTGACCGCCTGGCATAATCGAAGGGCCTTTTAATGCTCCTTCTTCACCACCAGAAACACCAGCACCAATAAAGTTAAATCCTTCTTCAGAGAGTGTTTTATTACGGCGAATCGTATCTTCAAAATAAGCATTACCACCATCAATGATTATATCGCCTTTATCGAGTAAAGGACGTAACTCATCAATCACCGCATCAGTCCCTTTACCAGCTTGAACCATAATTAATATACGACGTGGTTTTTCCAAAGAATTAACAAAATCTTCAATCGTAAAGTAAGGAACCAATTGTTTATCGGAATGCTCAGCGACAACTTGCTCTGTTTTATCTTTAGAACGGTTGTAAATAGCAACAGAAAACCCACGACTTTCAATATTGAGCGCAAGGTTACGCCCCATGACTGCCATTCCAATAACACCGATTTGTTGTTTAGACATGATTTGGCTCCTTTATTTAATCTTATATAACCTTTCTAATAAGGTTTTTTAACAACATCCAAAACTTTAAATAAGTTTTATAAAATAAAATTATGCTATATTTGCCACAAAAAAAGCCGTATCAGCATAGAATACGGCATTTTTATAACTTTACAGGTTTAACATTTCTACCATAAAAATCATGAGCGTTTCATCATTTCAAAAAACTCGTCATTCGTTTTAGTCATGGCAAGTTTATCAATTAAAAACTCCATTGCATCGATTTCACCCATAGGGTTAAGAATCTTGCGTAAGATCCACATTTTTTGTAGTTCATCTGGTGAAGTCATTAAATCTTCTTTACGCGTACCTGAACGGTTAAAATCAATAGCTGGGAAGACACGACGCTCAGCAATTTTACGAGATAAATGCACTTCCATATTACCCGTACCTTTAAACTCTTCGTAAATGACTTCGTCCATTTTTGAACCTGTGTCAATCAACGCAGTAGCAATAATCGTTAAACTCCCACCCTCTTCGACATTACGAGCAGCACCAAAAAAGCGTTTTGGACGATGTAACGCATTGGCATCTACACCACCGGTTAATACTTTACCCGATGACGGAACCACTGTGTTATAAGCTCGAGCTAAACGCGTAATAGAGTCTAACAAAATAATGACATCTTTTTTATGTTCAACTAAGCGTTTTGCTCGCTCAATAACCATTTCAGCAACTTGAACATGTCTTGCTGCTGGTTCGTCAAAGGTTGATGCTACCACTTCACCCTTAACTAAACGTTGCATTTCGGTAACTTCTTCTGGACGTTCATCAATCATCAATACGACCAGTTCACACTCAGGGTGATTAACTGCTAAGCTTTGAGCAATATTTTGCAACAACATTGTTTTACCCGCTTTCGGCGGAGCAACGATTAAACCACGTTGACCTTTACCAATTGGCGAAGCTAAATCAAGTACTCTGGCGGTGATATCTTCAGTTGATCCATTCCCACGTTCCATACGTAAACGAGAATTAGGATGAAGTGGAGTTAAGTTTTCGAAAAGAATTTTATTGCGGGCATCTTCAGGCTTGTCGTGATTGACTTCATTCACTTTTAACAAAGCAAAATAACGCTCGCCTTCCTTAGGCGGTCTGATTTTACCTGCTATGGTATCACCAGTCCTTAAATTGAATCGTCTAATTTGACTTGGTGAGACATAAATATCATCCGGCCCCGCTAAATAAGAGCTATCAGCTGAGCGTAAAAATCCGAATCCATCTTGCAAAATTTCAAGCACACCATCACCAAAAATATCTTCACCGCTTTTGGCATGTTGTTTAAGGATTGCAAAGATAATGTCTTGTTTTCTAAGACGGGCAAGATTTTCTAGCCCCATTGTTTTTTCACCAAGCGCTACTAGCTCGGAAACAGATGTGTTTTTTAATTCAGTTAAATTCATAATTTTAAAAATTCTTGAGGATAAAATTGATATGTTTGCAATTAATGTTATTTTTGTATATTCGTTTCATTTACTTATAAAAAAAATTCTCTCTCTGACAATACACAAATTCAATCTGTTATGAAGCTTTTAATGATAATTTAATATCTGAATATAGAATTTTCACCACTTTATCAAGAAAAACAATGAATTGTAGAAAGGGGTCTTCGTAAGAGCTAGCAATTTACACTAAAAACAGTAATATGTCTATAATAAATTCAGTTTGTTTTAATAAATTTGTAAATATTATTATTACAATAAGTAAATGAGTAAAAGAGTAATACGCAATTTAATTACTCTTTTTATGCTTTAGGTACTAAAATTAATTTATTCGAAAAATCTAAAACAACATTAAAGTTGTTCATCAATGAAACTTTTAAGTTGAGCTTTAGACAATACACCAACTTGAGTTGCAACCACTTGACCATTTTTAAAAATCAATAGTGTTGGGATGCCTCTAATACCAAATTTCGGTGCAATATTTGGGTTTTCTTGCACATCTAATTTTGCAATCACAATTTTATCACTATATTCTTGGGCAACTTCTTCTAAAATTGGGGCTAACATTTTACACGGCCCACACCATTCAGCCCAAAAATCAACCAATACAGGTTTTGTTGCTTCTTTGATTGTATTATCAAAAGTAGTTTCAGAAAGAGAAACAATATTATTGCTCATTTATTTTCTCCAAATATAGAATTACATGGTTTTATATTAGGATATTTTCGTTTTCTTCGCTAGTAATTATTATAATAGGGTATAATTATTAGTGATGACCGTAAGTTTAATATGTTATAATCCCACCATTCCGATAATTAAACTTAAAACCACAATGATTCAATCTTATCTAACAAAAACAACATTTAATCAATTTCCGCTTCATCCATTAGTGATTAAAGCACTTGAGAAAAAAGGGTTTGTTTATTGTACTCCAATTCAAGAACAAGCTTTACCCTTTACAACAAAAGGAATTGATATCGCCGGTCAAGGACAAACTGGAACAGGCAAAACAATGGCGTTTTTGGCATCAACATTTAACTACTTGTTGAATCATCAACCCTTGCCAGATCATAAAGCGAATCAACCTAGGGCTATCATTATTGCCCCAACGCGTGAATTAGTTGTGCAAATTTATCATGATGCAGAGTTATTATCTAAAGAAACCGGACTAAAATTAGGATTAGCCTATGGCGGTGATGGCTATGATAAACAATTAAAAATGTTATCCGCAGGTGTAGATATTTTAATTGCAACAACAGGTCGCTTAATTGATTATGCTAAACAAAAATATATCAATTTAGAATCAATTCAAGTTGTGGTTCTAGACGAAGCAGATCGTATGTTTGATCTCGGTTTTATTCGAGATGTACGTTGGATTTTTAAACATATGACACCACCCGAAAAACGCTTAACGATGTTATTTTCTGCAACGTTGACACATAATGTGCGTGAACTTGCTTTTGAGCATATGAATAATCCTCAATATGTTGAAGTGGAACCAGAACAGAAAATCGGGCATCGTATTAAAGAAGAACTATTTTTCCCTTCCAATGAAGATAAATTAGCTTTATTGCAAACACTTATTGAAGAAGAATGGCCTGAGCGTTGTATCATATTTGCGAATACTAAAATTGCATGTGAAAAAATCTGGCGTCATTTGGTTGCTGATGGTCATCGAGTTGGGTTATTAACGGGTGATATTGCTCAGAAAAAACGTTTATCTATTTTGGAACAATTCACGCGAGGTGATATTGATATTCTCGTTGCAACAGATGTTGCAGCACGGGGATTACATATTCCGAATGTAACACATGTTTTTAACTATGATCTCCCTGATGATTGCGATGATTACCGTCACCGTATTGGTCGTACTGGACGAGCAGGTGCTGAAGGTAATTCAATTTCTTTAGCTTGTGAACGATACTCACAAAATTTGCCAGCCATTGAAAAAGCCATTGCGCATGCAATCCCTGTTAGTCAATATGATCCTTCGGCCTTGTTGACTGACTTACCAGCGCCAAAAGCGTTTAGACGTCCACCTAGAAGAAGATCATCTTCATAACTGATCTTTTGATCATCATAAATATAGTTATCTAAAATTATCATTAAACAGGAATGCTTTTTAGATAACTATAGTGATTATTTTATTTGTGCAATTAACACCCAAAAATGACGATTGAAATGTTAGTCTTTTTTTCGTTGCTTTAAAAAAGCTTGATATGCAGTCTCTATTGCATTTTTAGTCGTTTTTGATAATGATGCAACATGGCATCGATGCAATGAACCATATAAGACAAAAAGAATATTTTTAGAGATTTCAGCTTTTTTAGACTTAATTTTATGATAGGTTTCTAAATAACCTATTTTACGATAAGTCTCGACATCTTTAATTCCAACACTACACAATAATCGTTCTAATGACAATGTCATATTGGGTAGCTCTTTTATTCGATTCGTTTTTATTTCGTTTTTTTCATGTTTTTCTTGTTTAGCATATTCAATTGCCATTTTAGCCAATGAATGTAGTTTTGGCAGATCATTGAGCCACTCATCCTTAACTTTATAATAATCAAGTAATTTGGTTAAAACACCTGATGATAACGTTAGCGGTTGCATACCTTGTTCAATAAAGAATGAACGGTATGATGTATGTCCTCTTAAATAAAAATCCGTTTGACTTATCCATCCAAACATTGTTGTATCGCTACTAATGCTGAACCCACCAAAAAAGGTTTTAATTGAAATGCCACTAAAGCCAGAGAATTTTGTTAATATTTGATTTGCAAAGGTTGAACTCATATTTTATTTCCATTTTTTTACTTAATTCTGTACTAAATCACTTAACCAACTTAATAATCAAATCAAAACTATCGTATTTTACTCAATACTCCAACTAATTTTCGTATCCATTAATCATTATTGCGATCTGTCTTCCATAATTAGACAAAAGTTATTAATTATCGAAAGATTTATTGTTATTACTGACAAATATCAAAAAAAGTGTTGCAATTGTAAATTTTAGGTGTATTTCGCCCCAGAATTCCAAAAGAAAAGTAGCTTAAAGATTGTTATTCTGACTTAATAATTATACAATCTGTTCCAGTAGATTTTATTAAATTCATTTTGTCTTTATCCATTATCATGATTAAAAAAATTTTTGGTTTATTTTCTCTATTTTTTTCGTTTGTGGCATCTGCTGATCGACAACCACTAATAGATTCGTTCGTCCTGTGTAATCCAAATTTTTTCAATACTGTTTATAGCAATAAAGATGAGTTAAAACGTTTTACCAATGTCCAAATTTTTGACGGTAATCTGGCTTATATTCCTGTCACTAATCGATTTGATACGGGTAAAAATTTTATGTATTTTTCGCTGCCTATCAAATACAAAAATTTAACCATAAAAGGTTACTATGACAGTGCAATGGATTTAGGTAAAATTGGCAAATATTATTTTTGGGGATTCATCATTGATAATGATATTAATCAGATCAAAAATACATTAAATTATCTAAACTGGAAAAACATGGAAGATAACCAGCTTTATATTGCCAATCCTAAAATTCGGAGCCTCAATGATGATAATCAAGTTTGGCATACTAATACAGGTACTGTTGTTGGTGTGAAAACGATTCCTGCACCAAATACGATTGAAAAATTGCTATTACTTGAGAAAAACGGCAGTATGACTTTACTTATGTGTTCGATTCAAGGCGCCGTCACATCTGAACTGCTTAGGCGAGAACGCCCTGATATCCAGTAACATTTGATGAATTAAATTGCTAACTCGTCCATTTCACCCGTTCGAATACGTATTACTTGTTCTACGTTATACACAAAAATCTTACCGTCCCCAATTTTTCCTGTCTGTGCTGTTTTCATAATTGTTTCAATACACATTTCCAAAATATCATCAGGAACTATCAGTTCAATTTTTACTTTGGGTAAAAAATCCACCATATATTCAGCACCACGATAAAGCTCGGTATGTCCTTTTTGTCGACCAAAACCTTTAACTTCGGTCACCGTCATACCAGTAATACCTTGATCAGCAAGCGCCTCTCGAATGTCATCTAATTTAAAGGGTTTGATAATCGCTTCAATTTTTTTCATCTCTATTTGCCTTTTATTCGATATTACCAATTCTTAAATCCAAAAGCAGAAGTAATCGGATAGCGTCTGCCTTTACCAAAGTTACGTGCCGTAATTTTAGGCCCTACTGCTGATTGGCGTCGTTTATATTCATTAATATCAACTAATTTTATGACTCGTCTTACTGTTGATTCATCATAGCCTTGCTCAACCAGTTCTGCAATGGAAAGATCCTGCTCAACATAGCCTTTTAAAATACCATCTAAAATATCATAAGGAGGTAAATTATCTTCATCTTTCTGATCAGGTGCAAGTTCGGCAGAAGGCGGACGCGTAATGACGCGTTCTGGAATAACATAAGATCGTATATTTCGATATTTGGATAATGCAAAAACCAAGGTTTTAGGAACATCTTTAAGTACATCAAATCCGCCAGCCATGTCCCCATAAAGCGTGGCATAACCGACCGACATTTCACTTTTATTACCCGTTGTTAACACCAGTCTGCGACGTTTATTAGAAAGTGCCATTAAAATGACACCCCGACAACGGGCTTGTAAATTCTCTTCAGTGGTATCTTTTTGTGTACCGGCAAACATTGGACTTAAAGACGACATAAATGCATCAAACATTGGTTCTATTGATACAATATCAAATTCTACACCTAAAATTTCGGCTTCTTCTTTAGCATCAGCGATACTGATATCAGCGGTATATCGAAACGGCATCATTACCGCTTGTACTTTATCTTTACCTAGCGCATCAACCGCAATGGCGAGTGTTAAAGCAGAATCAATCCCTCCTGAAAGCCCTAATACTGCGCCTTGAAAACCATTTTTCGTAATATAATCACGTGTCGCAAGCACTAACGCATCATAAACAGAAGCTAAATCATGATTCTGACGAATTTCCAATGCTGGATGATCGAGACCAAATTCAAAATGAGTAATTTGTTCTTCAAAATGATTAAGTTGACAAACAATCTCACCTTTTTCATTGCAAACAAACGAACCGCCGTCAAAGATTAACTCATCTTGCCCTCCAATTTGATTAACATAAACAATCGGTAGTTGTGTTCGTGTAGCATGATCTTGGATCAATGTTTGACGATTTTTCTGTTTTTGATAATCATAGGGAGAAGCGTTTATTGTGATCACCAAATCAACTTTTTGTTCACTAAGCTGATCGATAGGGGCATTTTGCCAAAGATCTTCGCAAATCAATAAACCTAATTTTTTTCCTTTAAAATTTACAATACCGCTCTGATTTCCGGCTGTAAAATAACGCTTTTCATCAAAGACATCATAGTTTGGCAACAGCTGCTTATGATAACAAGCCAACTGTTTTCCTTCCGAAAAAAATGAAAGTGAATTATAAATTTCTCCATTTTGCCAGGATGGATGACCGACTATAACAGCACACTGCTTGCTTACATCTTGAATAGACAATAACGCTTTTTGGCAACGCGCTTTAAAATCGGAGCGGAAAATAAGATCCTCTGGTGGATAACCACATAAAGCCAGTTCAGAGAATATAATCAGGTCGTGGCATGAATGGCGCTTGATCAGTTCAATAATCTGCTCAGTATTGCCTTCTATATCACCCACACGCCAATTTTTTTGTGCTAAAACAATAGATATAGCCATATAAAATTTAATTTCATAAAACAAAATTGCCGATAAGTTTAAATGATTCTATGTTGCACTGCCACATTTTTATCGCTAACATGCAACATTAACTCGACTTGAACTTGTTTGGAAATAATTATGCAAAAAATTCTAAATGTGGCACTAGCAAAACGTAGCTATCCCATCACTATTGGTGAAAACCTTCTTAATGAATTTGAACATTTTAAACTTCAAGCAGGTCAACGGGTAATGATTGCAACAAATGAAACCATTGCACCACTTTATTTGCAAAATCTAACCGACATGCTTGAGACGCATGGCATTGAAACGGATTGTGTTATTGTTCCTGACGGTGAACAATACAAAACGATGGAAACATGGAACAAGATGTTAACGGCGTTACTTGCCAATAACCATACCCGTAATTCAATCCTGATTGCATTAGGTGGTGGCGTAATTGGTGATGTAGCAGGATTTGCAGCTTCAGCTTATCAACGTGGTATTAAATTCATCCAAGTACCCACGACGTTACTTTCCCAAGTTGATTCATCGGTAGGGGGTAAAACCGCGATTAATCACCCATTGGGCAAAAATATGATTGGCGCATTTTATCAGCCGCAAGCAGTTGTCATTGATCTTCATTGTCTAAAAACGCTACCACAGCGTGAACTTTCGGCAGGTTTAGCAGAAGTGATTAAGTATGGCATTATTTTAGATAGTGATTTTTTTAAATGGTTAGAGCTGCATATTAATGATTTACTCAATTTAGATGTAAATGCACTAAGTTACTGTATTTATCGATGCTGTGAGCTTAAAGCCCAAGTGGTAGCCGCAGATGAAACCGAGCAAGATATGCGAGCAATACTAAACCTTGGTCATACTTATGGACATGCGATCGAAGCCGAACTTGGCTATGGCAATTGGCTACATGGTGAAGCAGTCAGTGTGGGAATGGTCATGGCTGCGCATACTGCATCCATACTGGGTAAACTTTCAGTGACAGAAGTCGATCGCATTAAAAATTTACTCATAAAAGCCAATCTACCCGTTGTTAGACCAACACAAATGTCGATTGAATCTTATATACCACACATGCTCCGTGACAAAAAAGTCCTATCAGGCAAACTGAGATTAGTGATTCCAACCCAGATTGGTCATGCTGAAGTGATTGATGGAATTGATAAAAATGTAGTCATACAATCGATAGAGCGAACTTAAATTGAACTAATTAACTAATAGTGACGTTTTTATCGTGATCAATTCATGCACGGATAATATTGAGCGATTAAGTCACTATCAGGTTTTATTAGCGTCTATTTATAAAAATGAGATTTATTACCGAATATATTCCCTCTTAAAATTTATTAATATAAATGAAATATCACTCCCCTCCTGCAATTATTCAAACCATTAACAGCAGGTTTTAAAGCCTGTGTCATTACACGTATATCGATTAATCTATATAGATTGTAAAAAATTAATTACAGTTAAAATAATATTATCAATCTATTCATTGTAATCTATAAAAAACAGATAATTTATAGATACAACACATAAAACAATCTTTATTATTTAAGATTTAAAAAATTTAGTTTACTACATTGTATTTTTGTGTTTACATATTGTCCGTTTATGTAATAAATATTTTACATATAAAATATTTAAATGACTCTCATAAGGAATGCAAAATGTTAAAAGATACACTCAATAATGTCCGAATTCGAGATGAGCACATGTTAATTACCCCTGAAGAAATAAAAGCGCTTTACCCTTTATCACCTGAGTTAGAAACGCAAATTGCATCATCACGTCAAACCATAGTTGATATTTTAGAACGCCGAGATCACCGCTTATTAATTGTATGCGGCCCTTGCTCTATTCATGATACTGATGCTGCCATTGAATATGCACATAAGTTAAAAAAACTAGCTGACGAAGTTAAAGATAATCTATTTATTGTTATGCGTGTCTATTTTGAAAAACCGCGAACCACTGTTGGTTGGAAAGGTATGATCAATGATCCGCATATGGATAGTTCGTTTGATATTGAATTTGGTCTAAAAAAAGCACGTAAATTATTACTTGATATTGTCAAAATTGGGTTACCAATCGCGACCGAAGCTCTCGATCCCAACACACCGCAATATATTGGTGATTTAATTAGTTGGGCTGCAATTGGGGCAAGAACAACAGAATCACAAACTCATCGTGAAATGGCATCGGGTCTTTCAATGCCTGTTGGTTTTAAAAATGGGACTGATGGTAGCTTAGATGTCGCTATAAATGCGATGAAATCGGCTTCAATGGCACACCGTTTTGTCGGGATTAATCAGCAAGGACAAGTTACCGTACTTCAAACACTGGGCAATCCAAATGGACATGTCATTTTACGAGGTGGTAAAGCACCTAATTTTGATGCTGAAAATGTTGCACTCTGTGAGATCCAAATGCAAAAAGCAGGCTTACTACCTAATCTTATGATTGATTGCAGCCATGCTAATTCTAATAAAGATTATCGAAATCAACCCATTGTTGCGAACTCAATCATTGACCAAATTGAACAAGGTAATAATGCTATTATTGGTGTGATGATTGAAAGTAATTTAAACGAAGGCAATCAATCTTCCGAGCAACCAAAAGAAAACTTTAAATATGGTGTATCGGTGACGGATGCTTGTATTAATTGGGAAACAACCGATAAGCTGTTACGAAAAATGAATACCCTGTTAGGAAAACCATTACTTAATCGACAAAAACAGTCACCACAATCATAATCATGTTAGTTTAGATAAAATGCTATCGCCGACAATTTGCCGGCGATTTTTTTAGCCTAGTTGCTTACGTGCATTACGGAAAATACGCATCCAAGGACTATCTTCTCCCCAATTTTCGGGATGCCATGAATTGGTTACCGTTCGAAACACTCGTTCAGGGTGCGGCATCATAATCGTTGCTCGACCATCTTGTGATGTGACAGCAGTTATTCCATTTGGTGAACCGTTAGGATTAGCCGGATATTGCTCGGTCACTTGTCCAAAATGATCGATATAACGAACAGCAATTAAACCTGATGCTTCTAACGCATTTAGATGCGCTTGATCACGCGTTTCAACTTGTCCTTCACCATGTGAAACTGCGATTGGCATATGCGAACCTGCCATATCACTTAATAGTAAAGAAGGGCTTTGTTGAATTTGTACCAAGCTAAAGCGAGCTTCAAAACGTTCCGATACATTACGAACAAAACGAGGCCATAATTCTGCACCAGGAATCAAATCCTTTAAATTTGACATCATTTGACAACCATTACAGACGCCTAATGATAAAGTGTTATCACGTTGAAAGAATGTTTCAAACTCTTGTCGAACTTTTTCGTTAAACAATATTGATTTCGCCCAACCTTCACCTGCACCTAAAACATCACCATAAGAGAAGCCACCACAAGCAACCAATGTACTAAATTGACTCAATGATACACGACCTATTAATAAATCCGTCATATGTACATCAATGGCATCAAACCCCGCTCTGTCAAATGCAGCAGCCATCTCAACATGGGAATTAACGCCCTGTTCACGTAAAATGGCGACTTTGGGTTTAACGCCTTTAACTATATAAGGAGCAGCAATATCATTCTGAGGATCAAAGGTAAGTTTTACACTTAAACCAGGATCACTTTCGTTTTGTTTCGCTTGATGTTCTTGATCTGCACATTGTGGATTATCACGTAGACGTTGCATCTGCCAGGTGGTTTCAGCCCACCATGTTCGTAACGTGGTACGTGATTCACTGTAAACTACAGCTGAGTTGTTGCGAATAATAAATTGTTGCCCCGTCTTTGCTTCACCAAGCACATGAACGGTATGTGACAATCCATATTGATTAAAACATGCCATAACACTGTCCAGATGCTCGTTTGCCACCTGAATGACAGCACCCAGTTCTTCATTAAACAGGGTGGCAATCATATCGTGACCTAATGCTGCAATATCAACATCAATCCCACAATGACTGGCAAAAGCCATTTCAGCTAATGTGATAATTAATCCGCCATCTGAGCGATCATGGTAAGCAAGTAACGCATCTTGATTGATAAGCGTTTGGATAGCCCGATAAAAAGCTAAAAGCTCTTTAGCATCATGTACATCAGCTGTTTTTTGCCCTAAGTGACGATAAACCTGTGCCAATGCAGTCGCACCCAGTGCTTGATGACCTTTGGAAATATCAACAAGTAATAAAGTATTATCAACATCAACTCGTAATTGGGGAGTTACTGTTTTACGAACATCTTCAACACGAGCAAAAGCTGAAATGACTAACGATAATGGTGAGGTTACCGATTGTTGTTCACCATTTTGTTGCCATGTGGTTTTCATCGACATGGAGTCTTTACCAACTGGAATGGCCAACCCTAATATTGGGCATAATTCTTCACCAATTGCTTTTACGGCATGATAAAGTCCAGCATCTTCACCTGGGTGGCCTGCTGCAGCCATCCAGTTAGCTGAAAGCTTAATTCTCTTGATATCGCCAATGTTAGTTGCCGCTATATTGGTAATGGCTTCACCCACGGCAAGTCTTGCCGAGGCAGCAAAGTTAAGTAAAGCAACCGGTGCCCGTTCCCCCATTGACATGGCTTCACCATAATAACTATCTAAACTCGCCGTTGTCACAGCACAATCAGCGACCGGTACTTGCCATGGCCCAATCATTTGGTCTCGTGCAACCATACCGGTAACAGTGCGATCACCGATAGTAATTAAAAACGTTTTTTCAGCAACGGTCGGTAAATGTAAAACCCGTTTAACCGCATCATATAAATTGATATCAGCCGTTGAAAAATTATCGCCATGTGCTTGTTGTGTTTTGACTTCTCTTAACATTTTAGGTGTTTTACCCAATAAAACATCTAAAGGTAAATCAATCGGATTATTATTAAAATACTCATCATGTAGTGTCACCGTTTTATTAAACGTAGCTTCACCAATTACCGCATACGGTGCGCGTTCACGTTGACAAAGTTCATCAAATACATCAAGACTATCTGGGTGAATGGCGAGAACATAACGTTCTTGTGATTCATTACACCAAATCTCTAGCGGTGACATTCCGGGTTCATCACTTAAAATTTTCCGTAATTCAAATTGACCACCACAGCCACCATCACTGACCAGCTCTGGCATCGCATTTGATAGACCACCAGCCCCTACATCGTGAATAAATAAAATAGGATTATTTTTGCCAAGTTGCCAACACCGATCGATGACTTCCTGACAACGACGTTCCATTTCGGGATTATCACGCTGCACTGACGCAAAATCTAAATCTGCATCAGATTGTCCCGATGTCATTGATGATGCCGCACCTCCTCCTAAACCAATATTCATTGCCGGCCCACCTAACACAATTAACTTAGAACCAGCAGGAAACTCACCTTTTTGAATATGTTCTCGACGGATATTGCCCATGCCTCCAGCAAGCATTATTGGTTTATGATAACCACGAAGCTCATAACCATTGTGGCTATTAACGTATTCTTCATAGGTACGAAAATACCCCAATAGCGCAGGGCGACCAAACTCATTATTAAATGCAGCACCACCTAATGGGCCATCGAGCATAATATCTAACGCACTGACAATTCGGTCAGGTTTACCAAAATCGTGTTCCCACGGTTGCTCAAAATGGGGAATACGCAAATTGGAAACCGAAAATCCGACTAAACCCGCTTTCGGTTTTGCGCCTCGTCCGGTTGCGCCTTCATCACGAATTTCCCCCCCACTACCCGTTGCTGCGCCTGGCCAAGGTGATATCGCTGTGGGATGATTATGTGTTTCAACCTTCATCAAAATATCGGCATATTCCTGATGATAACTGTAGGTTTGATTACTACTATCAGCAAAAAAACGTCCAACTTGAGAGCCATCCATTACCGCCGCATTATCTTTATATGCAGAAGAAACATAATCGGGTGTCTTTTCATAAGTATTTTTAATCATTTTAAACAGCGATTTAGGCTGTTTTTCACCATCTATAATCCAATCGGCATTAAAAATTTTGTGTCGACAATGTTCTGAATTTGCTTGAGCAAACATATAAAGCTCGACATCCGTTGGATTACGATTGAGTTTTTGGAAGTTTTCAACTAAATAATCCATTTCATCTGACGCTAAAGCTAAGCCTAATTTAATATTGGCCGCTTCTAATGCCTTACGCCCCTGACCTAACAAATCAATAGTAGTCACAGGAACAGGTTGTTCGACTTTAAATAACTGTTCTGCTTGTTCCAGACAAGTCAAAACTGTTTCCATCATTCGATCATGAATGAATGCCAAAAAATCGTTTTTTTGTATATCAGTCAATGGTGAACTCGTTTGAATATAATAAGCAATGCCTCGCTCAATGCGTTGAATTTGTCGTAAACCACAATTATGCGCTATATCGGTGGCTTTTGATGACCATGGTGAAATTGTCCCTATTCTTGGTATAACTAAAAAAAGCGTTTTGTTTGATTTGTTCGAAACAGTGATTTGAGCCGATTTCGGCCCGTATTGTAATAATTTCTCAAGGGTTAGCTGCTGGGCAAAAGTTAATTCACCTTTCAAATCAATAAAATGCAAATATTGTGCTTCAACACTCATAATAGGGATAGATTGTTCAGAACAAGCAGAGAGAAGTTTATGAATACGAAATGCAGATACAGCAGAAGAACCAGCTAAAATTTTCATGCTAATTACTCTTTTTAAGCCAAAAACAGGTAAAAAATAGAGCAATAGTATAAAAGAAAGTAAACAATGTGGCTATCTTTAAAACATTTATTGTGTTGTAATTCACCTTGTTATTTGTTATCGATTACATATAATATACCGTAACTAATAAAAAAATATCTCAGAAATATAAGAAATATGATAAGCACATTTACAATACTATTGATTTTCGTTCTACTGATTTCAATAGTGATAATAATCAGTTTATGTTTGAATTCAAGTTTAGACAATTTACAATCTCAAATTAATGAGCTAACAAAAAAAATTCAACGTTATGAATTAACAGAAAACAATACTAAGTCGGTAGAATCTGATCTTGTTCATTCCAACCTCAAAGCCACTATTGAACAGGATGTAAAAATCGCAGAAAAAAAATCTGAATATGTTGAGCAATCAGAAAACACCAATGATTTACAACAACTAACCAATATTCAACCGGTAACGTCAACACAAACATCACAACATCAACCATGGGAAAGCTCGCCATTAAGAAATCAATCAACCAAACAAGGCAAAAACTCCAGTGTTTTCAATTCGTTTTTTACCTGGCTTTTTCAAGGCAATTTGATAGCTAAAGTTGGCATTATTATCCTATTTTTTGGTCTTTCATATTTATTTAAGCATAGTATTGAAAATCAATTAATCTTACCTAATGTTCGTATTTTTGGTGCACTGATCTTAGGTTTAGTATTATTTGTGTTTGGTTGGTATTTACGCACAAAAAAACGGATATATGCCTTAATATTACAAGGCGGTTCTGTAGGTATTTTATATTTAACTATATTTGCAGCCTGTAAACTTTATGCACTTATTCCATTCTTAGTTGCTATTATTTTATTAATCACCCTCTGTTCAGTGAGCGTTTTATTCGCTGTTTTACAACGCGCAATGAGTTTGGCAATTATTGCCAGTATTGGTGGCTATTTAGCCCCGATATTGTTATCAACAAATTCAGATAATCACATTACATTATTCAGTTATTATTCCGTCATTTCGAGTGCAATTTTAGTAATTAGTATTTGGCAATCATGGCGAATACTTAACTTAATAGGATTTGTATTTACTTTTGTAATTACCGCATCATGGGGAATAATTAATTTTCGCCCAGAATTTTATACTGAATGCCAGTTTTTTATCATCGTTAACATGATAACCTATGGCATTTTAGCTACCTCATTAGCTGGTCATAAAACTAATAAGAAAAACCATCCACATATTATTGATATTATTTTATTTTTTGGCACCCCTATAACTGCCTTTATGTTGCAATATGCTATCACGCGACAATGGCCGCTTGGACCGACATTTTCTTCGTTGGGATTTGGAATATTTTATTTAACAATATTTTATATCACGTTACATTATAATCGATTTACATCAAGAACAAGTTCATTGTTTGGTATTGCAATAGGACTCTCTTTTATTACATTAGCGATTGCTCTTTGGTTTAATCTTGAATGGACAGTATTAATTTGGTTTTTTGAAGGCACTGCATTAAGTTGGGTAATGCTCAATAACAGACAGTTCAAATTTGCCATGCTAGGGGCATTCATTAATACATTTAGTTTGCTATACTTATGTTATAATTTGCCTAATTTAGTCTTTACCGTCACAGAAAATATACTCTTTTTAGGATTGATTAGCCTGATTTTACTGATTAATGCTCTTATTTGGCACTATTACTGTAATCAAAATAATTGGGGTAACATTTTCAAAATCGTATTTTTTGTATTGGCTAGCCACGCTTGGGTAATATGGATTCTATATAGCATTATAAGAATTGACCAAATAGCACATAAACTACCAATTTTACTTTTAGCTTTCCTAATTGCTACATGGGTCTGGTATTACATCGGTCAAAAACTAAAATGGACTATGCTCAAATTTGCTGTTTTACTGCTCTGGCCGATCATGTTATTTTTACGATTAATCAATGAAAAATTCTTATTTGATACTAATTTATTGAAGACTAACTGGAACATGGTTTGGGCAATCGCCTTTTTGAGTTGCTATTTTTATTTGTATATTATCAAAGACAGATTAATTAAGGCTCAAAATTATTTTTATTTAATCCTGCATATTAGTTTGTTTTTGATGACTTTAGATTGGTTATTCTTAGAAATTAAGAATAGTTTAAGTTTATTACCACTAAGCTTAGAGACTATTCAATACTGTACATTATTCTTCCTGGATAGCGGTATTGTATTATTATTTTATCTTCTTGTTAAAAAAAGATTATTAACTCATTTTGCGATTAGTAAAACTTATTGGTTAATAGGTTTAGCCCCTATCATAATTTATTTATTTGTGAAATTATTCATATTTATCTTTTATAGTGGTCAAATAATCAATTGGCCTTATATACCAATATTTAATCCGCTTGAATTGAGTGCAATTTTTGCCTTACTCATGATTCGAATTTGGATAAAATTCAGCGCTTATTTCATACAATTTGATGATCAGAAAATTAGTCTGTCTAACATTAATCAAAAATTGCCTAATTTTGCTACCATACTATTAATTGTCATGGCTTGTTTATGGACCAACAGTATGATTTTGAGATGCTTAAGTCAATGGCTTGATATACCTTGGTCGTTTTATCAATTATGGAATTCCAAAATCATTCAAGCAACAATTTCACTTATATGGACGCTTGGTGCCGTTGTCTTAGTCACTATTGGTCATCGTTATCAACAACGTATTACATGGTTTACAGGAGTAACACTCCAAACTATTGTCGTAATCAAGTTAATTTTGATTGATAGCATTGAACTTGAGGGATTATTGAAAGCATTTGCATTTATTGCTATAGCAATACTGATGCTAATCATCGGTTATTTAGCACCATTACCGCCAAAAATAAAGGTTGAAAATAATGAGGCTAATAAATAGTAAATTACATATTTCACATAGGGTTAACTAACCCTATGTGTTAGATTATTATTTTTATTTATGGCTATTTCTTATTATGAATATAAAATAAAGTATAAAAATTAAGTTATTTATAATGTTAAAAAAAACAAAATTTAATCAAATTAATCACTCCAATTATTAAAAATACTGACTTGTTTTACTAAATTAATCTCAGTATATTGATTTAATGATCAATAAGTTTTATCGAAACGGAATTTAATATGATACTTGCAATTGATGTTTATTATATCGATACTCGAGCAAAAACAGTGGGGGTGTTATTTAATCATTGGTGCGATTCAAAATCTGACATTCAAAGTATAATTACTGACTATCAAGATAATGTTGCTCCTTATCAATCTGGTCAATTTTATCAACGTGAATTACCTTGCATTTTATCCCTGCTCAATAAAGTCGATCTTAATAAAATTTCAACAATTATCATTGATGGTTATGTGCATTTAAATGAAGGTAAAATAGGTTTGGGTGGGCATTTATATAATGCTTTAAATAAAAAAGTACCTATTATCGGCGTGGCTAAAAAACCTTTTGCAGGCAATAGTGACTATTTAATGGAAGTTGTCCGAGGTCATAGTAAACACCCGCTTTATGTAACCTCAGTTGGTGTAGCACTAACGAGTGCAGCTAAAAACATACAATCAATGGCAGGTAAATACCGAATGCCAGATATTCTCAGCTATTTAGATCAACAAACAAAATTGTTTAAAATCGGTGAGTAATCACATTTAAAAAGTGATTTGCCGACATCATGTCGGCAAATCTGGTTAATTTAAGCTTCGTTCCAACTATCTCTTAATCCAACCGTTCGGTTGAATACTAAATTGTCATCAATTGCATATTTACTATCTAAACAGAAGTATCCTTCACGTTCAAATTGATAAGCATGTCCAACTTCAGCATTTTGTAAACTTGGCTCAACAAAACCCTGTTTAACGATTAAAGAGCTTGGGTTAATGGTTGATAAAAAGTCGTCTGCTGCCCCAGGATTAGGCGTATTAAATAAACGATCATAAAGGCGAATTTCTGCTGGTTTACCAAATTTGGCTGAAACCCAATGAATAACGCCTTTAATTTTACGTCCATCTTCCGGATTTTTATTTAAAGTGGCAGGGTCATAACTACAATAAATCGTTTGAATATTGCCTTGTGAATCCTTTTCAACCCGATCAGCACGAATGACATAAGCATTTCGTAAGCGTACTTCTTTACCCAATACTAAGCGTTTGTAATTTTTGTTAGCTTCTTCTCTAAAATCAGCACGATCGATATAGAGCTCACGAGTGAATGGCACTTCACGATGACCAAGTTCAGGACGATTTGGGTGATTAGGTACGTTGAGAACTTCATCAATTGTTTCAGAATAGTTTTCAATTACCACTTTAACAGGATCAAGAACAGCCATCGCTCGCGGCGCGTTTTCGTTAAGATCTTCACGGATACAAAATTCAAGCGTACTCATCTCTACCGTGTTTTCTTGTTTCGTCACACCAATTCGACGGCAAAACTCTCGAATTGAAGCAGGCGTATAACCTCGACGACGGAGACCCGAAATAGTTGGCATCCGAGGATCATTCCAACCATCAACGATTTTTTCTGATACGAGTAAATTTAATTTCCGTTTAGAGGTAATAGCATACTCTAAATTTAATCGAGAAAACTCATATTGATGTGGGCGAGCTTCAATCGTTATGTTATCTAATACCCAGTCATATAAACGACGATTGTCTTGAAATTCAAGCGTACAGAGTGAGTGAGTAATATTTTCAATCGCATCAGATATACAGTGGGTAAAATCGTACATTGGATAAATACACCATTTATTGCCTGTTTGGTGATGTTCTGCAAATTTAATACGATATAACACCGGATCACGCATAACAATGAAAGGTGAAGCCATATCAATTTTTGCTCTTAGACATGCTTTACCTTCAGCAAATTTACCTTCTTTCATTTGAATAAATAATGCTAAATTTTCATCAATGCTACGATCACGATAAGGACTATTTTTACCCGGTTCTTTCAACGTACCACGATATTCACGAATTTCATCAGGCGAAAGCTCATCAACATAGGCTAATCCTTTATTGATTAACTCAATCGCATATTCATATAATCGGTCAAAATAATCAGATGAGTAACAAATTTCACCATCCCACTCAAACCCTAACCAACGAACATCTTCTTTTATCGATTCAACATATTCGACATCTTCTTTAACAGGATTAGTATCATCAAAACGTAAATTACATTTACCTTGATAATCCTGAGCAATCCCAAAATTTAAGCAAATTGATTTGGCATGACCAATATGCAAATAACCATTTGGTTCTGGAGGAAAACGTGTATGCGTCGTTTTATATTTTCCTGCTGCAAGATCAGCATCGATAATTTGACGTATAAAGTTAGTTGGACGTGTCTCTGTCTCGGTCGGTAGTGAACCGCTCATAAAAACCTCTGATTGTTGTTAGCTAATACAAAATTTTAACTATTAGTTTGGTTACTTATCTCATTTGACTTGAGAATATAACAAATTTTTTGTTTTTCTGAAATGAAAAAACAGCATGATTTGAATTGATATGCTTTTCTGTTTTCTAAAAACGAATTCCCAATAAAATTATTCTTCACCAGACTTTATTGAAACAACAAATCTTGCACCGCCTAAAGGGCTAGTGACAACAAATGCTTTCCCATTATGAAACTCTGCCATTAATTTTACATAAGCTAATCCAAGACCATATCCACCTGTTGAACGAGTTCGACTGGTATCAAGCCTTGCAAAGGGCATAAAAATTTTTTCACGTGCATCAAACGGGATACCGGGACCATCGTCATCAATCTCTATAATAACTCGATTGTTCTGTTTTGTAATATTTAAAACCGCTTTATGCGTTGCATATTTGAACGCATTAAGTAATAAATTCTTAACTATGGTTTCAACCAGATTAGTATCAATAAGCGCTTTTACGTCTTGACTGTGACAAACTAACTCAAATTCTTTAGGTTTGAATAATTCGAGAGATTGACAAACTTTTTCCGCCCACTGCTTGAGTGATACCGACGTTAAATTTAACTCAATATTACTTTGCTGCATTTTAAAGTAACTTAAACTGGCATTAATGAGTGTTTCAAGTTCATTAATATCATCGCTCATTCCTTTTTGCAGCAATAACTTTTCTTGTACATCATCACATTCTTCAAGCATACTGAGCTCAAATCGCATACGAGCCAGTGGCGTACGAAGTTCATGCGCCATTGCATGCGAAATGGTTTGATTAGTGCTAACTAAATGCTCAATGTGTGTTCCCATATTATTTAACACATTTGCTAACGGTTTAAATAACCAGCCTTTAACATTTTCAGTACGCGCTTTAAGGTTTCCTTGACCAAGCTGTTCGGCTGTCTGTCTGATACTAACCAAATCCTTCCAAACAGCACTAAACGCAAAATAGATTAAAATAAAAAAGACAATTGCACTAAAAAGCGCCCAAATAACGAGAAAAACACTTAAAGACATCGTGTTTGATTCTAGAATATCCCGCATCATAATAGGGCCTAGCTGAAGAAGATGCCCCTCTTTTAAATCAATATAGACCACTTCTTTGTCACCATCATAGGCAAATCCAAGTTCTGCTAGCTCTTTATTGATGGAATGGGGTAACGAAGTATGACTCGGTAAAACTTCAATCGGATACCCAAAATAGGGTTGCAGTTCATCTACCACTTCTTGCAGAGGACGATCTTTATTCTCATTAATTTGCATTCGAATCAGATTGACCGTACCTCGTTGTGATTCACGAAAGACAATGTGGTCATCAGGAATATCCGTTAATGAAGAAGGCAAAGAATCAAAAACGAGTAGTGCACCATAGGCAATAATACATTGTAGCGAAAGTAAGATAACCAGATAAAACACAATCCGACGATTAAAAAACAGCGGTTTTGCTAATAATTGTCTCAATGATTATCCCCTTCTCTCATAAATAGATAACCTTTCCCTCGAACCGTTTTAATACGTGAAGGGTTATCAGGATCATCAAGTAACTTGCGTCGTAATCGAGAAATACGAGCATCGATAGAACGATCCGTTCCATCAAAATCTATACCTCGAACTTGAGAAAAAATATCATCACGAGATAAAATTTTACCTGCATTATTCGCCAACAACCAAAGTAGATCGAACTCTGCTGTGGTGAGATCGATTTCTTGACCTTCAAGTAATACTTTTCGATTTTCATCATCGATAATCAGATTATCAAAAATCAACGTTTTATTATTCGTTGCCGTGACGGGATCTTTATTTACTTCTTTCTCGGATTCAATTTGCTTTCGTCTTAATAAAGCTCGAATGCGTGCCAATAATAACCTTGGCTCGACTGGTTTTGCCAGATAGTCATCTGCTCCTAATTCCAAACCGACAATTTCGTCAATATTATCTTCGCTAGCCGTCATGATAAGAATATAATTTGTAAACCATGTCCGTATATCTCGACAGATATCAAAACCAGATTTTTCGGGAAGCATCACATCTAAAATAACCAAATCGGGATTTATTTCTTGAATTTTTTCTTCTGCACCTTCACCACTATTATGCCAATCAACAAGATATCCTTGGCGAACCAGATAAACTTTTATTAAATTAGCTAACCTTTGATCATCTTCAATGATTAAAATACGTTCACTCATCTTAGGTTCTCATTACCGTAAATTGTGCTAAAAGAATCCTTATTATACAGACAATTTTAACTTCGTTACAAAATATATACAAAGAGCCTACAATGTTCAAAGCGACTCTGTGAGAAAATTTGCGCCAATATATATAAATAGACTATTTTTATTTCAAATATGAATACTTTTTCATCAATTACCAGTCATCTATATACACCATCTTATACACAACATCAAACTCCTATTGTTTTGTGTGACTTCGATGGCACCATAAGTGTCAAAGATGTGACAGATACATTGCTGAGTCATTTTGGTCAAGATGGTTGTGATGAGCTTGAAGAGTTATGGGTTAACGGTAAAATTGGCTCCCAAGAGTGCATGAGTAAACAAATTGCCTTAATGGATGCCAGTTTGGATGAACTCAATCACGTTTTATCACAAATCGAAATTGATTCAACGTTTAAATCATTCATTGATTATACTGAACAGAATAATATCCCAGTTCATATTGTGAGTGATGGGTTAGATTACGCAATTCAATTTGTTTTAAAACGACACGGTATAACACATATCCCGATATATGCCAATAAATTAATGCATGATAATGGACGTAGTTGGCGTCTTGAGTTTCCTTATGCGAATAAAAACTGTATTAAACAAAGTGGAAATTGCAAATGTAATCATGTTAAAAAACAACAATTCTTTCCACAAATACTGTATGTAGGTGATGGCACATCTGATTATTGTGTATCTCATAATGTGGATTTTGTATTTGCAAAAGACAAATTGATTCAATATTGTGAAACCAACAAGATTGAACACTGTGCTATTCAACGTTTTGCCGATGTCACGACAGCACTGAAAAAGACTCAAGATGCTCTTATCCCTGTCATGATGGTAAAATAATTAGGAATAATAATGAGTACAATTGAAGATTTATCTTATTTTTTACCGGGTAACAAAAATGGTGTACTTTTGATACATGGCTTAACAGGTACACCCAACGAAATGCGTATTTTAGCTAATGGTTTACATAAAGCCGGATTTACCGTTTATGCTATACAATTAGCGGGTCACTGTGGTACTGAAGAGGATCTTTGTAAAACCACTTGGCAAGATTGGTATCAAAGTGTAAAAGATGGTGCTGATTTTTTAGCAAAACATGTTGATAATGTTTTTGTTGCCGGTTTATCCATGGGCGCACTCCTTGCGCTTAAACTTGCATCAGATAGACCAGAGCAAATTAAAGGTGTGGGTGTTTTAGCACCTACTTTTTATTATGATGGTTGGAGCATGCCATTTTGGGCTAAAAAATTCTTTTTCTTGCTGGTGTATTTGAAAAAACTGGGGCTTTTCCAAAAGGTTTCTTTCATCGAAAAACCACCTTATGGGCTTAAAGATGAGCGGATCCGAGCCGTTGTATCGGAAAGTATGCTGAGTGGTGATGCGGCATCTGCCGGACTTGCTGGAAATCCTTTTCCTGCACTGGCCGAAATGCAATTGTTAGCTAAAAACGTTCGCCAAGCACTACCTAAGGTGACTTCACCGTGTTTGATTATGCATTCCGGTCATGATGACATAGCTGATATTGAAACCAACGCTAAATTAGTTGAGAAACACGTTTCAGGATCAAAAAAATTAGTGGTACTTAACGATAGTTATCATTTAATTACAATTGATAGCCAACGTCGTGAAGTCATTAAAGAGTGCGCATCATTCTTCAATGAAATAGCAGAAGGAACCAATTCATAATGTCGCTATTAGTGATTATACTTTGGGTTAGTAATATCTGTTTTGATACATTAGGGCAAGTTGCTTTTAAATACGCAGCAACCGCCCCTAATAATCGAGATGGCTGGTATTACTGGGTTGATTTGGCTAAAAATCATTGGATCTGGATTGGTATAATTTCTTACGTTGCAGAATTTTTATTATGGTTAGCATTTTTAACATTGGTTCCACTTTCTCAAGGGGTGTTGCTGGCATCATTTAATATCATCACCATTATGTTAGTTGGTCGAGTGCTTTTCAAAGAACTATTAACTGTTTACCGACTCATTGGTATGTTACTCATTACTGCTGGCGTAATCTTTGTAGGGATGTCTTAATATGGCTAGATTCTATTTAATCGGTTTTACGATATTGCTTTTTTTCGATACTATTGCACAATGTAGCTTTAAATTAACCGCCATCCATGCCGAACCACTAGCAATGAGTGTTGATTGGTTAGTCAGGGTATTTACTAATCCATGGATATACATCTCTATCGCTGGTTATGTTTTAACTTTTTTTACTTGGATGACTTTATTAAAAAAAGCCCCTGTTGGGCCAGCTTTTGCTGCCTCTCACTTTGAAGTTGTCACGGTCATGATAGCTTCGATATGGCTGTTTCATGAACCAATCACATTATATAAGTTAATTGGCACCATTCTTATTGTATCAGGTATCTTGTTTTTAGCTTTAGCGGAAAGCCAATTGGCTAAGCAACACGCTGATAATCATCAATAAAAGTTAATTCAAACTGTAGTTGATTTCTTAAATAATCAGCTACAGCTTCTAAACTTGTCGTTATACTGATAAAGCTTTTAATAATGTTAAATTAAGCTGATGTTGTGCTTGTTGCCAATTGTGTAAGTTATCTGCCTCAATAGTGGGTTGTTTATCTAATGAACTCAGCAACCGTTTGAACCAATGAGAGGGTTGCCATATTGACAATTCACCAGTGATATCACTTGCCACAATACGTTGCTTTAACGAAGTAATGGTATCAAGCAGATGATAAGTTTGTAATTGACCTTGATCCCAATTAGTGTGAATGACCTTTTCACTTAATACATCTTTATCTATCGATAAATACACTGGTTCGGCGCTATGGTATTGTTCGGATAAGAAACTAGCAATCAGATCATCTGGAGTAGAAAAATGGCGAAAAGCTTGCCCCAAACCTATTTTTTTTGCCCACGACACATTGACATCCAAACTCCAATACGTCAGTTTTTTCTGAAAAAGGGGTTTCCATCTATTTTCCCAAAAATGGGAAAGTCCAATATCATGAGATGTGATACCTAACACATGAACATGACTGACAAAGGGTAAACTTGCCACATAGCTAACCCATGAACCACAATGAATACCAAATAAATAGCGCATATTATCAGGATGATTATCAAACACAATTACTTGGATTGGATTATCGGCGGAATAGTGTTTAGCCAACCGTTCAATAAGCAGCAATGAAATATGGTGATAATCACCACTTCCCATAAAGACTGTACCAAAATGTTCAGGTAAGGATTGCTGTAATTCAGCTTTAAATTGGCAGAATTTTTTTTCAGAGCAACCAAAGCGAATGGTATCTTGCCACTGAGTTACATCAATTATTTTAGCATTATTAATCTCGCCTACACTCTGATCGAAATTGAGTATAATAGGATATGTCATGCTACTTTCTCCTTGTCACTTTCAAAATGACCAATCAATTTGCTTAAAATAAATCTTAATAATGGATTACGGATGTAAACCAAATGTTTGGTTAAAGTAAATTGCGCACCTAACGATCGTTTAACCTCAGGATCTGTCCAACCCGCAATATAGTGACTAAATCCTTGCTCAATGGCATATTCCAGATTAAAAAACCAACTAACAAAATAAAGATTAAAGTCACGAGCTTGAGGATAAACCAGGCCAATATATTTATCGACCAACATATTATTTACGACAAAACAGATATTGTAGCCAATAAGTTCATTATCGTGATAATAGGTAAAAATGCGTGCTTGGATAGATTTACTTTGCAGCAATTGAATAAAAAACGGTTTGGTCAGTAGATCAAAATGAACCTCGCTCTGTTGATACACATTGAGGTAAAGTTGGTAATAATGATCTAACACCTCATCATCAAAAAAGCACTCATCACCACTATGCAAAACCTTAATCTCTAATTTTTCGCGAGCTTTTAATTTACGTCTAAAATTCTTGCGACGGCTGGACGAAAATCGTGAAAACACATCATTTAAATCACTAAAATCAATCGGTAACCAAGCTAATGCTTGTCCTTCAACTTCAATAAATCCTCTTGTTTTTAATGCCGAAATAAGCTGGTTTGAATAATGATTGTCTTGTTCGCTAAGTAAAGGCGAGGATAAAGGCAAATCTTTGACAATAACAAAAGGAGACTTTTTTGTATATGCGGTTTTAATGTTATCCGCTAACTGTTCTGCTTCTACCTGATCGGTCAATAGAGCATATTCAGAAACGGTTGTTCCTATAAAACAAGTTTTCGGCTGTAACCAATGTCGCCATTTTTTAAAAAAAGGGAGTTTTTGGATCTTATGCTTAAAATCATCATCAGCAGTAGTTAATAAATCAAACTTTGCAGCAAAAGCAGGCACACCATTTTCACTCAGCCACGCCGTAAAATCTTGCGGTGGATAAGTCAAAAAATTGTCGACTAATTCATTAGGTTCTAGCTGATTGATGTATTTCATAAATATATTTAAACGATTGGCTATCATGTGCAGTCCCGCCAACATGAGTTGACGGGAAGGTTAGAAATTAACAATTAAAGTTCTTTTTTCGCTCGGGTAATTAACTGATCAAGTAGTTCGATACCTTGATCAATCTCTTGACGAGTAATATGTAGCGATGGAGCAAAAGTGATCACGTTTTTATAATAACCACCGATATCAAGCACCAAGCCCATTTTATTACCTTTCCAATCAAGATCACCTGACATACCGATATCCACCATTTTATCTACTAACGCTTTGTTAGCGGTAAAACCATCTTCGGTACAGATTTCGGCACGAAGCGCAAGACCTAAACCATCAACTTCACCAATCTCTTTATGTTTCTTCTCAAGTGTTTTTAAACCTTCAAGGAAGTAAGCACCACTTTCCATAACCATGGTTTCGTAATCAGTTTCTGACGTCATTTTTAACACTTCAAGACCAACTGCTGTACCTAATGGATTAGAAGCAAACGTTGAATGCGTTGAGCCGACAGGGAACACCTCAGGGTTAATCAACTCTTCACGTGCCCATAAACCACCTAGTGGATTAAGACCATTGGTTAACGCTTTGGCAAAAACAACCACATCAGGTTTAACATCAAAATGCTCAATTGACCAAAGTTTACCAGTACGATAAAAGCCCATTTGGATTTCATCAACAACCAATAAAATTCCATATTGATCTAATACTTTTTTCAAACCTTTAAAGTAGTTACGAGGTGGAACAATATAACCACCTGTAGCTTGTAATGGTTCTGCATAAAATGCAGCATATTCAGCTTGTCCTACTTTTGGATCCCATACACCGTGGTATTCTGTTTCAAATAGACGTGCAAACTCAGCAACTAAGTGTTCACCATACTCTTCTGCGGTCATGCCTTTTGGACGACGGAACGGATATGGGAAAGGAACAAACATAGCACGATCACCGAAATGACCATAACGACGACGGTAACGATAACTAGAAGTAATTGAAGATGCGCCAAGTGTACGACCATGATAACCACCTTGGAACGCAAACATTAATGATTTACCACCAGTAGCATTACGTACTACTTTTAAAGAATCTTCAATACATTGTGATCCACCAACGTTAAAATGAACTCGTCCTTGGTAACCAAAACGCTGTTCCATACCTTGTGCAATGGTTTTAGCTAATTCAATTTTGGTTGGATGCAAATATTGGCTAGCACATTGTGGTAAAGTATCAATTTGCTTTTTAAGTACGTTGTTTAATCGCTCATTAGCATAGCCAAAATTACATGCTGAATACCACATTTGTAAATCAAGGAAAGCTTTACCTTCTTTATCATACATGTAGCTACCTTCGCAACCATCAAAAATCTTTGGTGGTTCAACATAATGAACAGTATCACCAAAAGAGCAATATTTAGCTTCATCAGCTAATAATGTTGCATCGTCAGGACGACTATTAATCATTTCTAAAGTTGGTTTACTCATAATTATCTCACTAATCCATATTCAAACACGATAAAATGTGGCATTATTATTCAAGAAAATTGTTTGTTACAATGTACAATTACTGTATAGATTGTGTGACGATAGTATCAAACTCAGCGAAATAATTTTCTGCTAGAGGATAGCATTGTTACCCAAATGGATATAAACCCTATGAAAAAATCACACTGCATAATTCCTATATTAGCGTTATCTGCATTAGGATTTGGTGAAACCGCATTAGCAGATCCTACTTTTATCGGTGTTGGTGGCGGTTGGTCAAATTCACCTTACAAAGGTTATAGTTCCAGTTACTATCCAGTTCCCCATATCGATTACGATAATGATACATTTTTTATCGATGATCTATCGGCTGGTGTGTATGTTTTTAATAACGATAATCAAAGTTTATCTATCGGTGCTCGTTATCTTGATAATGAATTCAAACCACACGACTCAAATAATCGCCAATTAAAACGGCTTGATAGCCGTCATGCAACATTATTAGCAGAAATTGAGTACTCTATTGATACCAATTGGGGCAGTTTTTCAAGCAGCATTGGAGCAGACATGCTAAATAAAAGTAATAGCATCTTAGTCAATGCCGATTACAGCGTACCATTTATGCTAGGTAATTTAATTATTGTTCCAACAATAGGTATCAACTGGGCAAATAACAAACACAATAATTATTACTATGGGATATCACATAAAGAATCTTCTCGTTCTGGTTTACGCTATTATCATGCTAACGGATCTTTCACACCCTATATCGAAATAGGTGCACAATATGCATTAACCGAACATCTTAATCTGTTCGGTGGCATGCATGTCGACAAATTAACCGGTGATGCAGCTAATAGCCCAATGGTTAACAAAAGCACTGTAACCTCATTTTATATGGGAGTCTCTTATAAATTTTAATTTCAATACTTTTTATTTACCCCATACAATATAGATAAACGATTTAATCAAATTAATCCTGATACAGTTTGGATATCATTAAAATAAATTTAGGAAATCAAAATTATGCTTTGGTTTAAAAATGCCATTATTTACCAACTTAATAATGACACTTTACTTGACAAAAACGCTATTGAAAAAGCTATCAAATCGGTACCTTTTACCCCATGTGGAAATATAGATACCATGAAAATGGGTTGGGTTTCACCTTATAATGATAATTATCACGATGATTTTATTATTGATATGCAAGGTCACCTTTTATTACGTATAAAAAAAGAAACAAAACTTTTACCGGCTCCTGTTATCAAACAAGCTCTACTTGAAAAAATTGATAAACAAGAACAAGCACTGAGTAGAAAGTTAACTAAAAATGAAAAGACAACGTTAAAAGATGAAGTCATGATCGACCTTATGCCTAGAGCATTTAGTAAATACAATCATTATTGGTTATGGATAGACACCATAAATAAACGTATTATTCTTGATACCAGCAGTTTTAAGCAAGCAGAAGATATTTTGGCTATTCTACGTAAGGAATTGGGAGTTCTTGCATTAACACCGCTCTCCATTGAAAAACCAGTTGAGCAAATCATGACAACTTGGGTCAAAGAAAAACTGAACTTTGCACCTTTTATATTAGGTGATCAAGCCGAATTAAAAGATCCACTTGAAGGAAACGGGATTATTAGCTGCAAAAATCAAGATATCACCAGTGATGAAATGATGATACATTTTGATTCGGGAAAATGGATAACAAAAGTGAAAATTATCGACGAAAGAGGTGTGAATTTTATCGTCAATAATGATTTAACATTGAAGCGAATAAAATTTGATTCGAGTGTTTTAGATGAAAATGAGGATATTGGCACTGATGAATTTGATAAAAAATTAGAAGCCGATTTTTTCATCATGGCGAACTTATTATCAACAACAATCAATGACTTTTATATCGTCATCAATAAAATTACTTAAAAGATTGTGTAAACTTTTTTTACATAAAGTGTCATTAATTATAGATCTGCGTATAATATATGCTATAATTGAAATCAAATTATGTGCATCATAATTAAAAACAATAAGTAATCGATCCTTTATTTAAAGTAAAATTTAATTAAAAGGAAAGCAAACAACGTCTATAACAACATTCAAGTTGAGGCAACAAAATGAAAAAAACAACATTAGCTCTAGCAATCGCAGTTGCGAGCTTAACAGCTACTGCGGCAAATGCAGCATATGAAGACAACACTTTTTACGTTGGTGGTAAATTAGGCTGGTCAGAACTTTATAGTTTAGATCAAAGTAAAGTACGTGCATTTAGTCGTGATGTTAAAATCAGCACAACTGACAAAAGTAATGTTGCTGGTGGTGCATTCCTTGGCTTCCAAGCTAACCCATATTTAGCATTCGAATTAGGTTATGATTGGTTAGGTTCTGCTAAATATAAAAGATCTTACCACAATGCAGGTAAAACTTATGACGTAGGTCATAGTAAAGTTTCTGCTCAAGGTGTTTCTTTAACTGGTAAATTAAGCTATCCATTATCTTTCATCTCTGATGATTTAGATGTTTATGGTCGTGCTGGTGCAATGATCACTATCGCTAAATGGAAAAACGGTGGATACGTTAAAGAAAGTTATGGCAAAGGCGGAACAAAAACTGACGTTTCTCCAGTTTATGCATTAGGTTTAGACTACCGTTTTGCAGAAGACTTCTCTACTCGTTTAGAGTATCAATATGTTAACCACATCCATACTAAAACTGACGCATCTCCAGATGCAGGAACTTTAAGCTTAGGTATCACTTACCGTTTAGGTTCTCCAGCTGTTGAAGCTCCAGTTGTTGTTAAAACTTCTGAACGAGTTTACGATTTAAACGCTGACGTTCTATTTGCCTATGCAAAAGCTGACTTAAAAGAAAAAGGTCGTGAAGAGTTAGATAGATTATTACAAGATCTTATCAAACTTAGCCCTACTCAAACTGCGATCGTAGTAATTGGTCATACTGACCGTATCGGTTCAGAAAACTATAACCAAAAACTTTCAGAACAACGCGCTCAATCTGTGATGAAATACTTAGTATCTAAAGGTGTTCCATCTGAGATCATCAGTGCTCGTGGTGTAGGTAAATCTCAACCTGTAACTGGCAGCGAATGTAATGGCAAACGTGGCGCTACATTAAAAGCATGTTTAGCACCAGATCGTCGTGTACAAATCGAAGTGAAAGCAACTAACCTTCAACAAGTTAGAGAAACAACTCACTAATTTTCGATTTCCAAAACAATAAAAAACCCGGTTAATCCGGGTTTTTTATTGCTAATAAGTTAGTGAATAAACATTAAAACTCTATAAATTATCCACAAAAAAGTTTATAATTAACGATGTGCTGTTAATAATAAAAATTAAAGGAGTGATTTGTGCCTACCGCTATCTGGCAAGAATGTCTTTCTCAACTACAAGAAGAACTTCCTACAACGGAATTCAATTTATGGATTCGCCCATTGCAAGCGGAAATGATTGATAACAAACTCTATATTTATGCACCAAACAGATTTGTATTAGATTGGGTAAAAAATAAATACCTTAACAACATATCTCAATTGATCAATACACTTTTCAATGATGATTCCCTAAAGCTATACCTTGAGGTGGGATCAACATTGTCAATGGAAAAAAAAACTAAAAATAATCAGCCTAAAACGGACGTAATGCCGGCTTGGAAAACAACCAAAGAAAGTAATAATAATCATACCTATCACTCGGGAATAAACCATAAACATACATTCAATAGCTTTGTTGAAGGTAAATCCAACCAACTCGCAGTAGCTGCTGCCAAACAGGTTGCTCAAAATCCAGGAAAAGCTTATAACCCACTATTTTTATACGGTTCAACAGGTTTAGGTAAGACCCATTTATTACATGCTGTAGGCAATCAAATCATGGAAGTCAAAAGTAATGCCAAAGTGGTCTATATGCATTCGGAACGATTTGTTCAAGATATGGTAAAGGCACTACAAAATAATGCGATAGAAGAGTTCAAAATTTACTATCGTTCTGTTGATGCATTACTGATTGATGATATCCAATTCTTTGCCAATAAAGAGCGATCACAAGAAGAATTCTTCCATACCTTTAATTCATTATTAGAAGGTAACCAACAAATTATTTTAACTTCAGACCGTTATCCCAAAGAAATTGATGGCGTTGAAGATCGCTTAAAATCACGTTTTGGCTGGGGCTTAACGATTGCGATTGAACCACCAGAACTTGAAACACGAGTCGCAATTTTGATGAAAAAAGCCGAAGAAAATAATATAAAATTACCTGAAGAGGTCGCTTTTTTTATTGCTAAACGATTACGTTCTAATGTGCGAGAACTAGAAGGCGCATTAAATCGGGTAATTGCCAATGCAAATTTTACGGGCAAATCCATTACGATTGATTTTGTTAAAGATGCGCTAAAAGATTTACTTGCCTTACAAGAAAAATTAATTACTATTGATAATATCCAAAAAACGGTTGCAGAGTATTATAAAATTAAAGTATCAGATCTACTTTCCAAACGTCGTTCCCGTTCTGTTGCAAGACCGCGGCAAGTTGCCATGGCATTAGCAAAAGAATTAACAAATAAAAGTCTTCCTGAAATTGGTGATGGCTTTGGCGGAAGAGATCATACGACTGTATTACATGCATGCAGAAAGATCGCTGAATTAAAAGAAGAAAGCAATGATATTAAAGAGGATTATTCCAATTTAATTCGAACATTATCAACTTAATAAAAGAATCAACATTATGAAATTTATTATTGATCGAGAAAAACTTATCAAACCATTGCAACTTGTTAGTGCGCCTTTAAGCAGTCGCCCGACGCTACCAATTTTAGGCAATTTATTGTTACAAGTAAGTGATAGTACACTATCCATGACGGGAACCGATCTTGAAATAGAGATGATTGCTCATATCCCGCTTACGGAAGCAAACGAACCCGGTGCAACCACAGTCCCAGCGAGAAAGTTTCTTGATATTTGTCGAAATTTACCCAACAATGCTCAGATTTCAATAACTGTTGATGACAATCGATTGATGATTCAATCTGGTCGAAGTAAATTTTCCTTATCTACACTACCTGCCAGTGATTTTCCTAACTTAGAAAACTGGCAAAGCGATGTCGAACTTTCTGTACCACAAAAAACAATCAAACGTCTTATCGATGCCGTCCAGTTTTCGATGGCTAACCAAGATGTAAGATACTACCTTAATGGTATGTTATTTGAAATCGAAGATGGACTTTTAAAATCTGTTGCAACCGATGGACATCGACTTGCTCTTTGTTCGCAACCGATTGGTCAAAATATTGCAACGTCTTGTTCTGTAATTTTACCAAGAAAAGGCGTTATTGAACTGGCAAAATTGGTGAGTGATAATGACGATATTATCAATATACAAATTGGTAATAATAATTTACGAGTTAATCTCGGTGATTTTACCTTCACCTCAAAACTGATTGACGGCAGATTCCCTGACTACAAACGAGTATTGCCACGTAATCCCGATAAACCGTTAGAAGTTTCGTGCGAAGAGTTTAGAAATTCGTTATCACGTGTCGCCATTTTATCCAATGAAAAATTTCGCGGTATCCGACTTCATGTTCACAACAACCAATTAAAAATTACAGCAAATAACCCAGAACAAGAAGAGGCAGAAGAAGTGGTTGATGTAAAATACTCTTCAGCAGAACTTGAAATTGGCTTTAATGTGACCTATTTATTAGATATATTAAATACGTTGAAGTGCGATAGCGTACAACTACTTTTAACTGATGCCACATCAAGTGTACAAATTGAAGACATTAATGATCAGTCAGCCATTTATGTTGTGATGCCAATGCGCTTATAATCAAATTTAACCTTTCCGGCTTAGGCCGGAATAACTTAGCTTATATGATTCTTTCACAGATCAAAATCCATCATTTTCGTAATATATCTTATACCGAGCTGTGTTTATCCCCCCATTTCAACTTTATTGTTGGCGATAATGGTAGTGGTAAAACTAGCTTACTTGAAGCTATCTATATGCTTGGTCATGGACGAGCATTTAGACATATACAATCCAATCGTATTATTCAGCATGAACAATCTGAATTAACGTTATTTAGCCAAATTGAATCATCTAATCAACAAACCCGAACCATTGGGTTAGTCAAAGCACGTAATAATGATAATAGAATTAAAATTGATGGTGATGAGGGATTTCGATTAACCGATCTTGCTAAACTCTTACCCATTCAATTAATTACACCAGAAGGATTTGATTTACTTATTGGTGGACCAAAATATCGACGAGCTTTTATTGATTGGGGGTGTTTTCATCATTATCCTGAATTTATCCATTTATGGAACAATTTAAAGCGGTTATTTAAGCAACGTAATGCCTTATTAAAACAATCCACGAGTTATAATCAACTGTTACCTTGGGATAAAGAGCTGGCTCCCATTGCTGAAAAAATAAGTCAAATTCGCTCGGAGTATTCACAGCATATTTTCCCCGAAATCATACAAACCTGCCATGACTTTTTGCCTGAATATCTGCTTAATTGTCAATATTATCAAGGGTGGGAACAAAACATTAATTATAGCGACATATTACACAAACAGTATGAACGAGATAGATTACTCAACTATACTTCATTAGGCCCACATAAAGCCGATATCCGTTTGCGTATCGACAATATACCTGTTGAAGATTTCTTATCACGGGGACAATTAAAATTATTGATGTGTGCACTACGTCTTGCGCAAGGTGAATATTATTCAAAACAAAGCGCACAACCTTGTGTCTATTTAATTGATGATTTTGCGTCAGAATTAGATCATCATAAACGAGCATTATTAGCTAAACGGTTAAAAATGGCGAATTCACAAGTGTTTATCACAGCGGTTAGCCAAGACCAAGTAACCCATATGATTGACGAAAATGATAAGATTTTTCACATAAAATCTGGTATAATTTCCTAAATATACAGAATGATATAAATAAATCAAACAAGTCGAGAGATCCATGTCAAATTCTTATGATTCTTCTAGCATTAAAGTACTTAAAGGACTTGATGCTGTCCGAAAACGTCCAGGTATGTATATTGGTGACACTGATGATGGAACAGGACTTCACCATATGGTTTTTGAAGTTGTTGATAATGCCATTGACGAAGCATTAGCTGGCTATTGTCATCACATTGAAGTGACCATTCACCCTGATAATTCAGTCTCAGTACGAGATGATGGTCGTGGTATTCCAACCGGTATCCATGAAGAAGAAGGAGTTTCAGCAGCTGAAGTCATTATGACGGTATTACATGCTGGCGGAAAATTTGATGATAATTCATATAAAGTATCTGGTGGTTTACATGGTGTGGGTGTTTCCGTCGTTAATGCCCTATCTGATAAATTAGAATTGGTCATTTATCGTGAAGGAAAAATTCACCAACAAGTTTACCATTTAGGTGTCCCTCAAGAGCCGTTAAAAATCATTGGCGAGACTAGTGAATCGGGTACTTATGTGCGTTTTTGGCCAAGCCCAGAAACTTTTACTAATATTGAATTTGTTTATGAAGTTTTAGCTAAACGCTTACGTGAGCTATCATTCTTAAATTCAGGTGTTTCAATCAGATTGCTTGATGAACGTACCGGTAAAAGCGAACATTACCACTACGAAGGTGGGATACAAGCTTTTGTTGAATACTTGAATAAAAATAAAAACCCGATTCATCCAAAAATCTTTTACTTCAGTACGGAAAAAGACGGTATAGGTGTTGAAATCGCTTTACAGTGGAACGACGGTTACCAAGAAAATATTTATTGTTTCACCAATAATATTCCTCAACGAGACGGTGGTACCCATTTAGCCGGTTTTCGTGGAGCAATGACCCGCACCCTAAACAATTATATGGAAGCGGAAGGATACAGCAAAAAAGCGAAAATTAGTGCGACCGGTGATGATGCTCGTGAAGGACTCATCGCGGTTGTATCGGTCAAAGTACCTGATCCAAAATTCTCATCTCAAACTAAAGATAAGCTAGTTTCGTCAGAAGTAAAATCGGCTGTTGAATCGGTAATGGGTGAAAAATTAGCGGAATATCTGCTTGAAAACCCATCTGATGCAAAAATCGTGGTAGGTAAAATTATTGATGCAGCAAGAGCACGTGAAGCCGCTCGTAAAGCGCGTGAAATGACACGGCGTAAAGGTGCATTAGATTTAGGTGGCTTGCCGGGTAAACTGGCTGATTGCCAAGAAAAAGACCCTGCCCTATCTGAACTTTACTTAGTGGAAGGGGACTCTGCGGGCGGTTCTGCAAAACAGGGACGAAACCGCAAAAACCAAGCCATTTTACCGCTCAAAGGTAAAATCTTGAATGTAGAAAAAGCTCGCTTTGATAAAATGCTTTCTTCACAAGAAGTTGCTACACTGATTACGGCATTGGGTTGTGGAATTGGTCGTGATGAATATAATCCAGATAAAATGCGATATCACAGCATTATTATCATGACCGATGCTGACGTCGACGGTTCACATATTCGAACATTGCTATTAACCTTTTTCTATCGTCAAATGCCCGAAATTATCGAACGTGGTTATGTTTATATTGCGCAACCACCACTCTATAAAGTGAAAAAAGGGAAACAAGAACAATATATCAAAGATGATGAAGCGATGACGCAATTCCAAATAGCATTAGCGCTTGAAGATGCTTCATTGCATGTTAACGATCATGCGCCTGCACTGGCTGGCGAAGCCTTAGAAAGATTGATTGCTGAGTATCAAAAAGTTGAAAAGCTCATTGCGAAAATGGAACGCCGTTATCCTAAAGCATTACTGTCTGAGCTGGTTTACCATGATGTATTAGATGAAAATATACTTAAAGATAAGCAATTAGTCGAAAATTGGGCAAAAACCATTGTCGACAATTTATCGAATAAAGAACAACATGGTAGTAGTTACCGTTATTCAGCTGAATATAATGAAAAAACACAACTTTATGTACCTGTCATCAAAGTGAGAACGCATGGAGTAGATAATAACTATGCATTAGATCAGGTATTTATTCACAGTAATGAGTATCGTAACATTTGTCATTTGGGTAAACAGTTAAGAGAACTCTTAGAAGAGAGTGCTTATATCCAAAGAGGAGAACGAAAACAACCGGTTAGTTCTTTTGAAGAAGCCGTTGATTGGTTAATTAAAGAATCACGCCGTGGTCTGACTATCCAACGTTATAAAGGGTTGGGTGAAATGAATCCAGAACAATTATGGGAAACCACAATGGATCCAACCAGTCGTCGAATGTTACAAGTGACCATTAAAGATGCTATTGAAGCGGATCAACTATTTACCACACTAATGGGGGATGAAGTTGAACCTCGTCGATTATTTATCGAAGAAAATGCTCTTAAAGCAGCTAACTTAGATTTTTAATTAGCTCAAATTGGAATAAAAAACCAGACTCAAAATAGTCTGGTTTTTTTATTAATACACATCGCTAAAATAGTCTACGATGAATATTCATCTGTCTTATTCTTTATTGGCATACAGGGCGATTAATTTTCATATCTGAAACGGCTTTATTCATCTGTTTAATCATATCTTTTGGTGTCTGAGCTATATATACCTTGCCCCCTGTCGCATTTGCAACACAATCAATCTTATGTTCACCAGCAATATCTACAATATTGATTTTTAAACGAGGTTTTGAGACTGAAATATGATGAGCTAATGTACAGATATTTTTATGAGTACAGGTATCTTCACCGTCACTGATAATTAAAATATAATCATCTCGTTTTACCCCATCAAGCATATTACTGGCTTTTTCTAATCCATTATAAAGTGGTGTTCCCCCACCACCAGCAGCGGTTGGCGTCAGTTTATTAATTTTATTTTTCAATGTTCCACGATTTTTATAACTATAAAAAGGTGAAACCTCGGCCGATGGACAGCCCGTTAGGGTCACTAGTGAAATATTGATATTTTGTTGTATTTTATCAATGCTAGTTAAAGCAACCTTTTTGCTACTTGATAAACGGCTTGGTAATCGAGTCATACGTTTTTCGTAGTTTAGCTTGTCTTGTTCCGACATATAGCGTGGAAAACCATAACCCAAATACTGAAAATACTGTTCAACCTCAGCGGGTGACTCTGCTAATGTCACTATCATCGACAACGAATTATCAAATACCATCACCATTTTAGAAGGATTGGGATTACTGACCAATTCTTCTTTGGTAATACAATTAGCAGGATTTTTAACTTTTGGTTTAGGCTTTTCTTCAGGTTCCGGTTTTTTCTCTTCAACCACTGTTTCTGTGTGCTCAACAGGTTGGGGATCCGGCTTAACTTCTGGATCAGGTTGGATAGGAACATCAACTGGCTCTAATTGAGGTTTTTTCTCTTCATCAGCAGGTATTATTACTGGTGCTGAAACATGACTCGTTTCAGCCACACTATCTTTATTAAATGGATAAAAGACATACCAAAGCCCACCAATTAATGCCAATATTAGCAATGCTAAAAGGAATATAGACCACCAACGCCAAGCCGATTTGGTTGGAAGCTTGGGTTCGGATACTTTAGGCGGTAAAACAGGATCTTCAAACGTATGAACAATAACAGGTTCATCATTAATGACAAAAATCGAATTACCTAAACTTTTAATTCTTGGTATCCAAGATGAAATCAGTGTTTGTTGTTCAGGGGTTAACGACATCAATTTAACGGTATTTTCAATATCTATAATACGTGTTTGTAACGTTGTCGTTACCGTTTGTCGATATAGTTCATTATTAATATCGCTTAATAATATGGGTTGTCCTTCCAGATTGGTAGACCATGCAATGTAATGATCATCTTCTATCAATTTTGGAATGGCGAAGACAGAAAAAGTCCGCTCAGTCAGATGTGATTTTAATAACGATAGTAATGAATTATATTGTTCTAATAAATTGATTTTTTGTGAATCACTGCTATCAAAACAATGCCGTGTTATTCGCTGCATGATAAATTAACTTCCTTACAGATCATTCTAATTTTACCTCAGCTTCAACATGAACATCCAAATATTAAAGATCATCACTGAATAATATCCTATTCGAATGCTACTTATTCACACAAAGGTTTACTGATATTCATATCAGAAACCGCTTTATTCATCTGTTCAACAAGCTCGGTGACATTGTTAGCAATATAGACCCTTCCACCCGTTTTATCCGCTAAACAATCAATCTTATGCTGTCCCACAATGTCCACTATATTTATTTTTAAACGTGGTTGTTGGTTGGCAATTTCATTGGCTAAAGTACAAATATTATCTTCCGAACAATTATCGTCACCATCACTGATAATTAAAATATAATCATCATGATTTACGCCATCAAGCATTGAACTGGCTTGCTTTACACCACTATATAACGGAGTAGCACTATCGTATTCTAATGGTGTTAAACGATTAATTTCATTCTTCAATTTTTCTCTATTATCAAAATGATAAAATGCAGATACCTTTGCGACAGGACAACTATTTAACGTGACAAGAGCAATATTGATATTAGGTTGTATTTTATCAATACTGGATAACGCAACTTGCTTACTACTCGATAGTCGATTCGGTAATCGGGTCATTCTTTCTTCATATTGCTTGGCTTCTTCGAAAGTAAGACGATCAATCCCATTTGACAAATATTTTTCAATTTCTGCTTGAGGTTCAGTAAGCGTTAAATACATCGAAGCGGAGTTATCAAATATCATCACCATTTTAGAGGTTTGCTCGTTTTTTTGGATTTCTTCCTGTGAAATACAGCTAATTACTTCAGAAGTGGAATTGTTTGAGGTCGTTGGTGGTAATAGTTCAGCAATAGGTACGGGGGCTTTATCTATTGTATATAAATAATATAGATATCCAAGTAACCCGACAAAAGCAAGTGCTAAGGTCAAAAACCACCACCTACGCCAAAATGATTTTGTTGTCTTGACAGGAAGGGCTGGAGCCACTTCATTAGTCAGGATTGGCTCATCAAAATGATGAACAATCACAGGTTCATTATTAATGACATAAATCACATTACCTAAACTTCTCATTCTCGGTAACCAAGCCGAAATCAGAGTTTGTTGATCTTCCGTTAATGATTTGATTTTGATAGTATTTTCAATATCATTTAAACGTGTTTGAAGTGTTTTTTCAATCTGCTTTTTATCTGCTTCATTAATAATATCTTCAATGGCAACGGGTTGACCTTCAAGATGCGTATACCAACCAAGATAATGATCGCCTTCAATTAATCTCGGTATTGCTAAAATCGAAAAACTACGTTCGCTAACATTAGGCTTTAACAATTGTAAAACTGAATTATATTGATCAAATAACGAGATTTTATCTAAATCATTAGGATCAAATAACATTCTGGTTATACGTTGCATTGCTAATTTGTTTCCTTATGTTAAACATCGCTTTTGCTAACTATTGATATAATGAATACGCAAATTTAGATATTCAAAGCTTTCTGTAATTGTTGAAGTTTTTTATTTAATTTATCTAACTCAACTTTCTTTTCAATTTCTGATGAATTTGAATTATTCACTTGCTTAAGTTGTTTTTCAATATCATCGACTTGTGCTTGCAAGTCTGCGCGATCTTTCGCTTTTTCTTTAATTTCGTTGGTTAAACTCGTTAAATCATCTTTCAATTTTTGTTGTTGTGCTTGCTTTTGCTTAATACTTAAGGCAGTGTCATTTTTCTGTCTTTCTATATTGGCATAGATCGCTTTAAATTGTTGATTTGCCTTTTTTTCATCTTCTAAAATTTGCTGTTTTTGATCAATTCGGGCTTGATAGTTGCCAGAATAATGACAACTTATCTTATCAAAAAAACCGATATTCGTATTCGTTGGATCACACTGTTCGGTTGTGGTTGAACAGCCCATTAACAACAAAATAGGGCTGAATAATATAAGGTATCTTTTTTTCATCATTAGCTCACCTGTACTGCTGAACGTTGTTGACTTACCACATTAATTTGTTTTTCAAGTAATGCTATCTGTTTATGAAGCTGATTAATTTGTTTATCTAATTTTGACATATTAATCCCTGATTGTTTTTCCCTTGCTGAAAGCATAACCCAATCACTTTCAATGCCTTTCATACGATCTAATTTGTCAGTTAAGTAAGCAATATTTGCATCGATTTGCTTCAACTCATTTTTAATCTGTCTTTTACTCAACGTTTTATTTTCAATCTGACTATTTAACACTTTTAAAGTTGCTAAATTTTTATCCAATACGGCTTGCGCATTTTGAGTGACAGCTTGTACTTCCATATTATTTTGCTGAATATCATAAATATAAGCATCAATGCGCATTTCTTCATCTGCATACTCAGCACGCTTAGAATCAAGATAATAATTAGCGCCCATTAATACACCACACCCTACCGCTGCTGTAGCCAGACAAACACCCGGTTTTCCGCCAACTAAAATACAGCTAAGACCAGAAAATCCTGCACCAACGACACACGATTGCCAGGCTGATTTACTAAAAAATTGAGATGTATTACTATTGGTTAATGCAGGATCAACGTCTTTAGTTCTCCACCCTGATGATTGACATCCAGTTAAGACAACAGATAAACATAATGTTATTATGACAACTATTTTTTTCATTATTTCCTTCCTTTAATTTCATTGCAGGTTTGTAACCAAACTGATTGTTCTATTTTACCCGATACAATGTATTGATTGATATGTTTTAAATAGAGCTTTAAATAATCGCTCATATTTGCCTTTCCACTACTTTGTAAAATAAATTGTGTTGCTTTAGCTTGTTCATTAATTGTGTTTTTTTCGTAATTTGATGCAGTGCTAACAATAGTATCAGCATAATATTTTAATATAAAATTGCGTGCATTTCTTGAATCAATGACAACTTGATTTAAATTATTTAACTTTGTTTTAGAACACATATCTGTACTCTCTAGCTCACTTGAGTCACTTGCATCACAAATTTCATTAATCATTGTATTATATAAATTATTATTATATTCATATTTATCATTAAGATCAGAGACATTCGCACATAAAAAAGCCCCCAATTGTAAGGCAGATTGAATGGAACGATCTCGCTGCTCATCCCGTGACTGGTTCGCACTTCGTAAAAGTAGATTAAGTTGATTTAACTCTTTTTTAGTTTTTTCATCTTCAACTTGTTTAGTAATTTTTTCCAGTTCATTCACCACATTGTTATCATTTGACGATTCGACTTCATTACCAAGTTCGTTCCACTGTTTTTCTAATTCTTTAATCGAAACTTTAGAGTGCATAACTTCAGTGGTATACACTAAACGAAATCCAACATCTTTGCTTTGATAAGCACCTTTATTATCATAGTAAGGCTTTTCACTACGAAAGGCAGTTGTTATTGAAGATTCAGGAGTCAAATAACTACCGCCCCGAATAATCATGCCTCCTGGTTGTCCATGATAACGATCTAATTTATTCATTCTAAATGAATCAAACATCATTTCACTGGCATTACCTAAAATATCATAAAGATCCAGTGGATTAGGAGCTAAGCGACCAATAAGTTGTAATTTTCCATTGGCTGACTTTGCCCCTGAAAACCAGGCATAGTTTTCCAAACCACTCGTAATAGGAAAAACTGTCTCGCGAAATTCAGATTCAGTGACTTTCATGCCACCCCGTGCAGCGTACTCCCATTCGGTATTCGTTGGCAAACGTACATAGCCTTTTGGCAACACTTTTAATTGAGATTGGTTTTCCAGTAACCATTGGTTATATTTATTACTAAATGCAATAGCATCAAACCAACTAATATTAGTCACAGGGAAAATCAAACTCACTTTAGCCGTTGGACAAGTATCATTCATCACCGCTTGATATTGTAGTGCTGTAATTTCATATTTACCGATTAAATAATACCTTTCTTCGTTTTCATTAGAAAAGCTACCAGAAATATAATTAGGTGTTGCGTATTCAGCAAAACCTAACTCTTTTTGATTACTGCCTAAAATTACTTTTACATCCTCAAGTGGTTTATTGGTAGGCGTAAATACCCTTTTCATCACCAAACGCCCATCACAAGGCATCGGCAAAATCACATCATCACTGGCAGGTTTAGGATTATAAAACTTACTATCCCAAGGCTCAGCATAACTGCATAAAGGGATAAAACTTAAGATTAGTCCCCAATAATGCCATTTTTTATGATTATACTTCGCGCAAGCTTTCTGCTGGCTGAATCTTAACAGCACGTCGACCTCCTACCGTTACTACAATAGCTGATATCAATAAAGTAAGTAAAAATGCGATAATAAAATGATAAAATTGTAATTGGCTAACTACTGGATGTGAAACTAAATTTTTACCTAACACAAAATTAAAGGCATAGTTGCCAAATAAAAAAAGTAGGCAAGAAATGATAAATGCCAAACAACTTAGCATCATGGCTTGAGTCATTAAATAAAGCATAATCCCTTTTGATTTAAATCCAAGTAATCGCATCAAAGCGATATCTTTGCGTTTACGTTCAATATTAGATAGAAATGATCCTGTAAAAGATAAAATACACCCTAATACAGCTGTTATTGCAATGACACTAAATATAAAATTGAGAACCCGATCTATCGCTTGCATATTTTCTATCGCATTAGCTTGAGTACGTGTTTCAATATTTTGTTGACGTAGTTTATAAGACAAAGGCGCTACATCATCAAGTGACCTTGCATAAATACGTGCTCTGGCAAATGAGTTATGTTCTGGTGGATTAACAAGCCCTGTGGTTGATTGAAAAATATTTATTTGATAACCGTCATAAAAATGTTCCATATCAATTAAAAGCGCTAAAGACACAAATGCGGCAGCCCGACCATAATAAATTTCGGGAATCACTCCGATGATCTCTAACTCGACTATACCTTTTTCCAGTTTGCCATCGAGTTGCCTTGTCACGACCATTTTTACTTTATCACCAACCTTTGCCTGCATTTTTTCTGCGGCTAAAGCGGATATTAAAATCTGTTGTTCATGATGCAAGAGCGGTAAACTTTGGGTTATAGGATCACCTTTAGCTGTCGGAATAATTTCAGCATTATTAACAAAATGACGATTATCTTTCATTAAATCAGCTTGAGTATTAAGGGAACGTGTCAACGGAATCACAAACGCAGTTTCAGGTTGTTGGGCAATCCATTCAAACATTGAATGATCTAACTGTAAATTACCCACAATTTTAACTTCTAAATTTTGCGGATCATTAAGTAACTGCTGGCGAAGCTGTGAAACAACACCATATTTTAAGCTAAAGAGTAGCAACAGTGGGGTAATTACCGAGATCACCGATGCAATAATACAAAATGAAACCTTCTTGTCGTACCATAAATCCGACAAAGATAACCGAGTAATAAGCCGCCATTTCGATAATAATGTGATCATCGCTTATACCTCATCTTGTAAGGGTAAAAATTCGGATGAATGGGAAGAGGTAATTTGAGACGTTAAAGTAAATAATCCTTTATCAGCAATACGTTGCCAATCATGGGTCACAATCAAGGCAGCAATATTATCCTGCTGAGCTTGCTCAATAATTAAATCAAATAATAAATTGGCATTATAAGGATCAAGCGCTGAAGTCGGTTCATCAGCCAGTAATAGTGCAGGTTTATGGATAATTGAACGAATAAAAGAAGCTCGCTGTCTTTCACCAATCGAGAGTTGTTTAGGATATTTACTTAACAAGTGTGAAATACTCAACTTTTGTACTAAATAATCAAATCGTTGTTTATCCACCTTTTTTTGTAACACATTTACTGAAAGCAAAATATTATCATGCACCGTTAAAAAAGGGAGTAATCCGCCTGTTTGCAACATAAAGCCCAAATAATTTGCGCGCATATCCGCTAACTTATCCAGTTTATCGTGTTGGATTAGTTGAGCAATATCAACGTCACCATTACCCATAGTAAGATTGTAGCAACCAATATGGTCAGGCTTTAGGATCATACCTATCATTTCAAGTAATGTGCTTTTACCCGAACCGCTATCACCTCGAATAATAACCACTTCACCCGCTTTAATGGTCAGCGCAGGAAGGTTAACACTAAAAAAAGATTTACCAGTTGAGCGCGTGATTGCAAGTTTTTTTATCGTTAGCATCTGTTTTACGGTAACATCTCTAAAGGAATAGGATAAACATTTTCACGAGGATCACTACCTTCCGCTAATGAAATCCAACGATCAACATCCGCATTACATTTCTGATAATAACGAATTTTACTATTTAAATTACGAATAAATTTCTCCTGCTCAAGACCACTCATACTTTTCCACAACTCTTGATCCAACCCGGTTACATCACTTTTATAAGGGATATTATCCAAATATTCCCCAAGTAACCCCAAATCGGCAATTTTTGTGACTGCGTTCGATTTTAATTTACTTGGGTCTTGCCCCATAGCAGCAGCAACCGATCGCAGCTGCGAAAACATATCATCGGCAGAAATTAATCCATCATTTGCTGCATTAGCGATTTTACTAACAATATCGCTTAAATCACTTAATTGAGATTTAGTTAATAAGATTCGAGGTTCAGCTGTTGGAATAGTGGGTTTAATAAAATCTTTATCAGCAATCCACGCTTTGAAGACCGAAGGCGCTTTAGACCCATTAGTTTCACCTAAATAAGCCAACTGCATAGCTTTACCCAGTAATAATGCATCATTCAACATATCGGCATTACTATCTTTAGCATTAATCGCATTACCTATTGACGCTTCACCTTTATAAGCAAGTTTCACTTGCTCGGCTAAGGCTTTGGCTAAAGAGTCAACTTTTTGACCAAACTCATTCACATTACCGGCATTAACAGGGTAGTAAAGTGATTTATGAATAAAATCATTGTACGTTAAATCAGAATACTGCGTCGCAGCAATTTGGTGATCTTTTTCGCCACTTGCCGTTTTTAAATGTAATGCATAAATCGCAACCCCTTTATGCTGTGCTTCAAGCCTTAATTGCGCAGCATCCATACCGGTGCTAGAAAGTTTATCATCCCCCGAAATTGCACTTGCATCCGTAATAAGAATCATATAACGCGCACCAAAACTATTCCAATTAATATCATTCAACGCTTGTGCAATCCCCGCAAATGAATCTTCGGCAAAATAAGCCGTTGATACCGAGGCTTGTTTAAGTGATGCACTGAGTTTTTTAAAATCTTCACGATTTTTTACTTGGTTTGGATCGGCAAAAACTTTTGTCACAAATTCAAGTTTATCTGATGCGGTTAAACTTGATCGAAACGACACCAACCCAAATTTAACTTGATCTTGTAACTTCTCTTTTTCAATATGCTGATAAACGCGTTCAACGGCCTCTTTGGTTCTTGAAATATACGGATCCATGGAAATCGTTGAGTCTATCACAAACACAATTGCAGCTTTAAAAGGAGCGACTTGATTAGTACTATCATCTGTTTTTTGAGTGGTAGTGGATGACTTAACGTTCTGAGTTGTTGCCACTAATTTATCTTGTTTACTGACAGAGGCGACTTCTAATATACGCTCATAAAACCCTTGTCCATTCATGACCTCTTCACCTTGTAAAATAGGTAATAAATAGAAGTTATTTTTAAAATCAACAAATTCCGCCGGCTCTTGAGCGATAACTTTTGGCGAAGTTTGGTTAACGTTTAATGCCTCACGAATGGGTTTTAATAATGTTTCTGGATGTTCAGAATCAACAATTGCCGTGAGTGAATCTTTATCTTTAAAAAATAGCAAAGGATCACGTTCAACCGGATTAGTAAAAACCAAGGTCATTTGCATATTCCATTCAATTGCGCATGAGCCATTAATCCAACCTACCGTTTTTCCATAGGAATCAGGTCCAACACTTAACCATTCTTGGTTATTTTGATTTTTACGTTCATAAACATAATAGCGAGAAAATGCAGGAACTTGCTGTCCTGTAACCTCGCTAATATCTTTTTTTAACTCACACGTTGGCGTACTTAGTACGCGTTGATACAGTGTTGTTTTACCTTGCTGTTTAAGCGGTTCATTGGCAAAACTTATCAAGGGTAAACAAGTTAAGCTCAATACAAACATAATTTTTGAGATAGCTAAATTTTCCATTTTTGTTCCTACCTACTTTTGTAGCTCAGCTAACCGTGCTTTTACGTCTTTATTATCGGGATCATTATTCAATGCGGTTTCGTACCAATAAATAGCCGTTTCTTTATCAGCTTCAAAACAGCTATTAGCTTGATAATACTTTTCGTCATATTCTTTGGCATACAAAATGGCAATGGTTGAATTTACTTGTGATTGATTAGCATATAACCGCTGAGCAATATTACATTTTTTTGCTTTTTTAGCATCATTGATCAACTGAATAATCATTGGAGTCAGTGGTTTAGTTTGCAAACATTTTTGAATAAAAGTGAGATCATCATCACCTACTTGACTTAAACTACATTGACCTAACATAGCCGGTTCAGCGTCTTTAGCTTGTTGATTTTGGAAGAATAGAAAATACCAAATTGCGATACCCATAACAATTACCAGTAAAATAGCAATGATCAAGCCGAATATTAAACCTGATTTTCTTTTTTGTTTAATCGGTTGTGTCAACGTCTCATCCGTTACAGTTTCAGATGTGGGTACGGATGTAACGACTTCCTCAACGACGGGTTCAACAGGTTCTTCGATAATTTGTTCTTCGATTTCAGGCTCGTAAATGGTTTGTGTTTCGCCATCCATTTTTTCGTCATCGGGGATTACATCTACACACTCCTCAGGTTCAAGATGCGTATCAGACGTAGTAGTAACCGTGTTTAATGCAGCTGACGTCATCACACCATCAGCTATGTTAATGACGCCTCGGTCACTGTAATTTTCGTTTTGCTTATCACGAATCTGTACCAAAAATCGTGCAGTACTTTCTTGAGTTAATAACGAATCAACCAGCCATTCACCAACAAGCCCGGTTAACTGTTCATGTTCGACAGTCATATCAGCCAACGTATGCCAACTTTTTTCTGGACTCCATTGATTTAATCCAGACAAATAATAACTATCCTGATTACGTTGAATCAATATTTCAATATCAGCACTACCATTCCATTTATATGCCAAAAATTTAGCTATACCTGGTTTATAACCATTTAATTCGATTCTTAATGCCATAATGTCCTCTATCCTGTCACTTCACTTTGTTATTGCATTAATTTACAAGAAATCATCCAATTTAATTTGTGATTGTTTAAAACATGCCAAAATCTCACCCAGACGACTATTTTGTTCCTGACTTATTTCCCGTCCGGCATGATGTCCGACATTTTCTTGTGCAAGCGTAGCAAAAGCTATAAACCAATCAAATATCGCAAATTGAGAATAATTTTTAGTATTATTATCCAATTTTGGCAACTGGTGAGATGATTGCATAACAAACTCATTTAACGGTGATGCAAATATACGCTTGCCATGATTAACACGACTCATTGGAATGTTATCCAACTGACCTTCAATAAAACCTAACCACGCAATATAATCAGATAATTGAGTATGAATTGTACTTATCTGTCTTGATTCAAGATCATCACGTTTACTGCCAGTATTTTCGTTATTTAAGATTTTTTCGGTTAAATTTTGTTCAATCTTCAAACGATTGGCTCCTGTAATAAGCTCTTCAACAATAAAAGATAATGATTTTTGGCTTAAACCAAAAAACTGTAAAATATGCTGATCCAGCACGATATTTCTTAAGTGCTCTAACCAAGTTGTAAAAACACTCTTAGCAAATTTAGATTCAGTCGGCAAAGTCACTGCTGGCTTACTGGTTAAATTGCTATTCATGTCCGAAAAAAGGTCAAATTCAGTATTAAAGCCAAAATCATTGGATAAATTGCCGACTAAATTATCATCATTATCTTTAGCTATCTGGTTTTCTACATGGTTGGAATGATACAAAGCTCGAATTGTTTGATCCGGCAATTCTAAAGTTTTGAGTAATTCACCTAATAACAATGCTTTACCCTGCAACTCTTTCACCACATCTGCGATAACGTGTTTTTTCTTACCAAGTTCTTCATCACTACCAGCTTGGTACCACGTATCAAAACGCATATTTGTGATGTAATCAATTTTTTCATTTAATTGCTCAACAATACGTTGTTGTTTTACTTCAGTAATCGCTACTTTTTCTAAATATTGACTAATTCGACCTATACCGCCATCGTTAAGTTTAAGCATGGCATCCCACGCTTCTTTTGGTTGAGATACATATTCTTGAACATCAACATTGTCGATAAAAGTCTTTTTTAATACGTCCATTTTAGTCTGATAATTCTCATTATGAGACAGTTCTTGGCGTGAAGAAGGATCGACATTTAAAAACGGTACATCAAAACCAGGTTTACGAACCAAATAAACATTGTTGAATTTCTGATTATTTGACCAATTCATTAGCCAATCATAACTTCCAAAACGTTCTAAAATAGTTTGTTGTAATAATCCACCTTTACCCCAACTATTTTTAAGATTATCTTCCGACAAGGTCAACGATGTACATATCCGTTTATCAAACATGGTAATCGCCCACAACAAGCCAACTTCTTTGGTTGCTCGCTTTTCAGGTGTTTCACCTTGTGTTTTACCGATCCACCGTTCAAGCACCGGCCCAACATCATTCACATCAGATTGCTTATCAGAAGGTGTACAAACCACTAATACATTCATCTCTTGGCTATCGGTATACTTTTCAAATAAGTAGGCAACTTTACCCCGTAATAATAGTTGAGAAATGGGATTACCTTCTTTAACATCTGAAATCGAGATTAAATTCAAGCGTCCTCGATATCCCGGAAAATCAAGCAAATCAACTTTTTCAAATGTTGAAACTCGCGTTTTGTTCACTAATGGAAAAATTAATTCCGCTGTTAAAAAAGCCAGTTGCGCCAAAGATAAATCCGTTGGTTTACCGTTAATAGGCGTTATCGTAACCGATGAATCTTTATCGGTGTTTAATCGCTCTAAGATGTCTACATTCATAATACTGTCAATTTGCGATTTAGTACCATTTTGCTCTTTAATCAAAACAGTTAACGGCGCATACACAGTTTCAGCATGATGTAAACGAGATAACGTATTAGCAAGCTGAATATAGATTGTTGTTAGCTCTGCAATTCCACCCCATAATACCGCAAACAGCTCGCCTCGTTCAGAAACAGATAGATAAGGAAGTAAATGTACTGCTTTTTCCCAATATCCCCCTTTTAATCCTTCTAAAGCGTTGCCGAAATTTTCAGACAAATAATCGTAAAGTTCAACGATATCATCTTCCGATATACCGCCGACATAACTGGTTTGTTTTTTATTTTCCAACCGTTGGATTAACTGATTTAATTGTGAAAATTCAATTTTATTAGAGACTTTTTGCTGGTCAAAATCTTTAAAAAAAGCATTAATTAATATTTTGACAATTTCTATCTCTCTAAACAATTTTAACTCTAACGGATAGTTGGCAATTCCACCCTTAGCGGTTCGACTAAAACGCGTGACTAAACCTGTCGCTTCTTTACCACTTCCTACCGGATTGACATGATCGATAAAATCTAAAATTTGGTTATCGACAACCGTTTCAAGTTTGCCATTATCTCCTGCGGCAAGTGCCGAAATCAGGTATGATTTTCCTGCTTGAGAAAGTCCAAAAAAACCGACCGCAACCGATTTGGTAGAGACCTCACCTAATCGTTTAGCGCTATTACGCAAACGGCGTAAATCAAGAATTAAATTATCTGCTTCACTATTTAAACGTTTGGATGAATGACGTGTTTGATTAACCCATTCAATTGCTTCTGCTGATGCATGGTAAACGTGTTCCCAAGATTTAGGCAGTTGTTCATTTATGTTATTCATCGTTTTATCATTCCACTATCAAGCCAATATTGGGTACTGATTAAACCGGAGTTAACCATTGTATTTAAACTCAGTTTAACATCTTGGTTTTTATTGCAAGCTCGTCCATCAGATGCTTTTATGTCTTTAATATAAAAATTCTCGACCATTTTTTGCCTATTTTTAATACCTAAGGTCACTTCAAGTACCACGCCTTGAGCACTTAAACGCCGAGCAACATCGCCGTTTTCAATGGTCAAAATATAGATCGGAGAAGCCGGCCAGCGATCAACTTCAAGTTGTTTAAAACCTAGCCGTGTTGTACCTCGTATTTCAAAAGATAGATCAGGAAAATCATAATCAGGATCATCTAAATTTATATCTCGGTAATAGACATTTTCATTTTTAATCATGTTTAAATTATCCAACAATCCAATGTATTTGACTGTTGAATAAAGATCCATATTTGTTGATCTAAAATAGAAATTAGGTAGCCTTAAATTCTTACTTAAGAAGCAAAGCATAGCGCCTACAGCAGCGGTGGTTTTAGGATCATCAATGCGTTCTTGTTTATGGAATGGATACCATCCGCCCGTATAATAACCATGGAGTGGCAAGATTCGCCCTGCAGGGATAGACAAACGAGATCGAAAATAACTTTGAATACCCGGTAAGCGTGAAGGGCGTCCAGTTAATAACAGCACATCACATTGATAACAACTGATGATTTCGGACAATGCGTCAAACGTTTTACAAATATTGTAATAATCACCACGTATAAACAGGTAATGAATTCGTTTGAGATTAATCTCAATATTCAAATTAAGTACTGAAAAGTCAGGATTATTTAATGAACGCTTGATTGGCTCATTAATAAAATTCAGCACACTATCAGTCATAACATGATGCTCTAATAATTCTTTAAAACTTGCACTAAATACCTGCTGTTCACTATGTAAAGGATCGTAAAGTTCATACTCTTTCAAGATTCGCAAACCTATCGGCGTAAACAGTTGTAATGTCAGTTGTTGACGTAAAACCGCATCTTGAATAGAAAGTTGTTGTGAACCAATAATCGTTGACAAGATTGGGCTTGGATCAGCAAGTCCTGCCTGCTTTAAGCCGTTGGTTAACGAGGTTAAAACAATATCTTGAATAATATCAAGTAAAATATCATCACCCGCTACTTTAAAACCATCACGAAAACGCTGACTTGGAACAATATAGGCATTACTACTGTTTTGTTGCCCGTTTGCACCATAATCTAAATGGTAATCGTTGATGACTAAATCGGTTGTACCCCCACCGATATCCACCGTCGCAATGGTAACTTTTTGCTTATTGGTTTTGTCAGGTCGAACAATTGAAGCAATAAATTCTTCACTACGTCCGTTAAAATTATTTTGTGTTTCATTGAAAAGATAAACTACTTGACCACAGGTTGCTTCATCCCATTGAATATAAACTTCCGGTATGTTTGGCCAAATATGTTTAAGTTCTTCCGGATGAGTAAAATCAATATTATCATCCGAATTATCCCAACCTAAACTTTTCCAAACAAGTCCAATAGCTTGATACACACAACTTTTAAATATCGCTTGTTCGGGTTTTGGCATAGCGGGCGGAATCGTTAAGATAATTGAACGTAAATTACGTGGCGTTTTAGCATGTTCAAGTTTATTACGTTGCGCAACGCTATTAATCTGCATCAAAGCATGCATCAATACTTCGCATAACATAAACGTCATGAGCGAACTACGTGAATATTTAGGGTGGAATACCGGTATTTTACGATCATATTCTTCTTGAATATTGTTATTAAGAATATGTAGGGCTTCACCATATTCATTAATTAAATTTGAAAAGGGCTCTGCCGTTGCAAAAGGTTCATGATCGCTTTTTACATAATAAGAGTTAAAACGCCAACCTTGTTCGTACTTATCTTGATCCCATAAATAACGTTTTGGACTTGAAAGCCCGGTTGCACCTTCGTTGCCTTCACGGCGACTAGCTAAGCGGCTTGCTTCTTTACCGACACGAACAATACTAGGCCAACGGAAGGTATCTCGTCGACCACTCTGTAGCGAAAAGTGTTCTTTACCAAAAAAGGTTTGTGCAAATTCAACTCGACTTTCAAATGGTTCGTTATAGATATATTCAGGTCTGGTTAGATCGCGTATCTCCAATTCATAGCGATGATTAAGACTGTCTTTATCTTGAACATGATCTTCAATCAAAATGCCACAAGTTCGTGAATTACCCACATCTAAAATCATATCGACAGGAATCGATTTCACAATATCATTTTTATTGTTAGAAACAATTTTAATGGTTGGTAGATTTAATGTTTCACCGAGCAAATTAATGATATTAAGATAGTGCCCATAATAAGCCTTATTATTCATTTCTTGCTGGATATCATCCTTATGCATCTTTAAACGTTCAGGTTGCTGCGCTAATTCTTCAAACAGATCGATTAACCAACTGGAAATCCATTTGAGTTCTAAAAACCATGACACATGATCAGAGCGGTGCGCCAGACTAAAAATCGCACCTGTCATTACGTCATTTTCAGTTGGAGCAAGATAAGCAACATCATCCAAATTAGTAAAGATTTTAGTGTCAAACGCAAATGTTATACGATGCGTATTACCATCGGGATCTTCACCCTGAGGAATACTGACAATTCTTACTCTGCTCCAGTTATGAGGACCTTTATCAAATCGTTCTGGAGGAATTGACCGTAAAACAGGAATCGGTAACCAAACACCGTCATACAATTTTAGGGATTGATCGACACTAATTTCTTGTGTGGGGGTAACCGCAAAAGTGGGGTTGTCAGGACTAAAAAATTGACCATTTTCGACATCTTCTAGTAATCGAATCAATGCACCACTTTCGGACGGATCAATAAAGCACCCATTCGCTTTATTGCGCCATTGGCTGTCTTTCCAATCTATTTTAAGTGCAAAATCAAGAAACTGAATACCACTGTTCATGATAAGTGTCACTTCTTGACCATAATTGCGTAATTCTGGAAGCATATACTACCCTATTGTTTTTTCATCGTTAACGGGAACGATGTACCATTATTATAATTTCCCTTACAATCAGTTTGATTGTTACTGTTTGTTGAGCACTCTATTTTCGGTAATTGATATTTTGTATTATCGCTACAAAGTGCTTCAGTATTGCTCTTTATACTTAAATTTGAGTTTTGAAAACCACTACCAACTTTACCGACACATTTCACACCATCACTACGAATTACCGTAACTTCACCATTTCCTTGATCAAAACTATAGTTTAAACGTAATGGTTTACCCGTTGATTTATCTTGGATTCCACCACCTACTGTCCATTGTCCATTAAGAAAATCCATAGAACCTTGCTTAATTGCATCTGGTGGTACACTTAAATTTTGGGATTGTGTAGCGTTATTGGTATCCATAGCTGCTGTGTTTTGATTCTGGTTTTCATTCTGATTAGTGTTATCAACATCAGAAGTCGTATCTGCATTATCAGGCGTTATGTCATGAATTGGCGGATTATCATCACCTGCACCATGACTATCGACAGGTAATGTGGTAGGCGTGTTGAGCGTATCAGTCACATCAATGTTACCTTCTGTAACAGTTGTACCAATTACGTCATTACGATTGTCAGTATTTAACACCGAATCATGATTTATGTTAGTACCCACCGATCTATGGATAACATTCACATCACGAATAGGATCCTCACCTTTTTTATCTTCTGGTTTTTTGTCCCGATCAGTCTCAACCGGTACATTCACCGCATTATCGACTGACAATGGCGGTGTAATTGATGATTCAGGGTGATAAAAGCACCCTCGTAATAAAAACAGTAGTAATAATAACAATAATAGTGGCAACAGCATTAATAACCACATCCACCAACGTTTCCACCAAGGACGTTTAGACGTTATCGGGGGGTCAATTTGTTCAGTAACATAAGGTGCTGTGCTTTCTGATTGTTCTAAACATTTGAAAGGTGATTGGGTTAGTTGAGTTTGTGGATTAATAAATCCCCAAAAAGTAATAACAGGCTTGCCATTAACGATATAAATATATTCATTGCTTGGAAACCGAATCGCCATAAGATTTGGTTCTTGGCTGTCCTCACGGTGATTAGGATCATAAATTAGGCGGCTAAATAGCAATTGATCGCCTTCAAGGTTTGGATTATTAGCTAATTGTTTGCCTAGCTCAACTACCTTTTGTTCAAATGCTGCCAACAATTGAAGCGCTGATTGCTGTTCTGATTCGCTGGCAGATGACCAAGGCACAATATCATATTGAGCCGAATCAAAAGGAATATACCAATCAACCCTATTTCCTTGATCATTACGTTGTGGAATGGCTAAATAGTCGGCATATTGTTTACCTATTTTTACTCTGAACATTTCACGAATTTGGGTTGCCACTAGGTAAGCAGCTTTACCGTCATGCCCAAGCATTTTAAAATCTTTAATATCACCAGTTCTAAGTAGTGTATTTGCCATACTGACCTTTCCATTCCATTATCATATGATATTTTTGTAATCTTTTAATTCTAACAGAAAAATCCAGCTGTTGTAATTGTTATCTATAGGATAAGTTAAGATTTTTTTACTTTATTTTTTACATACTGCAAAATTACCTTACCATAATAGTCATTTTAAAAACATATCATCAGTCAATACTCGTAATGGTTGCATATCACTATCTCCCCGAATGACTAAGGATGGATCAGAACGTAAACACGTTCCCCCATAATGTCCGCCGACAGTGAAAGTACAGATTTGCAAATAACGATCATCGACTTTCGGTAAACACCACAATTCTTGATAGATGTTTTCTTGTTTAGCAAATTTACCGACAGTTTTCCCCAAAATGGTTTCTTTGCTGCTGACTAATTGAATATCACTCCCCCGACGCCCTGCAATCGGCTTAACGGCATACCCCTTTTTCTCTAAACTTTTATTAAGTTCGAATGTAGACTCTAATAAATAACGATGATTAGGAAATAGAGACCACAGCACCGGTAAAATCGCTTTATTGCTTGGAATAACTGTCCATAAAGGTTCAAATACAGTAACTTCGGGACGTAAAAGAACGTCTATCAACCTTACCGCATTTTCTGGATGCCAAGTCCGGATTGGTAATCCAGCTATTTGGGCTTCACTTTCTTGACGAAGTTGTTCTAATACGGTTTCCCATGCCCATGTTTTCCAGACACAGGTTACTTGACGATCTTCATCATCAACTAATCGACCGCGTTTATCCCATTTTAAGCCGCTCAAACCTCGTAAAATTTTGCTCTTAAATCCTGCTTGTGTTAGGGCTTTTTGCATAAATAAAGCATGATAATTTTCCTCATTATCATTATCTTGCATAATATGGATAAAAGCTTGTGCATCGCTATGCTTCCAACAACTCGCTAATGCGTTAAGCAACCCAGCACTAGGGTTTACGCCAACATTTAGCCCAGCTTGTATTGCCCAATTTTGTAGTATCTGTCCAGCTTCAGTATGACACGATGCCGAATCAGCATTATATTCATAAACTTTAAAGCCTCGTTCATCCATGCAAAAGTCTAGCCGACCGGTTATCATTTGATAACGTCGTTGTTGCCATGACAGTCGCAAACGTGGCCATAAAATTTCGGGGATATTAAAATTCATCAGCAAGTTATCATCTTTTAGTACTCTATCGGTTGCATGTAAATACATAAGATGTAACTCATTGGTCGCTCGAATAAGTTCTTGCTCGGCACTTTCAGAAATAGTGAAATATCGGTAGTGATCATCATGACTAATTGCATGCCCTGCCGCTTGGATATAAGCATTTTCTAAACTATCTTGCTCATTAAGCCAGTTAATATCAAATTGACCTTGATTTTCAATATGTTGACTATGAATAGCCAGTAAAGGCGCCGGTACGGTTGGTTGTGGTAGACTATATTGTGTATTTTCGGTTTGAATCATCCAACCTAATATGGTGGTATCGTCAAACGTATCATGTAACAAATAACCATCGTCGGTGACCGTCATCCTCAATTCACGAGTCCAATGTTGACCAATTGGTAATCGGGTATGAATAACATTTTGTTCAGCTATCCGAACTTTATCTTCAAAGACTTCGGTAATAATAGCAACATGACCCGTTCTATCGAAAACACCACCATCATCCCAAATAAGTAATGCGCCAGCTTCAGGTTTTTTCTTACCACCATTAGCAAAAGCTTGTAAAGGCAATATCGCTTCATTGATGACTTGTCTTAAGACACGAAGTGAAAAAATTTCATGAGCCATGCCGACATCAGTAAACACAATACCGTAATTAAGAAATAAAAAACGCCTTGCAAATTCAACGCATTGCCATTTATATCCCATATATTCATGACCGGAATAACTTCTAAAAGAGGCATCATCAGGGTATTGAGTTGGGTCTAATGTTTCATAATCAGAAGAGTAAATGGCAACGCCACCTGGGGCATAACCTAACAATGTACCAAAAGGTTCTCTATCATCGGAGTGTGCTAACATATTTTTCAACCTTTTTTATAATTTATAGGATAATGCTAACTAAGCTGTGATAAAATTAATCTATCATAGATCAATTTGAATACTTTAAGAAGCGAAGTTTATGCTTGATCACTTGAAGAACATCAAAGCGCCTATATATGACTGTTATTCCTGGTAGTAATACCCCAAACATACCGATTACGTGAGAAACATAAAATTATGCAACAGAAAACAAATTTAAAAGAATTATTAGATTTTCCTTGTTCTTTTACTTATAAAGTCATGGGAGAAGCTAAACCAGAACTGGTTGATAAAGTCGTGTCCGTTATCCAACGTCACGCACCGGGTGATTACAGTCCGTCAATCAAACCTAGCAGTAAAGGGAATTATCATTCTGTGTCGATTACTATCAATGCAACACACATTGATCAGATTGAAAATTTATATAAAGAATTAGGTGAAATAGATATTGTAAGAATGGTTTTATAACACTTTACTTTTTCATCAATTTTTGTACAAAATAGAGCCTTGTTATTCCGACGAGGCTCAATCATGAAACCAGAAACCATTGCACTTCACACAGGTTATACCCCTGAACCCACTACTCATGCTGTTGCTGTTCCCATTTATCAAACAACCTCTTATGCTTTTGATGATACACAGCATGGCGCAGATTTATTTGATTTAAAAGTCGCTGGCAATATTTATACCCGTATTACCAACCCAACTAACGCCGTACTCGAAGCTCGAGTCGCTGCGCTTGAAGGTGGTATTGGTGCTTTAGCTGTTGCATCGGGCATGGCGGCTATCACTTATGCTATTCAAGCAATTACCTTTGCTGGCGAAAATATTGTATCTGTTTCGCAATTATATGGCGGCACTTATAATTTATTTGCCCATACCTTACCTAATTTTGGTATTACAACCAAGTTTGCTCCTCATAACGATTTAGTGGCTATAGAACAGCAAATTGATGACAAAACCAAGGCAATATATTGCGAAAGTATTGGCAATCCTGCAGGTAATATTGTTAATTTAAGCCAACTTGCCGACATCGCACATCGGCATGGTATTCCGTTAATTGTCGACAATACCGTCGCCAGTCCTGCACTTTGCAGACCATTTGAATTTGGTGCTGATATTGTCGTGCATTCATTAACTAAATATATTGGTGGGCATGGTAATAGTCTTGGAGGAATCATCGTTGATTCAGGACGGTTTCCATGGAAAAAATATGCGGATAGATATCCAATGCTTAATCAACCAGATCCATCTTATCATGGTGTCTCTTATACGGATACCTTTGGTGATGCGGCTTACATTGCACGTTGTCGAGTAATCCCTTTACGCAATATGGGCGCTGCACTATCGCCATTTAATACTTTTTTGATACTACAAGGGCTTGAAACCCTTTCTTTGCGCATGGAACGCCACTGTCAAAATGCACTCAACGTTGCAAATTATCTAATCTCACACCCACAAGTTGAATGGGTTAACTATGCTGGTCTTAGCAATCATCCTGAACATGATTTAGCGGTAAAACAGATGGATAATCATTTACCTGCTGGCATTTTATCGTTTGGTATTAAAGGTGGAAAATCTGCAGGTGCTAAATTTATTGATGCACTAAAATTAATTATTCGTCTGGTCAATATAGGCGATACACGCTCATTAGCTTGTCACCCTGCATCAACTACGCATAGGCAACTTAATAATGAAGAACTGAAAAAGGCAGGAGTAAGCCAAGAAATGATTCGTTTGTCTATTGGGATAGAACATATTGATGATATTATTTCTGATTTAGCACAGGCATTAAAAGCGACACTATAATCAAATTCAAAAAGCCAGATAACAAATGTATAACTGGCTTTTTTAACAATCGATTAATTAATCTAAGATTTTAACAAGTTCGTTTGTCACATCAGATACAGATTGGGTACCATCAATGCGGTAGTATTTTGCACGACCTTCTTTCGCTTCATGTTGATAGTAATCAATTAAAGGTTTAGTTAATTGATGATATTCAACAAGGCGTTTACGGACTATCTCTTCATCATCATCTTTGCGAGTTGTTAAAGGTTCACCCGTAATATCGTCAACATTTTCTAATTTTGGTGGATTATGACGGACATGATAAACTCGTCCCGATGGCGCATGAATTCGGCGTCCACTCATTCGATCAATGATAACAGAATCAGGCACATCAAATTCAAGTATATAGTCAACATTAATACCTGCTGATTTCATAGCATCAGCTTGGGGTACAGTTCGAGGGAATCCGTCTAATAAAAACCCATTTGCACAATCATCTTGTGCAATACGTTCTTTCACTAATGCAATCACAAGTTCATCAGTAACAAGTTTACCGGCATCCATTAATTCTTTAGCCTGTTGACCAAGTGGCGTACCTGCTTTCACTGCTGCACGTAACATATCGCCGGTTGAAATTTGAGGAATACCATATTTTTTCATAATGAATTGTGCTTGAGTTCCTTTTCCCGCACCTGGTGCACCTAATAAAATAATACGCATGAAATAACCTCTTATGGTTTTTATATAGATAGATTTTCTATTCTGGTAAATATTGAAATATCACTTTACTGCTGGAAATTAATCCATCAGTTTGACAAATATAATTTATGGCACCACAGCCTTTGATCATTTGAGCAGGTTGATGACAAGTGGGGCAAATATAGTGTTCGATAAAATGTTGTTTGCAGTGAGCACAAACGTAATGCTGGGCAGACATAACATCCATTTTATGATGACATTTAGGGCACAAGCCTTCTTGACTTTGCCCTGCTATATTTTTTTTTGACATAAACTATTTACGACCTCTAACGTGTTTCATCAATCGACGTCGTTTACGTTGTTGTGATGCCGTTAAACTATTTTTTCGACCTTCAAAAGGATTCGCCCCTTCTTTAAATTGAATTCGAATCGGCGTTCCCATAATTTTTAATGAGCGTCTAAAATAGTTCATTAAATATCGTTTATAAGAATCGGGAAGATCTTCAACTTGATTTCCGTGAACAACCACAATAGGTGGATTGTAGCCTCCAGCATGGGCATATTTGAGTTTTACTCGACGTCCACGAACGAGAGGTGGTTGGTGATCGTCTTGTGCCATTTGCATAATTTTGGTTAATAATGCAGTATTTACCCGACGGGTTGCACATTCATAAGCTTCTTGAATTGAATCGAATAAATTACCCACACCACTACCATGTAAAGCCGAAATAAAATGCAAACGGGCAAAATCAATAAAATCAAGTCGGTCATCTAGTGTTGCTTTAACTTGCTCTTTGATGTCTTGTGATAACCCATCCCATTTATTGACAGCAATAACAAGTGAACGCCCACTATTGATGATAAAGCCGAGTAATGATAAATCCTGATCTGAGATACCTTCTCTGGCATCAATCACCAATATGACAACATTTGCATCTTCAATCGCTTGTAATGTTTTAATCACTGAAAACTTTTCGACAGTTTGCGTTACCTTACCACGTTTACGCACCCCTGCCGTATCAATTAAAACATATTCTCGTTCGTCACGAGTCATTGGTATATAGATACTATCTCGAGTTGTACCTGGCATATCATAAACCACAACCCGTTCTTCACCTAAAATTCGGTTAGTTAGTGTTGACTTACCTACATTTGGACGCCCGACAATAGCCACTTTAATCGGTTGATTAATCAGTGATTCAACATCATCTTCGTCAACATCGTCATAAGATTCTGATAAATCTGGTGGCAATTGGTCTTCATTAAAGTCATCTTCATCGTGATCTTTAAATTGAAAAATAGGTTCCAACGCCGTTTCAATCAAAGAACTGACACCACGCCCATGACTTGCCGCTATGGGGTAGATATCGCCTAAACCTAATGAGTAAAAATCTGAGATAGCCGTATCAGCATCAATACCATCAATTTTATTGGCAACTAAAAAAGTGGCCTTTTGACGAGAACGCAAGTGTTTAGCGATCGCATGATCTGCCGGCATAGCACCCGCTCTTGCATCGACTAAAAACAGAACGATATCGGCTTCTTCGATAGCTTGTAAGGATTGGTCAGCCATAAAGCTTTCAACCCCTTCTTCAGTGCCATCAATTCCACCCGTATCAATTACAATATATTCATGGCCCTTGATTTCAGCTCGTCCATACTTACGATCACGGGTTAATCCAGGAAAATCTGCGACTAACGCATCACGTGTTCTTGTTAACCGATTAAATAAAGTTGATTTTCCAACATTTGGACGACCAACTAGTGCTACAACAGGTACCATGTTTATTCTCTAATTACTTAAATTTTTTGTGAAAGCGTAAATATCACCATTTTTGACTTGAACAATCAGTTTATTGTCAACCACCAATGGTTTAGCGATTATTCCGCTACTACTTACTTCTATTTTATTTACAAGTTCACCTGTTTCAGCATTTAACCAATACAGGTAACCTTCAAAATCACCAAATACGACATAATCTTGATAAATGACTGGATCAGTCAATTGGCGGTGTGTAAAACTTGATTGCGTCCAAAGTACGCCACCTTCCGTTTTTGATAATGATTGAATATTATCATCTTGATCTACTACGTATAATCGATTTTTATCAACCGCAAAACTGTGTGTTGAACCTATTTTTTTACGCCATATGACTTCACCATTACTTAAATCCAGTGCAGCAACATAACCATTAAATCCAACAGAATAGACAGTATTTCCTTCAACTACAGGGGTTGAATCAACATCATTTAATTTTGCAATTTCTGTTGAACCAGTCGGTTGTGAAATACGTTGTTGCCAAATTAATTGACCATCATTAATGTAGTAAGCATTTACTCGACCATTATCATCACCAAAGATAGCTGCACCATGGGCAATGACTGGTGTTGAGTTACCTCTTAATGATAATGCCGGAACTTCAAAAGTCACTTCCCAAAGTTCGTCACCAGTTTCACGATTAAGCCCTTGTAATATACCATTAGCGGTATGAACCACTAATTTATCATCAGATGATACCGGGCGAGCAAGGACTTCTCCTTTAACTGATTTTTCCCAGACGACTTTTCCGTTTTGACGATCTAAAGCATAAACAACAGCACGTTCACTGCCAACATAAACATAATTTTCATCGGCACTTACACCACCAGAAAAGAGCGCTGTTTTACTACTGAAAAGTGTACTTTTAGATAAATCGACATTCCACAATGTATTACCCGTCGTTAAATCAACTGCTTTTACCTCTCCACTTCGGCTCGCTGCATAAATAACATTATCATAACTAGCAGGACCTAATAATGAATAAATACGAGTATTTCCTGCAGTACTGTTACGCCATAATTGGTGAATAGTAAATTGGTTACTGACTATAGGAGAAGGTGAAACTTGAATAACTTCTTCTTCTCCTCCAAATATCGAGCATCCAGCAAGTGAAAACATAAAAACACTGGTTAAAAAACATTTAGATAACTTCATTGTATAGACCCTTATAGCAGGATAAATTAATTTTTATTTTCTTCCGTTTCAGTCTTTGACTGATCCTCTTGCTCTGCTTTTTCTTCAGCAGTTTGTTTATCTTGTTCAACTGTTTGTTTAGCTTGTAAATATTCAGCTTGATTTAGTTTAATTTTAATATTTGGCTCTGAACTTATCATTGCCGCTGATTTTAGCGCAATTTTATAAGCATCTACCGCCTCAGCATAACGAGACATTTTGGTTAATATATCGCCCCGTATTTCGTTAATCACTGGTTCCCAAGCTTCATTGTTAACTTTATCTAACGTTGCTAAACTTTCTTGGTATTGGTTTTGTTGATACTGCACACGTGCAATACGAATATTAATAACGGATTTTACCGGTTCCGCTTTTGTTTTAGATAAAGCATCAGTCAATAATGCTTGAGCACCTGCATAATCTTTTGTTACTTCGATATAAAATTTAGCCGCAAAAAGATCAGCAAAAACGTTATAAACGCTATCACCCTCTTTTGCAAAAGCAACTAAATCATTTACGGATTCCGGTTTTGTCTGATCTAACTGTTTTACAAGTTGCTCATAACGATCTGACATTTGTTCCAATTTTTTAACTTGATTTGATTGATAGTAATTCCAACCATAATAAGCCAATAATCCGATGACAATAACGGCAACAATAATTTTCCACGTTTTCGCAAGAAACTCTTTTAAAGCCCACATTTGTTCTTCACTTGACGATTGATAACTCACGCTTATCTCCTATTTCCTTTAGATTTATATCATTGCCAAACAAGTTTGAACAATATCGCTTTGCGCGACTTCAGTTTGTTCACCTGTTTGTAAATTTTTGATAGTTACCGTTTGGTTCGCTAACTCGTTTTCACCAACAATAACCGCTATTTTAGCACCTAATTTATCTGCTTTGGCAAATTGTTTCTTAAAATTAGACGTTCCATAATTAGTCACAATTCGTTTATCAGGTAAACCGTCACGTAATAATTCAGCAACACATTGTGCTACTGAAATCGTGTTTTCTTCTCCCGAGGAGATCATATAAATATCAATCGAATTATCTCGATTTAATGAAGGATTGACAGCTTGAACAAGTAAAACTAATCGTTCAAGTCCCATAGCAAAACCAACAGCTGGCGTTGATTGACCACCTAACTGGCTCACTAATCCATCATAACGCCCCCCACCGCAGACAGTACCTTGAGCACCTAAGCTACTTGTTACCCATTCAAATACTGTACGATTGTAATAGTCTAATCCTCTTACTAATCTTTGATTAATATTGTATTTTATTCCTGCTTTATCCAGTAAACGACACAGGCCTTCAAAATGTTCTTTCGATTCCGCATCCAAATAATCAAATAGTTTTGGCGCTTGATTAAGTAATTCTTGTACAACTGGATTTTTCGAATCGAGTACACGTAATGGATTAGTATACATTCTACGTAAGCAGTCTTCATCCAATTTATCTTTATGTTGTTCAAGAAAATCAACGAGTGCTTGACGATAGTTCGCTCTAGCTTCAAGTGAGCCAATTGAATTTAATTCTAACGAAGTGTGATCCTGTATACCCAGTGCTTTCCAGAATCTTGCGGTTAATAAAATTAGTTCAGCATCAATATTAGGTCCTTCAAGCCCAAAAACTTCAACCCCAAATTGATGAAATTGGCGATAGCGACCTTTTTGCGGTTTTTCGTAACGAAATGCAGGCCCTAAATACCATAGACGTTGTTCTTGATTATAAAAAAGCCCATGCTCAATGCCCGCACGAACACAACCCGCAGTAATTTCGGGACGTAAAGTGATACTTTCATCATTACGGTCATTAAAAGTATACATCTCTTTTTCGACAATATCCGTCACTTCACCGACGGCTCTTTTAAATAGCGCAGTATCTTCAACAATGGGGGTTCTTATCTCATTATAGCCATAGCTATTTAGAACACCTTTAACAATTTTTTCAATTTGTTGCCAACTCGCACTATCTGTTGGGAGTAAGTCATTCATTCCCCGTATAGATTGGATTTTTTTCTCTGTCATTTATGTATTCGCTATCTAATAAAATTATAGTTCAGTTGCTGCAATTCTGTTTTTTAGTATTGATGCTTTAGCTCGAATTTTTGCTTCCAGTTCATCGATCATCTGTTCGTTATCAATACGACCAATACGTACACCATCTTCATAAAAGCCACTTTTATTATGACCGCCAGCAACACCCATCGTTGAAGCCAAAGCTTCACCTGGCCCATTAACAACACAACCAATAATCGATACATCCATTGGTGTAATGATATCTTCTAAACGTTGTTCTAACGTATTGACTGTATTAATGACATCAAACTCTTGTCTTGAACAGGTCGGACAAGCAATAAAGTTGATACCACGAGATCGAATTCTCAATGATTTTAATATATCAAAACCGACTTTAACTTCTTCAGTAGGATCAGCAGCTAAAGAGACACGCAATGTATCACCAATACCTTCAGATAATAACAAACCTAAACCTATTGCCGACTTAATTGCACCACTGCGAACGCCACCAGCTTCAGTGATCCCCAAATGTAGGGGTTGTTTTATCTGTTTAGCTAAAATTCGATAGGCATCCACCGCTGTAAATACATCTGACGCTTTCACACTCACTTTAAATTGGTCGAAATTGAGCCTATCCAAAATGTCAACATGACGCATCGCTGATTCTACGATTGCTTGTGGCGTAGGTTCGCCATATTTTTCTTGAATATCTTTTTCAAGTGATCCGGAATTAACCCCAATTCTTATTGGAATATTTTTATCTTTAGCACAATCAACAACTGCTCGAATTCTTGATTCATTACCGATATTTCCCGGATTAATTCTTAAACAATCCACGCCATATTCTGCTACTTTCAAAGCAATACGATAATCAAAGTGAATATCTGCAATAAGTGGCACTTTCGCTTGTTGTTTAATCAATTTAAACGCTTCTGCCGCATCCATTGTTGGAATCGACACACGAACAATGTCGACACCTACTCGCTCAAGTGCTTGAATCTGAGCAACAGTTTTTTCAACATCCGTCGTACGGGTATTCGTCATGGATTGAACGGCAATGGGCGCACCACCACCAATAGGTACACTGCCGACATAAATTCGGGTAGATTCTCGTCTGATTATCGGTGAATCCTGATGACTCATAACACGCCTAATGATATAACAAAATAACTAGCTTGTGATCTTAACAAGATTTGCATCAAATGTCTGTATACGAGTAAGAAAATTTGCTAACTGTTAACGTGATTCGATGATGATGGCGAAATGTAATGACTCACTTCTACATAATTATTTTTACTTTCTTTATTAAAATAATAAATAGTTACACCAACTATACAAACCACTACAAATAAGCTAAAAAATAAAATCCGCTTTCCTCTTTTTCTAGGTTCAAGGGCAGGAATGAGTTGCTTTATTTTTGTTTCGGATGCATTTTGCTTTGACATTTTTTCTAGATAAGGTTGATACTCGTCCTCAGATAAACCAACAATTTCAGCATAAGAACGAATATAACCTTTAACAAAGACAAGAGGGGCATGAACTCGCTGATCGTTCTCAATTTCTTCGACCACTGCCTTTCGAACATGGATCTTATTGGCAATATCTTCTTGAGTTAATCCCATATTATTACGTAAATTGGAAAGCATCTTACCCAAAGAAATATTGTCTTCCATCATCCCCTCATTTTTGTTAAGAATTAAAAATAAATTAAATTGGATCCATTTTTACATATTTTTAAAATTAATCAATTCTTTTCGCATTAAACCATTGTGAAGGTTTTGCTATTTCATCTTGAGCGGCAACTAATTGAAGCTCATATTCATTGAGTTTCAAGGTTTCAAGCATAACAGCATAAACCGCAGAAGTGGTATGTTCTAACGCCTCAACCAGCGATTTACCAAGCAAAATATTCGCTAAAAACAATCCACTCGTCATATCGCCTACACCAACAGGCTGTCTCACGCCAAAGTCAACTAAAGGGCGCTCAATGTGCCATGCTTCTTGTTCTGTAACGAGTAACATTTCAAAACGATCTTTACGATACCCCGCACGACTTAAATGTTTAACTAAAATCGCTTTAGGCCCTTTTTTACAAAGTGCTTTACATGCAAATACCGCTTCTTCAACGTTATTAATTGGCTGTTTTCCATTTAACTCTTCTAGCTCCAAAATATTAGGCGCCATCATATCTGCTATCGGTAATGCAGTATTACACAAAAATTCAGATACGCCTGGCGCAACAAAACAACCTTTTTCAGGATGCCCCATAACAGGATCACAAAGATAAATTGCATTAGGATTTACAGCTTTTACTTTTTTTACTATTTCGGTTATGGCACTACCTTGTTCAGGGGATCCCATATAACCACTTAATACTGCGTCACATCGTTTAAGTTCACCTATGGCGTTAATGCCATCGGCGATATCAGTTAAATGTGATGCTGGCATTACCGTGCCTGTCCATTGACGATATTGCGTATGATTTGAAAATTGCACAGTATTTAAAGGCCATACATTTACTCCCACACGACGCATAGGGAATACAGCAGCACTATTACCTGCATGACCAAATACAACATGTGACTGAATAGATAGTATATTTTTCATAAATTAACTCCAAATTAGTAAGCAGTAATATTTCTTACCTCGACGAAGTAATGTATAACGTCCAAAAAGCTTATCTTCTTGTGAAAAATGATAATCTGTTGTCGCGTTACGTTCACCATTAACTGAAATCGCATTAGATTCAATCATTGTTCTGGCTTGGCCTCTTGACGGTGCAAACTGTGCATTAACGATCGCTTGTTGCAAATCAATATCGCCCTCAACCGTAATCGTTGGCATACCGTCTTGCGCCAATTGTTCAAAATCGGCTTGAGATAGATCGGCTAATTTTCCTGAGAATAAACTTTCAGTGATCCGTTTGGCTGCCATTAAGCCTTCTTCACCATGGACTAAGCGTGTGACCTCTTCAGCAAGAACATATTGTGCTCTTGGTGCCACACCGCTATTTTTATCTTCTTCTTCAAGTGCATCAATTTCATTTAATGACATGAAAGTAAAGAATTTTAAGAAACGATAAACATCAGCATCAGCGGTATTAATCCAGAATTGATAGAATTTATATGGACTGGTCTTTTTAGGGTCAAGCCAAACCGCACCGCTTTCCGTTTTACCAAATTTTGTACCGTCAGATTTGGTAATTAAAGGAACCGTTAAACCATAAACTTGTTTTTGATGTAATCGACGAGTTAAATCAATACCGGCAGTAATATTACCCCATTGATCTGATCCCCCAATTTGTAACACCACATTATGATCTTTATTTAAACAAGCAAAATCATAAGATTGTAATAAACTGTAAGAAAACTCAGTAAATGAAATCCCAGCTTCATCACGATCAATACGTTGTTTGACTGATTCTTTGTTAATCATGGCGTTAACTGAAAAATATTTACCAATGTCACGTAAAAAAGTTAATACATTCATGCCACCAAACCAATCATAGTTATTAGCGACAATCGCTGCATTTGCACCACAATTAAAATCTAAGAATGGAGAAACTTGTTGTTTAATTTTTTCGCTCCACTCAACAACAGTCTCTTGAGTATTTAATTTACGTTCAACGGCTTTAAAACTCGGGTCACCAATTAAACCTGTTGCGCCGCCAACAAGCGCAATCGGTTTATGACCGGCTAACTGAAAGCGTTTTAAACAAAGTAATGGTACCAAATGACCTAGATGCAAACTATCAGCCGTGGGATCAAAACCACAATAAAGCGCTATGGGATTTTGTTCAATTAGTTCCATGAGTGCTTTTTCATCTGTCAGTTGAGCAATCAATCCTCGCTCTTGCAGTTGTTTGATCACATTTTTTGTCATGTTATTTTACCTATAAAAATTTTATTACGTTGAAATTTGACTTTGGATAACTCTATTTTTATTGAAATCTATTCTACTTTATTATGATAACGTTTATACGCTTGTTTAAAATGATCTTCCACTATTTCATTCGGTTTTTTATCACATAAACTAAAGATTACTATCGCTAAAGACGCAAATAAGAAACCCGGAATAAGTGAATAAAGATTAAACCAATTAAAATTAATCCAAAGCAATACTGTTGCCGCTCCTGTAATCATACCTGCTAGAGCGCCATTGCGTGTCATGCGAGACCAAAATACTGAAAACACAATAATGGGGCCAAAGGCAGCACCAAATCCTGCCCATGCATGACTAACTAAATCTAAGACACTATTATTAGGGTTAATTGCTAATAAAATGGCGATGACCGATACCAGTAAAACCATGATTCGTCCAACCCAAACAAGTTCACGTTGTTTTGCTTTCGGTCTAAAAAAGGCACGATAAAAATCTTCCGTTAATGCGCTTGAACAGACAAGTAACTGACAACTTAACGTACTCATCACCGCAGCCAAAATCGCCGCTAATAAAACACCAGCAACCCATGGATTAAACAATAATTTGGATAACTCGATAAAAATACGTTCATGTTTACCGTTATTAATGAGATCTGAAAACTCTGGATGATTGGCAAAGAAAGCAATACCAAAAAATCCTACCGTAATTGCTCCACCTAAACATAAAATCATCCAAGTCATACTAATTCGACGCGCATTTTTCATCACATCATGTGAGTCAGCCGCCATAAAGCGAGCTAAAATATGCGGTTGCCCAAAATAGCCAAGACCCCAACCAAGCAATGAAATAATAGCGATAAAATCCATGTGAGCAAAGATGTTGGTATAATCAGGATTGAGCGATTCAATATTTGCTAAGGCATCGGTAAAACCACCTGCGTTCACCATAACCATAACGGGAGTTAAGATAAGTGCAAACATCATCAAACTCGCTTGAATAGTATCCGTCCAACTGACCGCTAAAAAACCACCTATAAAAGTATAAGCGATTGTTGCGCCAGCACCAGCTAACATTGCCCAACCATAACTCATTCCAAAGGTACTTTCAAAAAGTTTTGCACCCGCAACAACGCCTGATGCACAATAAATCGTAAAAAAGATAAGAATGATTACCGCTGAAATAATACGCAGCAAAGCGCTTTTATCATCAAATCGGCGAGCAAAATAGTCGGGTAAGGTCAAGGAATTATGATTAATTTCAGTAAAAACACGTAACCGCCCGGCAATCAGTAACCAGTTTAAGTAAGCCCCAATTATCAAACCAATTGCAATCCAACTTTGCGAAATACCGAATAAAAAAACAGCCCCTGGCAGCCCCATTAATAGCCAACCACTCATGTCCGAAGCGCCAGCCGAAAGTGCAGTGACAACACTACCAATACGGCGCCCCCCCAAAATATAATCACCAAAGTTTTGCGTTGATCGAAAGGCAAAAAAACCGATCGCAATCATTCCTAAAATGTATATAGCAAAGGTGACAATCATTGGTAAGGACATATTTCTAAAAAACCTTGTTGATGAAATTAAAAAATAGTGGAGTAGCTTATCATAAAAACCACATGCTAAAAAGCAGGCGATGAATGAATATAACTAAGCTGACAATCCGTCACGCTAAAATTTTTCAGATAGGTCATTGAGAATGTTATTTTGCCGTAATTTTAATTATCGTCGTATAAAGTGACTTTTAGCTAAAAATTAAATTTAACCTACAATATTTATACAAATAAAGTATATAATATCAGGCATGTTATTTATATTTATTATACTCTGTGAAACAATCAACTCGTATTCAAATTTTAGAAAGATTAAAAGATCACATTAAAGATCCAACAACAGAACTTGTTTATCAAACACCTTTCGAATTGCTCATTGCTGTTGTTCTTTCTGCACAAGCAACCGATGTGAGTGTAAACAAAGCGACCAAACCTTTATTTGCAATTGCTAATACAGCGGAACAAATCTTAGCACTTGGGATTGATAAGCTCAAAAGTTATATCCGTACCATTGGCTTATACAATAGTAAAGCAGATAATATTATTAAAACCTGCCAGATTTTAGTTGAGAAATATCAAGGTCAAGTGCCAGAAAATTTTGATGCATTAATCGCATTACCCGGTGTAGGCAGAAAAACAGCGAATGTAGTGCTAAATACGGCTTTTGGTTGGCCAACGATTGCGGTTGATACTCATATTTTTCGTGTCAGTAATCGCACAGGCTTTGCACCCGGAAAAACCGTTGAGGCAGTGGAAGAAAAATTATTGAAAGTGGTACCCAAAGAGTACAAAATAAATTGTCACCACTGGTTAATTTTGCATGGACGTTATACTTGTATCGCCAGAAAACCGCGATGCGGGGCTTGTGTGATTGAAGATTTATGTGAATTCAAACAAAAAGTTTACCCAGAGTAATTATCAATGACTGAAAAATTTAAATTAACTCAAGAAGAGATAAACTTATTCAAAAGTAGCATTGGCAACACCCAAAAACTTGCACAAGATACCGTTGTTCATAAACCCTTAAAACGGTCTCAAAAAGCCATTGCGATTGAAAAACGACAACATGAAAAAAATCATGCTGAGTTTTATTTTTCGGATGATTATCAACCGCTCTTACAAGACGATCCCATTCGTTATAGTCGTGACAACGCCGATCCTTATGAGATTAAAAAATTACGTCGTGGATTTTATGAACCTGAATTTTTTTTAGATCTACATGGATTAACACAGCAAGAAGCGAAAAAAGAAATAGCATCGCTTATTACTGCTTGCTTAAGCGAAAACGCACATTGTGCTTGTATCATGTATGGACATGGTAAAAACATCTTAAAAAAACAGACGCCAATGTGGTTAGCCCAGCATCCTAATATCATTTGTTTTCATCAAGCACCGAAAGAATTTGGCGGCAGTGCAGCATTACTTATTTTATTTGATACAATTAATAACTAAAAATAAATGTTAAACACATAGGGAATAACAACTTGAAATTATTAAAGAAAATAAAACATGTTTATCTACTTCTAATACTTGCCATCTTTATTACTGCATGTAACGAACTTGATGCAATTCCACCCGAAAAAAGTAACTATATTGGCACATGGCAAGGTGAATATATGGTGATAAGTATAGCTAAAGACGCCAGAGTTAATTACAATTATAAAAAAGATGGGGTGACGACAACCATTAAAGGACCGATACAAGAATTTATTGGTGATGATTTTAAAGTAGGGATTTTAGGTTTAAATTCTTTATTTAAAGTAAGTACGCCTCCTTATTTTGAGGACGGTCAATGGAAAATGGTTATTGACGATCAATTAGTTATCAAAACATCGGATTTAAAATCACTTTAAAATAAAAAAGCCAGCATAGTTGCGCTAGGCTGGCAAACATTGGAAGCAATGTGAGCAATGTCATACTTTTTCAGAAGTCTTGCGACGCTCTAATCAAGTACATCTTAATGATAATAATTCTCATTATTAAAAGCAAGCGTTTTTTTGACTTTTTTCAAAAAAACAGAAAAAATTTAAAATAAAAGTTTTTTAATATGAAATCATTGTGTTAGCGTGAGAATAATAGAGAGGAATACAGGGCTATGTCACCCTGTATTTTAGCAATGCTGATTTTTTAGTTGATAATTTGAAGTGATAAGTTTAACTTATTTTAGGTTATTACTATTTTTGATAGATGAATTCAACCCCTTCTTCGTCACTCTCATCCCAATCATCAAAATCATCGTCGTCGTCATCAAAAGCCTCATCCATAGCTTGTTGGTGATAATCATCCCACATAAATTCAACTTTTTCTGGTGATGTTTCTTCTTGCTCTTCTTCACGTGGATGAGCATTCATATAATCCATCAGATCCCAACATAAAGCTTTTACCCCTTCATGATTGACCGCTGAAATAACATAATATTTGTCATCCCAATCCAATGCTTTAGCGATTTCGGCAGCACGTTTAGCACTTTCTTCTTCACCTAAAACATCCATTTTGTTGAATACCAACCAACGAGGTTTATTGGCAAGTTTTTCACTATATTGATGAAGTTCTTGAATAATGACTTTCGCATTTTCAATAGGATCAGATTCATCAATTGGTGCAATATCAATTAAATGCACTAAAACTCGACAACGTTCAAGATGTTTTAAAAAACGAATACCCAGACCAGCACCGTCCGCAGCACCTTCAATTAATCCCGGAATATCCGCAACAACAAAACTTTGCTCATTATCCATTCTTACCACGCCTAAACTTGGCACTAACGTCGTAAACGGATAATCAGCGACTTTCGGTTTAGCTGCTGAAACTGATCGAATAAATGTGGATTTACCGGCATTAGGTAAACCAAGCATACCGACGTCAGCAAGTAGCAATAATTCTAACAGTACATCACGTTTTTCACCGGGCGTACCATCGGTTTTTTGCCTTGGAGCCCGATTCACTGAAGATTTAAATCGTGCATTACCCAAGCCATGAAACCCACCTTTTGCGACTAACACTTTTTGTTGATGATGCGTTAAATCGCCGATAATTTCACCCGTATATTTGTCTGTGATTCGAGTTCCAACGGGCACTTTTACGGTAATATCTTTGCCTCTTTTACCGGTACAATCTGAACCTTGTCCATTTTGTCCACGCTCTGCCCGATAATTTTTTTCAAATTGGAAATCAACCAAAGTATTGAGATTTTCATCCGCAATAAAATAGACATCACCACCGTCACCACCGTCACCACCGTCAGGGCCACCTTTGGGAATGTATTTTTCTCGACGAAAACCTACGCAACCATTGCCACCATCACCGGCTTCGACTCGGATTGAAGCTTCATCTACAAATTTCATTATTCTTCCTCTTTCTTCTGGTTAATTAGCCAGCCTTTTCTTGGATGCCATAAATAGTGCCCAATTGTGGCAAACATCGCACCAGCAACGACTGATACTGCGCCAATATAACCTAAAATATTTAAATACTGCATAGCAAATTTTTCTGGCCAAATTATGGCAAATAAATCTGAAAAAATTAATGCAAACAACGGTGATAATGTGGTAATTGCACTAACTTGTGCAGCTTGCCAACGTTCCATTGCCATAACTAATGCGCCATAAGCAATAATGGTATTTAAACCACAAAAGATAATGGCAAATAACTGCGTTGCATCGGCATGAGCGATTTTTGTTGGCGATGCCAATGGCCATAAAAATACCGTACAAATAAGATAAATTAGCCAAAGTAACTGTTCTGCACGTAATTTACGTAATAACACTTTTTGTGCCAATGCATAAGCTGCCCATGAAATTGAAGCAAGTAAAGCAAGCCAAACACCAATGCCATAAGTCGATATATTAGCAAATAGAACGATAATATTTTTATTAAAAAATAGTCCTAATCCAATTAACAATATCGAAATACCCATTATTTGCGTTGGTCTTAATCGCTCTTTAAAAACAAACGCACTTGAAATCATAAAAATTACAATACCCATTTGACCTACAACTTGAGCCGTTGTCGCAGAAAGATACTGAACAGAACTTGCAAATAACGCAAAATTACCAAGTAACCCAAATCCGGCAATCATTAATAAGATAAAACGTCGACGTTTTTTAAACATCGCTAAATTAGGAAATTGTTTTTTATAAGCTAACCATATCGTAATACCGACGGTAGAAATTGCCAATCGAGACCACGCTAACGTTAATGGGTCAATAACCACCAATGCATATTTCATTGCAATCGGCACTAGCCCCCACATAACCGCTGTTAACATGGCTAAGGCAAAACCTAATTTAACATTTTGCTGTTTTATCATATTAACTAATATTATATGAATTCAAGAAATGAAAAAAGCCCCACAATAGCTGTGAGGCTTCCATAAACGTTAAACCGCTTTTTATTAGCTGTTAGCAATTACACTAACATAACGACGGTTTTTAGGTCCTTTAACTTCAAATTTTACTTGTCCGTCAATTAAAGCAAATAAGGTATGGTCACGACCACAACCTACATTAGTGCCTGGGTGGAATTGAGTTCCACGTTGACGTACTAAAATATTACCAGCAAGAACTTCTTGAGAACCATAACGTTTAACACCTAAACGTTTACTCTGGGAATCACGACCATTACGTGATGAACCACCAGCCTTCTTATGTGCCATTGTTCGATACTCCTATTAAGCGATTGCAGTGATCTTCACATCAGTGAACCACTGACGGTGACCTTGTTGTTTACGATAGTGTTTACGACGACGGAATTTAACAATTTTCACTTTATCGCCACGACCGTGCTCAACAATTTCTGCTTTAATTGTTGCACCTTCAACAAACGGAGCACCAACTTTGATGTCTTCACCATTTGCTACCATTAAAACTTTATCGAAAACAACTTCTGCACCTGTTTCGACTTCAATTTTTTCCAAGCGAACGACTTGTCCTTCGCTGACTCGGTGTTGTTTACCACCACTTTGGAAAACTGCGTACATACTTAACTCCGCAATAAAAAGCAGACTATTCCTGATTTAGCATATATGTCTGCATTGATTAATCTTATAGGGCGTGAATTTTACGCAAAATTTATCCTTGTTGCAAGCAGTCTTTACTAAAAGATCGCAAAAAGTTACAAAAAAGATCAGCAAGATATCGTTTTAGCGTTACAATACGGATAAATCATTATTTCTTAGTTAATTTATTGTAATTCTATGCTGAGTACTAAAACAACCAATAATAAAACTCGCTATCATGCTTCAATTATTAATCGTTTGTCGCTATTAATGTGTTTTTTAGGCACCATTGCGTTAATTGCGTTATCGCTATCTATTCAAGTCGCTAATGATACCAAAGGTAGCGCTTATATGATTAATCAATTAGGGCTAATTCGTATGAAAAGTTATCAACTTTTATCAATGGTTCCCCTTAATAAACACGATAATGACCGTTTAAATATTTTTAGTGAAATAACGTCGTCAAAGCAACAATTAGCTCTTTTTGAACGTTATGATTTAATAGATGAATTCAATGAGTTACATAATAAATGGCGTACTGAAATTGCAATAAAAATTGCACAAGCCAAAAACATCGATGAGATAAAAACGGATATCGATCAATTTGTTATCAAAACCAATTATTTAGTACATAAGATCGATCAGAAGACCGAAAACCAGATTCATTATATATCTCGCTTGCAACAATTATTTATTATCATTATTGTGGTCTTTCTTATTGCTCAGATTTACTATTTGCGTCGTTATCTTCTCGCCCCTTGGCGCAAACTGATTAATATGGCTCAGGCTATTTCAAAACACAATTTTAGTGAACGTTTTCCGCTACGTTCCAGAAAAAATGAATTCGATTTGTTAGGGTTAGCGTTAAATAACATGTCTGATCAAATCGAATCTCAATATTTAATCCTTGAAGAACGGGTGGCTGAAAAAACGGCTGAATTGCAACAAACCAATAACATCATCTCATTTCAATATCACGCCACCAAACAGCTCCATACATCAAAGCCATTATGTGAACGTTTTTTAATGATTTTACGTCAATTAGAAGAACTTGTACCACTCACTCAATTTCAAATCCGATTTTATGAATCTGAAAACCCTGAACATTACCAACAAATTAGTTATGACAATGAGCAGAAATTACCTTTCTGCCAAAATCCGCATTGCTGTGCTTGTTTAACCGAATCAAAACATTCTCAACAACATGGATTTCAACGTTATTGGTATCTTCAAGACAATGGCGAAAAATATGGCATTTTATTTGCCATTCAACCGACAGATGTTACCCTTAGCGACGAGCAGGAAAACTTAATAACAGGACTTATCGAGCAGATGTCCACGGCAATGATGCTAGATCGACAAATAGAGCAACAAAAGCAGTATTTATTAATGAAAGAGCGATCAGCAATGGCAAGAGAGTTGCATGATTCAATTGCGCAATCATTATCCTGTTTAAAAATACATCTTAGCTGTCTACAAATGCAATCTGATTTGACATCACAAAGTAGTATTGAACTATTAGCAACAATGCGAAAAGAGGTCAATATCACCTATTCCCAGTTACGTGAATTAATTACCTCTTTTCGTTTGCGGCTCAATCAAACAGGTTTTTATGCTAGCTTAATGGAGATGATTGAAGAGTTTAATCAAAAACTAAAATTTAACATTCAACTTGAATATCAATTACCGCTCAATATCATCAAAAGCAAACATGCTTTTCATTTATTACAATTTATTCGAGAAGCGCTAAACAATGTGTACAAACACGCACAAGCATCACACGTTATCATTGCGTTAACCATTGATGATAACCAGATTATCACAGTCAGTGTTAGCGATAATGGTATTGGCTTTCAAACTGATGTTAAGCAGGATAATCATTATGGTATGGTGATTATGCGAGACAGAGCAGAAATCCTAAATGGTAATCTAACAATTAATACTGAGCCACAAAAAGGCACGCAAGTTATGGTAATATTTAAAGCCAATAAGACCATTCCATTTACGATAATAGAAGAGTAACCCATGGACCAGATAAAAAGTTCGATACTACTTATTGACGATCACCCTATGCTTAGAAATGGTGTAAAACAATTAATCAATACCGTTAGCCATTTTGAAGTGATTGGCGAAACGGGGTCTGGAACGGAAGGGATAAAACTCGCTGAAAAGCTCGATCCCGATATGATCTTACTGGATATCAATATTCAAAATGTTAGTGGGTTAGAAATACTACGCTATTTACGGGAAAAAAATATCTCCAGTCGCATCATTATGTTCACGGTATCGGATGCCAAAGAAGATATCATTACCGCACTCAAAAGTGGAGCGGATGGTTACCTGTTAAAGGATATGGAGCCAGAAGATTTTATTAAAGCGCTAAAAGATATTGCGGAAGGTAAAATCATTATGGATGAAGCAATTTCGCATATTATTCTTCACTATATGCGACACAGCGGCGAACCAACAACCAAACAAATTCACGATATAAACTTATTAACGCCTCGAGAACATGAAATATTTAATCTGCTAGTGCAAGGGCTTTCGAATAAACGCATTGCCAAAGATCTGGATATTGTTGAAAGTACCGTAAAAGTGCATGTAAAAAGTATCTTTAAAAAATTAAATTTTAAATCACGCATGGAAATGACCGTATGGTATTTACAGAGCAAAGAGTAATGCATTAATTGAAGATAATTGATTATACTTAACTCAATCGAAAAGTTTAAAAGCTGTCATCCCTTAAATTATGATGATGTAAGGCAGTATACGTTTAGATAACAGGCAAGACCATTATGCTGTAAAGTAATAGACTTGCCTGTTTAAATTAATGATTTGAAAACCAATTGAGTTTTTCTCGTAATGCAACAACAGGCCCGATGATAATCAAACTTGGACTACATGCTTGCAAAGCGATTTTAGCTAACTCACCAAGCAAACCTGTTACCACTTTTTGTTTGGTACTGGTACCTTCCTCAACAATGGCGACGGGCGTATTAGCATTCATTCCGTATTTGATTAATTGTTGACTAATGTTTTCAGCTTGAGACAGCCCCATATAGAACACTAAGGTCTGCTTTTCAGCCGCTAAACTTTGCCAATCAAGATGACTACCATCTTTCAAATGCCCGGTAATTAAACGAATACTATGCGCATAATCTCGATGTGTTAAAGGGATACCACTGTATGCAGAACACCCCGATGCAGCAGTAATTCCCGGTACAACTGAAAATGGAATATCAGCATTATATAACGTTTCCAGCTCTTCGCCCCCTCGCCCAAAAATAAACGGATCGCCCCCTTTTAGACGGACAACTCGTAACCCTTTTTGCGCTTGTTCTAACAAAATTTGATTAATCTGTTCTTGTGGCACGCAGTGATACCCTGCCCGTTTGCCAACAAATATACGCTGAGCATCCCGCCTGACAAGATTCATAATTTCATCCGAAACCAATCGATCATACACAATAATATCGGCTTGTTGGATTTGCTGTAATCCTTTCAAAGTCAGTAAGCCTGCATCACCGGGACCGGCGCCTACTAAAACCACTTCACCACGATGATCCAATGATAGATTAAATAACTCATTGGTTAGTATTTCAACTTGTTCAGAATCATTATTAGCAATGGCTTGTGCCAATCTATCATGAGTAAACAGCTTTTCCCAAAATCGACGGCGTTCTGTGAGCGTTTTATAGGTTTGCTTAGCTTTATTTCGTAAATAACCCGCATATTGCGCTAATTTACCTAAGTGCTGAGGCAATATTGACTCTAGTTTTTCTCGTAATAGACGAGCTAAAACCGGCGCATGCCCTGCTGATGACACAGCAACCATAATTGGTGAACGATCAATAATCGAAGGCATAATAAAACTAGCATCTTTCGGCGAATCGACAACATTGCAAAAGATACGGCGATTTTCAGCCTCGAGACTGACGGTTTGATTGGTTTTAGGACAATCGGTCGCTGCAATGACTAACCATTTATTATCAAGCAGTTGTGCATTAAATTCCCCTTGCTGTAATATCAACTGGTTTTGCGCTTGCCAACATAAAAATTGCTCATTGAATTCAAGTGCGTTAACCGTTAACTTTGCACCTGCTTCGAGTAATAGCCGAGCTTTTCGTTCAGCGATTTCACCACCCCCGACTAACAGACAATCCCGATTTTCTAACTTACAAAATAGTGGAAAATAATCCATAAAACCTCAATATATATCCTTTTTAATTCAGCCAAGATTATGGTCGTTCAGTTTTTGGTGTCGAATACCAGTATCCCAAGCCCATAAAAACAACGCCAGAAACAAGGTTACCTAACGATACCCAAAGTAAATTATGACCAATTCCACATAGGGTATAAGCATCACTATGATGACCAAACCATGAAAGTGAAAATAACGTCATATTCGCCACCGAATGCTCATAACCACAGGCAATAAATGCTAGCAAACACCACCAAATCGCAATAAATTTAGCTGAACCTTCAACACGATTTGCCATCCAAATAGCTAAACAAACTAGCCAGTTACATAAAATACCACGAAAAAACAGTGCACTAGCCGATGCGGTCGTTTTGGCTAATGCTGCACTATGCACTAAACTGGTATCGGTTGATAATAATGGTGTAGCAGCATAAAAATATAAAGCAGCGACAAAAATAGACCCCAATAAATTGGCTAACCAAGTTTGAGGTAATACTAGCCACATCTGTGTATGCGTAATTTTCTTACATTTTACGCCAAACGTTAAAAACATTGTGTGACCGGTAAAAAGCTCAGATCCTGCAATCACCACTAACGTTAAGGCAATACCAAATGTCGCCCCCATGACTAAAGGTCTTAACGACGGATCAAGTAAATTACCTAAAGTGAAGATCAAAATAATACCAAGACCAACATAAGCGCCGGCCATAGCAGAACTTAACCAAAACCCTATCGGGTTAGTTTTGGCTAAACGTACAATACGTGCTGCATTGGCAGCACATTTATTAATTGTATCGGTATACATAACTATCTAAACCTTTAAAATTGTTTTAACTCGATGATTTAACTTCAACAAAACCATCTGTATTGACTCTTACTTCATAATGCGCAATTGAATAGTCGGCATCATCAATGCAATAACCATCTTTTAAACGAAAACGCTGTTTTTTTAATGGGCTTGCAACATACAAGTCATTTTCATGCTGTCCAATAATACCTCGAGATAAGACACTGGCTTGTGCAAAAGGATCGATATTACTGATTGCATAAATTTCATCGGAATCATAAGGACGAAATACTGCAACATGTTCATGACCGACAAGTGCACACACGCCTGTTTCCGGTAAAATGTCATCGAGTTGACAAACTGTTATCCATTGACTCATATTATTGCTCTCCTAACATTGCTTGACGTTCTTCGGCTGTCGCAGGTCGATGCTGATCTCGTTCAGGAATAAATTTGACATTTTCATCACGCAAATTACTGTTAATAAAGTGAGTAAATCGTTGTTGGTTTTCAGGATGTTCAACCGTTTCTTTCCACTCACACACCACCAATTTACGCAGACGAGTCATTTCACTTTCCAGCTCATCATTAATACCTAACTTATTGTCGATAATTACACTACGCAAATAGTCAATCCCGCCTTCCAGATTTTCAAGCCATACCGAAGTGCGTTGTAATTTATCAGCGGTACGGATATAAAACATAATAAAGCGATCAAGATATTGAATTAATGTCTGTCTATCGAGATCAGCAGCAAGCAAATCAGCATGACGAGGTTTCATCCCGCCATTACCGCATACGTAAAGATTCCAACCTTTTTCAGTTGCAATAACCCCAATATCTTTACCTTGTGCTTCCGCACATTCACGTGTACAACCCGATACACCTAATTTGAATTTATGTGGAGCCCGAATCCCTTTATAACGATTTTCCAGTTCAACACCCAGACCAACACTATCCCCAACACCAAAACGACACCACGTACTCCCCACACAGGTTTTAGCCATTCGTAAGGCTTTTGCATACGCATAACCACTCTCAAAGCCAGCATTAATTAACTCTTTCCAAATAGCGGGTAGATCATCTTTTTGCGCACCGAAAAGACCGATACGTTGTGAGCCGGTAATTTTTGAATAAAGTTGATATTTTTTAGCAATTTGCCCCACCGCAATCAAGCCTTCTGGCGTAATTTCACCTCCGGCACTACGCGGAATAACCGAATATGTTCCATTTTTTTGGATATTACCAAGAAAGATATCGTTACTATCTTGCAACGGAACTAAATCTTGTTTGAGAATATAATCGTTCCAACATGAAGCTAATAAAGAGGCGATCGTCGGTTTACACACCTCACATCCATAACCCGTACCATGTTTTTTGATCACTTCATTAAATGAAGTTAACCCTTCAACACGAATTAAATGATATAATTCTTGGCGTGAATATTTAAAATGTTCACATAAAGCATGGCTGACTTCGATACCTTGTTTAGCTAATTCTGAGTTTAAGAGCTGAGTCACCAATGGAATACAACCACCACAACCTGTACCGGCTTTGGTTTCTGCCTTAATTGCCGCTACAGTATGACAACCTGCGTGAATCGCATTAATGATTTTTGCTTTTGTCACATCGAAACATGAGCAAATTTGTGCAGTATCCGGTAAAGCTTCGACGCCCATTGTGGGTTTAGCCCCAGCATGAGCTGGTAAAATTAAGGTGTCCGGATGCTCAGGAAGATCCATCTCATTTAACATCAATTGTAATAAATTACTGTAATCAGCCGTATCACCCACCAATACAGCACCTAATAATTTTTTATTATCTGACGAAACGACCAATTTTTTATAAACCGGTACATTTTCATCTAAATAGACATAGCTACGGCTAGCGGGTGTTTTTCCTTTGGCATCCCCTATACTACCGACATCAACGCCCATTAACTTTAATTTAGCGCTCATATCAGCGCCTTCAAATTGCATTGGCTCACCCATTAAGTGCGCTAAGGCAACTTGTGCCATCTTATAGCCCGGAGCAACCAAACCAAATACTTTACCTTGCCAACACGCACACTCACCAATAGCGTAAATATCAGGATCAGATGTCTGACAATGGTTATTCACCACAATGCCACCACGTTGACCAATCTCAAGTTGACATGCTTTAGCAAGTTGATCATTCGGGCGAATACCTGTTGAAAATACGATAAAATCAACTTCCAGCGACGATCCATCAGCAAATTGCATCTTCTTACCTAGCGGCGTATGAATAATTTCTTGGGTGTTTTTACTGGTATGAACTCCAACGCCCATCTCTTCAATTTTTCGGCGTAACTGATCACCCCCCATGGCATCAAGTTGTTCAGCCATCAATACTGGCGCAAATTCGACGACATGCGTTTGTATTCCTAAATTTTTCAGCGCACCAGCAGCTTCAAGCCCTAACAACCCCCCACCGACAACAGCACCTGATTTACACTGTTTTGCGCATTCACGAATGGCATCAAGATCTTCAATGGTTCGGTAAACAAAACAATCTGCACCATCTGAACCTTTAATAGGTGGTACCCACGCATAAGATCCGGTAGCAATAATCAATTTATCATAGTGAACAATTCGCCCTGTGTGTGAGTGAACTTCTTTACGTTGACGATTAATTAATATTGCCCGCTCATTCAGTAATACTTGAATGTTATTTTCTTCATATAGCCCTTCACGAACTAAAGAAAGCGCTTCAGCAGTGTGGTCAGAAAAATAGGAAGAAAGGTGAACACGGTCATAAGCAAGGCGAGGTTCTTCACAAAAGATGGTAATATTGAACAGATCAGACTGCATTTTATCGATAACTTCTTCAATAAAACGATGTCCAACCATCCCATTACCGATGATAACGAGATTGGTTTTACTCATAATAAAGCTCCAATTTTATTTTAATTCAATTATTTAATTTATAGCTGTGCTCCATTTTATGTTACTTTGCTCAGATTATAATTATCCTCAAGGATTACCACTTTAGTAGTAATAAGGATAACTATTTTTAAAACAAAGCATTATAAAATATTTAACGTCAATTAAATTTAGGATCCCTACCCTGATAGGCTTTAACCTATAATATCCAATCACCCTTGGTTAAATAATGTTGCTAATCAAAATTTAAATAGTATAATTAGCCGACTAAATAAATTGAGTAATGATAATTGAATTACAAGTCAAGAAAGCTTCCGTCTCGTGAAACGTTAGCACGAGCACAAAGATTTAATGATGATATTGTTGATGTTTCAGGCGTTGATCTGGTCTTAAGCTTGATCACTACGGCTGACTTAATCCGTTCAAACATTTACGCACAACTGACTAAAGATTATGATGTTTCAGAAGGTAAGTTCGCATTATTAATGTCACTCTTTTCGGAAGGTGAAACCTGTGCCAGTGATTTGGCATTACGCATAGGTGTTACCCCTGCTACCGTGTCAGTTATGGTTAAGCGAATGCTAGCTGCAACTCCACCATTAATCACCATGTCTAAAAGTGGTGAAGATGGTCGCTCTCGACTTATCTCATTGACTGAAGTTGGCGAAAAATTAATTCAAGAAGCATTACCCAATCACCTAAAATCGATTCGTGCTTTTGCCGAAGTTTTAAACTCGCAAGAACAAGAGTCTTTAATATTGATGTTACGTAAACTTTTACGAAAATAACTGACTTTAAGCTTACTTAAAGTCTATTTTATTTATCTAAATACTTAGCTGACTAATTAAATGGAAAATAAGCTATATATGAAAAAAAATATCAAAATCCCTGTTATATTTTTGGTTATCCTAACAGTTGCCTCTTTTTTAATCTTTTTAGGTTCTCGAAATGATGCCGTCACCGTGGCTAAAAGCATTAAATCTGGCGTATTAACCGCAGATGAGATTAATATTGCCTTTCAAAATGTGAGCGGAAAAGTCATCAAACGATTTGTCGAAGAATCACAATTTGTAAAAAAAGGGGATCCGTTAATGCAATTAGAAGATGTCGATACTAAGTTAGCTATCGATCGTCTACAAGCGCAGGTTGACAGCCAAAAAGCGGCAGTTGCTCAAGAACAAGCTGCCATTGCGATCACCGAAAACGAAACAAATTTAACCGAATTATCCACTTGGCGTAAAATTGAAGAAGTGAAAGCAAATTTAGAAGCCGCTAAATCAGCTCAAAATTTAGCTCAAATGGAGTTTGATCGTCAAACCCAATTACGTAAAACAGGGGGAAACTCGCAATCGCAACTTGATACCGCCCGTAATGCCTTTACGGTTGCGAAAATGCAAGTTGTTCAGATTCAAAGCCAATTATCCACCTTAATGATTGGTGCAACACCCGAACAAATTAATCAATTTGAGCAAACTCGAAATGCAACAGGTATGACAATACAATCTGTTACTATTGCCCGACAAAAACTTCAAAATCGACAAAATCAGTTAGCTCAGCTCCAAGCACAACTTGCACAAGCTGAAGCAGACTTAAAACAGCTACATATCAATTATCAACGATTAACATTAACGGCTCCTGAAGATGGCAAAGTATTAAAAATCATGTTTGAAGATGGTGAATTAGCTCCGACAGGCGCACCAGCAGTGTTATTAGAGACCGATCGTAAATACATTGATATTTATGTAAACGAAAAAATGGTTAATGACTACCAACCGGGCACAACGGTTAAAGCCAATGTTATCGCCCTTGATAAAGAGATAAAAGGTAAAGTTCGTTTTGCAACCGCAGCGCCTTCTTTTGCGGATTTACGTATGACACGTGAACGTGGTCAAGCTGATTTAACCTCTTATCAGGTCAGAATATATATGGAATCTATTCCAAAACTTTTAACCGGTATGACAATCGAGGTTGATCAATGATGCAAAACATCATTAAATCTATGCTTGAAGAACTTGACGCAATGTTGTCAGGTCACTTCATTCCATATTATAAAGTTGCAATAGGATTAGCAGCCATTGTTGCGCTAATCTTTTCCATTGTGTTAAGTCATGGTGCCGTTTTTGAAGGTAAGATTGCGGTTATTGATCTTGATGGTTCACATTATTCAACGGAATTAATCAGTAAAGTCAATACTTCGCCTTATATCGAAGTATCCGAAGTCATCCGATCACCGGTGAATCCTATCACTTTAGTTTCGCACGATCGCAATTTAGGGGTACTTTATATTCCTAAAGGACTAGAAAAAAGTCTTAAAAAAGGTGACCAAACTGTTCGTTTAGGGTATTTTGCCGATGATACCAATGATGCACAAAATGCCAAAGTGTTACAAAGCTTAAATGAATATATTCCTGAGTTAGGGGCTGAACTTAGCGTTGGTAAAGTGTCTGCATTAGGTTTAGGACATGAAGGGACTGAAGCCACCTTATCGCCAATGCAACTTAAAACGCGCTATATGTTCAATCCAGCTAGCTCTTCCACTATATCGACAATTATCTATTTTGTTTACTTCTTTTCGTCACTGACGTATGGATTAACCTCTTTAATGATTGTCGGTCGTTTAAAAGTCACGGGCATGTGGAATACAGTTTTAGAAAGAGGCTTTGTTGCACTATTAGCAAGAACAGTCCCTTATGCATTATTTTATACGACCGGATTAACATTAATAACCGCCGTATTAGTGATCTTTGGTCAATTACGTTTTGATGGTAACTATTTTATTTTTATACCAAGCATTTTCATGACCGGACTTGCATTTGGTTGGTTAGGTTTTTTACTTTCCTGGAAAACCAATAATCCAGGTGAAGGTGCAAGCAAAATGATTTTCTTAGTGCCACCAGGATTTATTATGGGTGGATCAACCATGGCGGTCGGGATTATGCCACTTTGGACTTACTATGTTAGTCATGCATTTCCTTTAGTCTGGCTATTTCGATTCTTCCGAGATATCGCCATGCGAGGACGTTCACTGATTGATATGCTATCTACCTATGGCATTTTCATTATTTATTTAACTGTCATTGCGTTTGTGGTGATGATCGTTTTTGAACGAACGCAAAAATCCATTGCACAACCCAAAACCGACGTAAGCTAACTCGTTAATAAAGTTATTGAAACTCTCATTGGGTTTCAATAACGACTTTCACTGTATTAAACTTTGGACTCAACGTCATTTCTTTTTTATTGATAAAATTTCTAAATATTTCGGTCAAATTATCCAATTTGTGATCTTCATCACTTCATTAAACGAAATACACGTTATTTTTTTGATGATTTAAGTATTTTTCATTATCCATTCAAGTTTGCTAATTAACTGAATAACAATACAATATTATTTTTAAGTTATTATTACTCCCCTTACCCTTTCTTTCACTTCCTTTCAAATGAAAAGGTTTTCACGTTTTTACAACCAAAATCGGTTTTGTGACTCACCTATCATTTTTCGATCCTTTGCATATGTTTAAATTGAATAACAGAATGAAAGCAAAACAAGTAATTATGTTATGAATGATTTAATAATGAATACATTGCAACGTCGAGAAAAAATTATTTATTTACTTGGTAAAGAAAATACCGTTTCAGTCAATAAATTAAGTAAACTTTTTAAAGTTTCAACTGTCACCATTCGTAATGATCTTCGCCATTTAGAACAAAAAGGTTGTGTATTGCGTTCCTATGGCGGTGCTATGCTAAATAAAGCTTTCGCTTTTGATAGACCTTTACAAGATAAAAGTCGTATTAACTCTACCATTAAAAATAAGATTGCCCAAAAAGCGGCAGAAATGGTTAAAGATGGTGATCGCATTATTCTCGATTCAGGGTCAACAACTGCGGCCATGGTGCCTTACCTGCGTGAAAAACAAAATCTCATTGTTTTTACCAATGCAATTAATATTGCCTACGATTTATCAATCAATACTGACATTGAAGTCATCATTGCTGGCGGTAATATTCGAAAAAAAGCCTTTTCTATTTCAGGACCAACCGTAGAACAACAACTTAAAATGTATCATTTTAATAAACTTTTTTTAGGTGTTGATGGCTTCGACCTTAGCGCAGGGATCACAACACCCAATTTTGGCGAAGCATCGGTTAATCGAGTCATGTGTCAAGTTTCAGGTCAAATCATTGCGATAACGGATTCAAGTAAATTTGGACGTAAAAGCTTTTGTATGATTGAAAAAATCAATCCTATTGAAACGCTGATTACAGATTCAAACATTCCAAAAGAATATTTAACGCAATTACACACATTAGGCATTAATGTGGTTATTGCCAATCTATAAACTTTTCTCTTTTTTTATTTTTATGACTTAACGAACAGGATCACAATTATGCAACAATACTTAAATTATTCGAAAGAGTGGTTAGAACAACACGGCGCAATTCATACAGCTAAAGAAATTTGTCAACAACCTAAAATTTGGCGTGATTTGCTTCAATTACTTTCCCAAAGACAACCTCAAATAGAAACCTTTCTAACCCCTTTACTTGCTGATCCGAATTTAGTTATTATCCTTACCGGTGCAGGATCTTCCGCTTTTGGCGGTGTCGCCCTTGCACCATGGCTAAGAGAACAGACTAAACGCAATGTTTATGCTTATGGCACTACTGAAATTGTTGCTGATCCATTACAATATTTATCTGCCCATAAAAAAACATTAATTGTCTCGTTTGCTCGTTCTGGCAACAGCCCTGAAAGCGTAGCAACCGTAAAATTAGCCGATCAAATCGTTTCAGATTGCTATCACCTATTGTTAACCTGTAATCCCAATTGTGCATTAACCGATTATGCTAACCAAAAAAATAATGCTCAGCGTATATTTCAATTAGTCCTGCCAGAAGGAACGCATGATCTTGGGTTTGCGATGACATCGAGTATTAGTAGCATGATATTAGCCACACTGCTGCTTTTAGGCGGTATCGATACTCATGATGCAAATGATGCAGTCATGAAAATTGCCACTATTTGTGAGCAACAACTTTTAAATTGGCAAACCATCACAAAACAATTAGCCCAAAAAAATCATGAACGAGTAATTTATGTTGGTAGTAGTTGCTTCACTGGCACCGCTCAAGAAGCCGCATTAAAAATTTTAGAACTCACTGCCGGTAAAATTGCAACCCGATTTGATTCAATATTAGGTTTACGCCATGGCCCTAAATTTATGATTAATGAAAAAAGTTTAGTGGTATGTTTCTTTTCTAACGATGCTTATATCCACCAATACGATATCGATTTATTTAATGAGTTAAAACACGATCGTATCGCAACAGATGTACTTGCTTTGAGCGGTCAGCAGAGCACGCATAAACAAATATTGTCGGTTGATTGTCATCTTTCCGATTGTTGGTTGATTTTTCCTTACTTAGTTTTTGCTCAAATGTTAGCGTTTGAAAAATCACTGAGTGTTGGATTAACCCCTGACAATCCTTGTCCTACCGGTGAAGTGAATCGAGTTGTAAAAGGTGTGACCATTTATCCGTTTCATCAAATTTAAGTCATCAATCCGAGTAAACCTTTAAATAAAAGGATATAAAAATATGAGTACTCCCAATATTCTTATGACACGTATTGATAACCGCTTAGTTCATGGTCAAGTCGGTGTGACTTGGGTGAATGCGCTTGGCGCTAATCTTTTATTAGTTGCCAATGACAGCGCTGCGCAAGATCCGGTACAACAAAATCTGATGGATATGGTTATTGCAGAAGGAATTCAAACGCGTTATTTCACCTTGCAAAAAACTATCGACATTATTGGCAAAGCCGCTGAACGTCAAAAAATCTTTATTGTTTGTAAAACACCACAAGATGTTCTAACTCTAGTGAAGGGTGGCGTACCCATTAAATTTGTCAATGTTGGTAATATGCACTTTTCTGAAGGGAAAAAACAGATCCATAAAACGGTATCCGTTGATGACGATGATATCGCTGCTTTTAAAGAGCTGGAAAAGTTAGGCGTCACTTGCGAAGTTCGCCGTGTACCGGACGAATCTGGCGAAAAAATAGCAGATTTACTCAATCTATCATCATAGCAAGAGGGGCAAATTATGTTAATGGATGCTTTATTGATAGGACTACTGGCCGGTATTGCTGGGGTAGACTTATTTGACGGACTTACGCATTTACACAGACCAATCGTAATTGGACCGTTAGTTGGGTTGATTTTGGGTGATGTAAAAACAGGTTTATATGTGGGTGGTTCATTAGAACTGGTCTGGATGGGCATGGTTCCACTCGCCGGCGCACAACCTCCAAATGTTGTTATAGGCGGCGTGATTGGTACCAGTTTTGCAATTTTAACACATACTGAACCTAAAGTTGCCATTGGGATAGCGGTTCCCTTTGCCATAGCGGTACAAGGTTGTATTACCCTTTTATTTACATTCTATTCGCCAATGATGCACAAATGTGATCGCTATGTTGATCAGCTCAATTTTAAAGGTATTGAGTGGGTGAACTATCTGGGGATGATAATTCTATTTTGTTTCTATTTCATTGTCGCATTTTTACCTATCTATTTTGGTGCTGATGCAGCAACCGCGTTAGTTGAAAAATCACCTAAATGGTTATTAGATGGGCTTAGTGTCGCGGGCGGAATGATGCCAGCAATTGGTTTTGCAATGCTAATGAAGATTATGATGAAGAAAACGTATGTTGCTTACTTTATCTTAGGTTTTCTGGGGGTGACCTATCTTAATTTACCTATTTTAGCCATTGCGTTAGGTGCTTTAGCCATTGCAATGATTGATTTCTATAATTATAGCCGTGATAACAATGACAGTAACAAGTCTGTAAGCGCAACTTCAGTGGAGGTAGAGGATGGAATTTAATGATGATCATGACCAAAAAATGGCAGATAAAGAAGAAAAACGTATGGCACAAGCACTCGCCACAAGTAAAGTCTCGGCAGATACGTTTACCGACCAAAGCCAAGATGTCACACTATCTAAAGGTGATATAAACCGAATGGCGTTTCGCTCATTGGCGTTGCAAGCATCATTTAATTACGAACGGATGCAAGCTGGCGGTTGGCTTTTTACCGTATTACCTGCATTGCGTAAAATTCATAAAAATAAGGATGATCTAAAAAATTCTATGCACATGCATATGGAATTTATCAATGTTCATCCTTTCGATGCGACCTTTTTATCTGGATTAGTCTTAGCCATGGAAAAAGGAAAAGAAAACATATCGACTATTCGGGCGGTAAAAGTTGCCTTAATGGGGCCATTAGGCGGAATCGGTGATGCGCTATTTTGGCTCACCTTATTACCAATCTGTGCAGGGATTGGCGCCTCATTAGCTTTAGAAGGAAGTCTGTTTGGTCCGATCATTTTCTTGTTAATGTTCAATTTAGTCCATTTCGGTCTACGTTTTGGACTTGCTCATTACGGTTATCATGCAGGAACCAGTGCGTTACCTTTATTAAAATCCCATACTAAGCGTATTTCACACGCAGCCTCCATTGTCGGTATGACCGTTATTGGTGCACTGGTTGCCTCTTACGTGCATTTTTCAACGCCGTTAGAAATTAATGCGGGTCAAGCGCATATTGCGTTACAAGCGGATGTGCTCGATAAACTTATGCCGAATTTGTTACCACTTGGATTTACATTAACTATTTATTACTTGATGAAACGTAACTTTTCACCCGTTAAATTAATTGGGTTAACGGTGATTATTGGTGTAGTCGGCAAATTAGTGGGAATTTTATAGAGGAAATTTATGTTAGGCGTAATATTAACAGGTCATGGTAGCTTTGCTACCGGACTTTTTGAAGCAGCAACACAAATCATTGGTGAACAAACACAATTTAATGCCGTTAATTTTCCTGATGGCATGAGTAGCGAACAATTAGCAGAACAGTTAAATACGGCATTAAAACAGTGTGATCGTGGTCAAGGTGTGATATGTTTGACAGATATTGTTGGTGGTTCGCCTTTTCGACTAGCCGCCATGTTGAGTTATCAATATAATAATATTGAAGTGATAAGTGGGACTAATCTGCCATTATTACTTGAAATATTATTACAGCGAGAGGATCTGGACTTAGCAACAATTCGTCAAGAAACCATTGAAAATGGGCAAAGAGCGATAACGAGCTTATGGCACGAGCACCAAAAAAAATCACCTAAAAATGAGGAGTGTTCTGATGGAATTTAAGCAAATCCACGCCAAACAAGTGTTAACACCGGTTGGCTGGCTTGATAATGTCATTGTCACCATTCAAAACGGAATCATCACGGATATCACACCGAGTGATAAACCGTGTCCTAATCAAATCAAACTATTACCGGCACTGATTGATACGCATATTCATGGTGTCATGGGCGCCGATACCATGGATGCGACCCATGAATCACTCAATACCATGAGCAATTTTTTAGCCCAACATGGGGTAGGTGCTTTTTTGGCAACGACGGTGACAGAAAGCCATGACAAAATCGAAGCCGCACTACGACAAGTTAAAAACAGCATTCAGCAAGGCGTAACAGGCGCAACTTTGTTAGGTTCTTATCTGGAAGGCCCTTTTTTTAATGCTATTCATAAAGGTGCCCACCCAGAAGCATTACTGCAAGCCCCCGATCGCGCTACAATTGAAAAATGGCTAACCTTAGCCGAAGGAACATTAAAGTGTATCGCTTTAGCGCCCGAGTATCCCAATGCTTTAGCCATTATCAAATGGTTACATCATCAAAATATTCGGGTCATGATTGGGCATACCAATGCAGATTATCAAACAACAAAAGCTGCACTTTTAGCAGGCGCAAGTGGCGTAGTGCATTGCTATAATGGCATGTCAGGATTACATCATCGTAACCCAGGTGTAGTGGGTGCAGCTCTCAGCATAGATCACTGCCAAACCGAAATCATTGTTGATGGTCACCATGTACACCCTGCCGCAGTTGCAATTGCCCATAAGTGTTGTGGTGAAAATTTACTTTTAATCACCGATGCTATGCGCGCAACGGGTATGCCTAATGGTGACTATTATTTAGGTCAGTTGCGAGTGCATATGAAAGATAATGTTGTTCGCACCGATGATGGAAACTTGGCAGGTAGCACATTAACTCTTGATTGTGCAGTTAATAATTTGGCAAACTTTACTAATACTTCTTTTGATAAGGCTTGGCTACATGGTAGTTATTACCCAGCCAAAGCATTAGGCATAGACAACACATTGGGTAGCATTGCGCCAGATAAAATCGCTAATTTGGTTGTTCTTAATGAACAAAATCAATTGATTGCAACTTTAGTCAAAGGCAATATCGTTTATCAATCTAATCAATTCAACGAACAATATATCACTCACCCCAAACAAGTTTAATAAATATGGAAAATGCCTGAATAATAACTCATCATTAATAGCAATTGAGTTTTGATTTAAGCAAATTAGGAGATCAGATGAAAAAGATAATATTAAAGGGAATCATAGCATTAACAACTGTTTTATCTTTCAATGTACCAGCTATCGAAACAGTGAACGATTTTACATTAGAACAAGTTGTTGTTTTTAGTCGCCATGGTTTGCGAGCACCATTAGCTAGCCCTAATAGTACGTTGGGTAAAGTCACGCCCAATCAATGGCCGCAATGGGATACGCCTGCGAGTTATTTAACGACTCGTGGTGGAGCATTAGAAAGCTATTTTGGTCACTATTTCAGTGAATGGTTAGTCGATAACAAATTATTAAATCAAGATCGTTGTCCAAACGACCAAGATGTTTATATTTATACCAATAGTTTGCAACGCACAATTGCCACCGGACAGTTTTTTGCAGTTGGTGCTTTTCCGGGTTGTCTTGTGCCGATTATCCATAAAGAAAAGCTTGGTAGCATGGATCCGCTATTTTTTCCTGTCATTGATGATAATAGTTCAGCCTTTAAACAGGCCGCAATCAATTCAATTAACCAAACTGCCGATACCAAAGGCATTGAAGGGCTGAATGAAAAACTGGGTAAAGCGTATCAAGACATGTCGACTATCCTAAATTACCCTAATTCAACCAATTGTATTACACATAAACAGTGTGATTTTGCACATTTACCCACCGAGCTTATTATTGAAAAAGGCAAGGAACCTGGCATAACAGGCGCACTTCGCACGGGAACATCCATTGCTGATGCTTTTATCTTACAATATTATGAAGGATCGCCTTTACATGATATTGCTTGGGGGCAAATAAAGGATAAACAACAATTCGAACAATTAGTTGCGATCAAAGAGCACTACAATAGCGTTTTATTTGGATCGCCCGTTGTGGCAAAACAAGTGTCAGCAAAATTAGTTAATTATATTAATCACGCTTTTTCAGAAAATGAAGTACATCCTAAATTTACGCTGTTAGTGGGACATGATTCCAATGTAGCCTCCCTACTTTCAACAATTAAAATTAAGCATTACACGTTACCAGAGCAGTTTGAAACCACCCCTATTGGTGGGAAAATTGTCTTTCAAAAATGGCGTAATAATCACAATGGCGAAGCACTGATGAAAATTGAATATTTTTATCAATCCACCGACCAGATCCGTGACTTAGTACAATTAAACCGTCAAAACCCACCGCATAAAGTCGTATTAGAAATGGAAAATTGTCCTATTAATGCTAATGGATTTTGTTCATTTTCAACGTTTAAACAAGTGCTGAATCATCTCATCCAATAACATTAATTTTATCGATCGTGTGCTTAAAAAGTCACTTAAGCACACTCTATCAAATCCTAAAACCTAACGATGTATTTTGATGTTAGCCGTGAGTCACTCATTTCATAAAAATAAAATGAGTTCACCATTATAACTATGAAAATCACTTTTTAGTGACAATACATACCCCCCATTAATAACTGACAGTAAGTGACTGCCAGTGTAATAAATTAACGCTCATTTCAAGTTAATTACCCATACTTTTCTATTATAATTTTCCTGCACTTCCACAAATGCGAATTTTTTCTTCCACAATTTTCGCCATAGCTAATTTAGCTGGTTGCATATAATGTCTTGGATCGTTAGCATCAGGGTTATGATTAAAATCTAGCTTTAACGCATCTGAAAAAGCAATTTTTAATTCCGTTGCCACATTCACTTTACAAATGCCTAAGGAAATCGATTTTTTTACCATCACTTCAGGGATACCCGATGCGCCATGTAATACCAGTGGAATATCAACTTTATCGCGTATTTTAGCTAATCGTTCAAAATCAAGTTTAGGTTCACCTTTATAGAGCCCATGAGCTGAACCAATGGCAACAGCCAGCGAATCGATACCTGTGCGCTCGACATACGCTTTGGCGGCATCCGGATCTGTAAATGCACTCTCTTTATCTTCAACAATTAAATCATCTTCTTGCCCACCAAGCCTGCCTAATTCGGCTTCAACACTTGCATTATATTGATGACTAAATTCAACCATTTTTTTCACAATTTCAATATTTTCTTCATAGGGATGATGTGAAGCATCAATCATAATCGAGCGAATACCCGCCTCAATTTTTTCTTTAATATCACTGATGTTTTCGTGGTGATCCAAATGTAACGCAAATGGAAAGCGCAGCATTTGTGCTGCGGTTTTGCAAATATTAATTAAGTAGGGTGTGCCTGCATATTGATAAGTTGACGGTGTTGCTGCGAGTATAACCGGTGATTCCATTTTTTTAGCTGTATCAACCACAACTTGAATGGTTTCCAGATTGTGTATATTAAACGCAGGTACGGCATATTTTTCACGTTGTGCTTTTTTTAACATCTCTTGACTAGAAATAAGATACATAAGTCACTCCTAATTAACCTTATATTTTTAGATAATTTTTGTAATTTTCACTTGTTGATAATAGTGGTCGTAATGACGCATATTCACAAACCCTGTCTGTGATTCCATGGCATTGAGCATTCCCATCGTCATAGCTCGAGCTAACATCACTTCAATCGATTCATTTTCATGCAAGCTGACTGCCAGCCCAGCTAAAGTAATATCTCCTGAACCCACCGGATTAATGACCTTAATTTGGGGAATTGAGGCTTGATAATATTGATGATGGCAACGCGCAAACGCTCCATTTTTCCCTAATGAGATAACAATAATCGGAATGTCACTTAATAACGGATGGTTGAGTGCTTGGATTAATGAATGGGTATCATCCGCATCAATCTTCATCTCAATGATTTGTTGTAATTCTTCTTTATTTGGCTTGATTAAATAAGGTTTGTGTTTTGAAATCAGTGTTGCATAGAGCATTTTGCCTGATGAATCTAACAACACCGGAATTTGACGTTTTTCAGATTGTTCAATCAATTTGACATAAAAATCGATGGGAAAACCTTGAGGCAATGACCCCGATATTGTGATGATTTTGGCTTGCTCAAGCATGGTTTCATAATGGTTCAGAAATTGTTCAACATCATTATTATCCAACTCTGGGCCTGACTCTAAAATTTCGGTTTGATTGCCTTCATGCAAAATAGCAATGCAGTTTCTTGACTCCTGTTTAGTTGTATAAAAGCAATAAGCAATGTTATCTTTATCTAACTGCTTTTTAATGTATTCACCAGTTGTTCCACCAATAATGCCAGAGGCTAAAACAGGTATACCAGAAAATTTTATACCTCGGGTCACGTTAAGCCCTTTACCACCAGCTGTCTTTTTTACATTCGATACCCGATTAATATCATCAATAATTAATTTATTTAAGGGGTATGCGATATCCACTGAAGGATTCATTGTAATCGTTAATATCATATTCTCACCTACATGTTAATGCTTTGTGAGAAATAACCATTGAGCAACCGTAATCTTTAAACTAACACCTATTTTCAACTGGTTAAAAAGACTTAAACCGTATTGATGAAAATAACGTTTTTCGCTCCACTCAATTGTCTTAAAAAAGTACACCATGACCAGAAAAATATCTTAAACCGCTATTAAATTGATGCCTTGCTGCTCAAATTCTTGTCGACACCTATCATTAATACCCGAATCCGTAATGATAGTGTCTAATTTATTGAGCGGTAACACGATGTTGATTCCATTGCGTCCAAATTTAGATGAATCTAAAACTGCGACGACTTTTTTAGCGGCATTTGCCATAATACTACTAATGGTGTAACCTTCATTAAACGTTGTTATTCCTCGTTTTGCATCGATTCCATCTGCGCCGACAAATAAAATATCAGCAGAGATACCGTCTAACGATTGCTCAGCAATTTTTCCATGAAAAGAGCGAGTCTTGTGTCTGAGTGTTCCACCACATATAAATAACATAATGTCACTATTGTCGGAGAGAATAAAAGCAGAGGTAAGACTATTGGTAATGACAGTGATATGCTTTAATTTAACCAGTTCTTCAGCTATCAACATCGTGGTGCTACCACTATCTAAAATAATAATATCGCCTTCTTTAACATGTTTAACTGCTTCAATTGCAATGCGTTTTTTAGCTTCAATAAATCGCTGATAACGTTCTTCTAATTGCAATTCTTTAAATGATTTGATGTCATCATTGTCAATAATTTTAGTTGCACCACCATGAAATCGGCTTAGCACGCCTTGTTTTTCTAATAATCTAAGGTCTGTTCTAATGGTCACTTCAGAAACACCATACTGTTCTGACAGATCACTGACCAATACCGTACCTTTCATATTAAGAATATCTATAATTTGTTGGCGTCTTTCACTTGCGTTCATAATATTTCCTTTTTCGAAATCTTTTCAGCAGTGTATAACAAACAAAATCAAAAGATAAGTTTTCATTTTCAATGATTGACGTGAATCAATAGTTAATTGCAGTTGAGCAATATTTTTCCATTCATGGCTCGCCCATTTAAACTGGTAACTTGCTCAATAAACGAATCAAAATCACCGATACCGGCAACCAGTTCATCCAGTTTTATTTTTCCTTCTAAAAAAAATTGGCTTACCAGTTGCCACTCTTTGCCTGGCCATGGCGCAGAATAATTCATCCAACTACCTAAAATTTGTAGTTCTTTTCGTAGAATTAAACTAAATATTTTTTCTGAAAGCGTCAGATCATTATGTAAAGTGCCAACCAAACCAATTTGAGCTCGTGGGCCAGCAATCTCAATGGCGAGTTTAACGGTAATCGGTGATCCAGCCGTTTCTAATACCAACTGATCAAACCGATTGATTGATAATGCTTGATAAATTTCATCTGCTGTAAGGTCTTTTGAGTTATAGACCTGATCTGCGCCTAAGCGTTTAGCTAGCAGAAGGCGATCGTCATTAATATCAAGAACAGTTACCGTGTTGGCACCCATTGCTTTTGCGCATTGCATAGCAAGCAATCCAATTGTACCGCCGCCTACAATGACCACGTTTTTATCTTGGCAACCACCAGCTAATAAAATGGCATGCATTCCCACTGTCATTGGTTCGAAAAAAGCCCCTTGAAGTGGTGTAACGCCTTTTGGCAATTTAAAGGCATTTTTTTTATTTAATAAAATATACTCAGCAAACCCCCCCGTTATTCTTGAGCCAACAAAGGTATAGTGCTTACAAAGTGAGTAGTAATGTTTTTTACACTCATCACAAGCAAAGCATGGCAATAAAGGGGCACATGAGATTAAATCACCTATTTCAAATTCGGTCACACCGCTACCTAATTCTGTCACAACACCACTAAATTCATGCCCCAGTGTAATAGGGTAAAAATGTGCGCCATGATGAAATATTCGAGGTATATCCGAGCCGCACAATCCCGAATAAGCGACTTTAACTAAAATCTGATCCGGTGAGATTATTTTGGGTACTGGAATATCCTTTATAGATAACGTACCTCCTTCATTGACTAGAATGACTTTCATTTTATGTTCCTTTTTAAATAATCAATTTTGTTAATGCATGCTTTCACTGACATTTCAGTGAAAGCATAAGAATCAACTTCATTTCAATAACTTATTGCTTAGTGTTTATCGCCTCTATTTACTTAATTTTGCCCAGTTGCACCTTGATATTTCCGAGCTCGTTTCCATGTTAAAAATAAGCAGAAAAGATAGAAAATCCCAATAGCGATAAATCCAATAGGTTGTTTCAAATTGACTAGTTGAACCATGATATAAGTAATAGGCGATCCACCTTGATCCATAGCACCGACTGAAATACCGGTATCGGAATTGATCGTACCTGCATTGAGGGCTAATTGGGTCGTAAGTGGAATCATTTGTGTAGCAATCCATAGTGTGATAGCAATGATGATGGAACCAGAAAGAATAATTCTAAATAAATTACCTTGGTGAATCGCTACCCCCATCGCAATGAAGAAGCCAATCGTTGCTAAATCCCCAAAGGGTAAGACCTCATTACCCGGTAATATAATGGCGATAAAAATACTTAAAGGAATAAAAATTAAACTTGCCGAAACAACGGTTGAATGTCCTAATAGTAGAGCAGGATCTAAACCGATAAGAAAATCTTGTCCACCAAATTTAGATTGTAAATGTTTACGTGCCTGTTTAGATATTGGTGTTAAGCCATCCATAATCGGTTTAATTACGCGTGGCATCAATAACATTACTGCGGCTGTTTGAATAGCAAGTTGTAATGTCTCTTTAACGCCATATCCGGCTAATATTCCTAACAAGATCCCCATAAATAATCCAACAGTGACCGGTTCGCCAAACGCGCCAAATCTTTTTTGCATGTCAACGGCGTTAAAGTTAATCTTATTAATAACAGGTATTTTCTCAATCACCGCATCAACAAATACCGCAATTGGTCCACAATAAGCAGATGTGCCATGCGGAACAGCAATGCCTTCAAGTTCAAAAAACTCTTTAGTATCTTTGGCAAACCAATCCCCTAGCTTATAAGCAATAATGGCATGGACAATCACACCTGCGATACCTAACCAGTAGGATCCAGATGCGATATAAACCAGTGCACCAGTAAAGGTCATATGCCAAATATTCCAAATATCAACATTAACAACTCGAGTGAGTTTAGAAACCAACATCACAATATTGACGGCTATAGCAATGGGAATTGCAACTAAAGCAATTTGTGATGCCCATGTCATCGGCGCAGCGCCGGGCCAACCAACATCAATAACATTCAAACTGATATCAAATCTTTCTGCCATGGCTTTTGCTGCTGGTCCAACTGAACTTGTGAGCAACCCCACAACCAAACCGATTCCAACAAAACCGATGCCTATATGAATACCAGCTTTTAAGGCATCACCCACTTTCATTCTTAACACTAATGAAAAGAGAATAATCACAATCGGCAACATGACTGAAGGGCCAAGATCCAAAATGTACTGCATAATTTCGGTAAACATATACTTATCCTTTTAGAATCGACAATATTTTATCTTTTAGCTGATCAATCCCTACCCCCGAAACAAAAGGCATACCGTGTACAATCGGGATATCACCAAAAGTTTGATCCATTCTGGCTGTAGTACAGATCAAATCGACATCATCAATAAAAGTATTAATTTCATTAATACGACACTGAACAAGATCTAACTTAATATTATTTTCTTTGCAGAGTTCTTTTATCTCTTCTGCAGCCAAAGTTGATGTTGCAACTGCACCACCACACGCAACAATAATCTTTTTTTTCATAATGCCTCCTAAACAACTTTCTAATTAAATATCACGTTATTAAATCGTTCAGCTATCTGATCTTGCTGTGCGTTTAATAAGAAGTGATAGAACTCTTTATCTTGTAAATTTGAAAATAATGCTTTTAAAAGCGTGAGTTGATCTTCTGGTGAAGTCACGACCAGTGAAATGATTAATGAAACCTCTACAATACTGTCTTCATCTGCTCGATTAAACGCAACAGGTGATAGTGTTCGAACAATAAAGATAGCCGGCGATATAGCATGCTCTGCTTCACAATGAGGAATGGCAACCGCATAACCATCAAGCGCAATACCCGTTGGAAATGTTTTTTCCCTTTCTATCAATGCTTCTAAATGACTTTTTTTGACAATCCCTTTTTGTTGTAGTTGCTCACTAATATAAGTAAGCGCTTCTTGTTCATTGTTAAATCGAAGATCATCTTCGATAAAGAGCTGACATTTGTTCATCTTTGATCACCCTTATTGCCTTTCTTCATTTTTTTAATAATACTTTCGAAATCAAAAGTTATAATGAAAGATTATTTTCTTTCGAAATTAAAAGCAAATGACAATTATTATTTTTGTGATCGAAATCTATTTTTTAAGTAAAATTTGAAATTGATTGTGATAAATTTATGATTGGGCATAATATAGTTCATGATCTTCATCACAAAAGCGCGTTCTCGATATTGAAAATATCATTAAAATACTCAGAATATTATTGATAAAAAACGGAAAGGTAAGAGGTCTTTGTGTCACAAAAAACTCAACAGGTATTTGTATTAATGGGGGTATCAGGAAGCGGTAAATCAGCTGTTGCCAAACATGTGGCTTATGATCTTGATGCCGCTTTTTTAGATGGTGATTTTTTACATCCTAAAGCCAATATTTTAAAAATGCGCAGTGGTATGCCTCTAGATGATGAAGATAGAATGCCGTGGCTTCGTTTAATTAGTGATGCAGTATTTGCCATGAGCAATGTTAATCCTATTTCAATTATTATCTGCTCAGCGTTAAAAAAACAATACCGAGATATTATTCGAGGCGAAAATAAAAATATTCATTTTATTTATTTAAAAGGTGGGTTTGAGGTCATTGAAAACCGTTTAGCTGAACGTCAAGGTCATTATCAAAAAACGGGAATGTTACAATCCCAATTTGATACTTTAGAAGAACCATCACAAGATGAAAACGATGTTTATACCGTTAATATCGAACAACCTTTAGCCGATGTAGTCAATGATACCGAATGTATCATACAGAAAATCTGTAACAGCTAAACAATCACTCAAAGCAATGATTGTTAATCAGTTGGTAATGTATCATCAACTATTCTGCCGATGGTATCGGCAGAATAATCGAGATAATTTAACATTATTTTTTAATAAAATTATCCACTAATAAATTTACAACATCCCCCATTTTGCCACTCAATGATGCTTTGACGCTATATAGCGCCATTCCCATCACTTGAGACGCTTGAATTTCCGGTGGCATAACCAGCTCATTAGCACTTGTTTTGACATCTAATAAGGCAGGTCCAGAATGTGCTAAAAATGATTGCATCGCTGCTTCAAGTAAATCTGAATCTTCTACTCTGATCGAAAACAGTCCCATTGCACTAGCCACTTTAGCAAAGTCAGGATTGTGTAAATCGGTGTAATGATCCACAATTCCTTCTACTTTTTGCTCTAATTCGACAAAGTTGAGAGAGCTGTTATTTAATACAATAATTTTTATCGGTAACTGTTCTTGAATAGTCGTCAGTAAGTCCCCTAATAGCATACTAATGCCACCATCACCCGATAGCGTTATCACTTGTCGGTTAGGAAATGCTTTTTGTACGCCTAAAGCTTGTGGCATAGCATTAGCCATGGTGCCATGTTTTAAACTGATGACCGTGCGTCTTTTTCCATTAGTATTAAAGTGTCGACAAGCCCAAACCATTGCTGAACCCACATCAGCACATAGAACAGCATCATCATTAGCATATTTATCAACTAATTCCGTTAAATATTGCGGATGAATCGTTGATTTTGAAGGCATGGCTTTTTTGTTCAATTTATCCATTGCTTTCATATATAATTGGCGGCATTTTTCTAAAAATGCAGCATCTTGTTTTTCTTCAACTAAAGGGATTAAAGCCGCCAAAGTAGGTTGACTACTTCCGACAACACCTACACTCACTGGATGACGTCGACCAAGGTGAGTTGCATCGATATCAACTTGAATAATGGTGGCATCATTTGGGTAAAATTGAGACCATGCAAAATCAGCGCCCAACATTAGCAGCACATCACACTCTTTAATGGCGGTTAATCCTGATTCAACGCCAAACATGCCCGTCATACCGACATTGTAAGGGTTATTGTATTCGACAAAATCCTTACCTCTTGATGTATGCACAATGGGCGATTTCAATTTTTCGGCAAGTGCTATTAATTCATCATGAGCGCCATTTGCACCTTGTCCGGCAAAAATAGCCACTTTTTGATTTTTATTTAAGATTTCTGCAATTTGGGTAAGCTCTGTATCTGATGGGCGAATGATCGGATTAGGATGATAAATTTTATGCCCACTTTTATCTTCCACTTTTTCTAAACTAATATTATAAGGAATAACCAGAACAGCAACGCCACGTTGATTTATTGCGGCTTGAACGGCAGCCGTCGTAATCTGTCTTGCTTGAGTAGGATCGTTAATTTGACGACAAAAGACAGAACAATTTTTATAAACAGACTCAAAATCAACTTCTTGCGGAAAATCTGTTCCCTGTTGTGAGGTAACCAGTTGACTGGCTAAGAGAATAACAGGTGCTTTATTGCGCTGAGCTTCATAAATACCATTGATAAAATGTAAGCTTCCCGGCCCACAAGAACCTGCACATGCAGTTAGCTGATTAGTCAGATAAGCCTCGGCTCCTGCTGCAAAAGCTCCAACTTCTTCGTGTCGAACATGCACCCACTCAATGTCACTTTTTTTAATGGCACTGGTAATATAATTGAGTGTATCACCCACAATACCATAACAGTGTTTAACACCAGCTTCCTCTAAGACTTCGATAATAATTTGTGCAACTGATTTTTTTAATGACATACTGTCTCCTAGACACAATTAACAGATTAAATAATCTAAGTTAACTAAATTACACCTAAGTTTTAATAAAGCGAATAGGTTATGAAAAAAAAAGCAAAAAATGTTAAAAATGTAATGTTCGTTAATTTTTTTGAGAATAAACTTTTTTGGAAAATATTCCCTATTACAATAAATCAAGGTATTATGGTTAAAATCCAATCGTTCTCATAGAGTGACTTTTTGTGGAAAATTTGTCATCCGGGCAAAATTTATTAACCTCTTTAACTGCATTTTTGCCTCATTACTTTATCGAATATTATCCACTTATTACTGTTTGTTTATTGCTATTGATTGCAATTTTAATGTTTTCATTCAGCAAATTAAGAATGGATATTATTGCATTGCTAACCATTACAGCTATTTCAGTCACGGGTATTTTAACGCCTGCTGAAGCGTTTTCGGGGTTTAGCGATCCTAATATCATTTTAATTGCATTATTGTTTATCATTGGTGAAAGTTTAGTCCGTACTGGCATTTCGTTCAAAATGAGCGAATATATTCTTAAGGTATCCGGAAAAAATGATGTTCGAATTATTACCTGTATTATGCTCGGTGTGGCGTTACTGGGTTCAATAATGAGTTCCACAGGCGTTGTCGCTATCTTTATTCCTGTTGCCATCAGTATTGCCAATCATACGGGTATTCATGTTAAAAAATTAATGATGCCACTGTGTATTGCCGCTTTAATTAGTGGCATGATGACATTGGTTGCAACCGCACCTAATCTGGTGGTTAATAGTGAGTTAAATCGAGCAAATTTAACCGAATTCGGTTTTTTCTCTATCACCCCTATTGGGTTAGGCGTGCTTGTTGTTGGCGTCATTTATTGTATATTAACACGCAATTGGTTATTAACAGCTCAACAAGTTTCTCCGACAAATACCCAGCCACAAAGAAGAAAAATCACAGATTTAATCAGAGACTATAAATTAATTGGTCGGGCACATCGTGCACAAATATTACCAGGCTCGCCTTTTGTTGGTCGTACGATTGATGGTCTACATTTACGAAGTGAACACGGTGTCAATGTTATTGGTATTGAACGTTGGCGAAAATTTCAAAAAGTATTAATCCCCGTAAATGGGGCAACAGAATTTCGGGAAAACGATATTTTATTATTAGATATGTCCCACTCCGAAGCCGATTATCGAACATTTTTATCGACCAATAATCTTGAACCTAAAGTTTTACGAGGTGAATATTTTTCGGAACAAGTGAAAGAAGTTGGCATGGCAGAAGTGGCGCTATTACCTGAATCGTCACTTTGTGGCAAAACACTCAATGAAATCGATTTTAGAGAAAAATACTTTTTAACCGTAATTGGAATTTGGCGTAATCATGCCCCTGTTGATACCAATAACTTATTCCAAGAACGTTTAGAAATGAGTGATACTTTACTGGTATGTGGGGATTGGGGATCGATTCAAAAATTACAAACTCGTACCAATGATTTTGTTGTTTTAGATTATCCGTCGGATATTGATGATGTTGCACCTGCAAGTTCTCAAGCATTTGCAGCATTAATTAATTTGACCATTATGATTATATTGATGGTAACGGGGCTTGTTCCTAATGTCGTAGCTGCCCTAATAGCTTGTCTTTTAATGGGAGCAACACGCTGCATCGACATGAATAGTGCTTATAAATCGATACACTGGCCAACACTCATTTTGATCATCGGTATGATGCCGTTTGCTTTAGCACTGAATAAAACCGGCGGCATTTCGCTCATATCGGCATGGTTAGAAATTCATTTACGTTCTTTCAGTCCGTATATGGTGCTGACCTTCATTTTCTTATTATGTTCAACTGTTGGTCTCTTTATTTCTAATACGGCTACAGCAATACTCATTGCCCCTCTTGCAATTGATCTGGCAATAAAATTTGGTTATTCACCTTATCCGTTTGCAATGACTGTGGCTATAGCGACCTCTGCTTCCTTTATCACGCCGGTCTCTTCGCCGGTAAAAACCATGGTCGTTGCGCCAGGTGGTTACAGCTTTAGTGACTTTGTAAAAGTCGGTGTACCTTTAACCTTTCTCGTTATGGCGGTGAATATTGCATTAGTACCTATATTTTTTCCTTTTTAATTATTAATTCATCATCAGTTTGATAAAACCAACATATCGATTCTTTTTGATTAAAGATTCTTAATGAAAATTAAGTTATAATTATCCGAGTTTTTTGATGATGGATTATAGACATATGCCACAAACAGCCAAGCCATTAAATATTATTTTTGCTGGTACTCCTGACTTTGCCGCAACCCATTTAAAAGCATTAATTGATGCTAAACATAATGTCATTGCGGTTTTTACTCAGCCCGATCGCCCTGCCGGACGTGGTAATAAATTAACCGCAAGTCCGGTTAAACAATTAGCAATTGAAAATCATCTTCCTGTTTATCAACCGGCAACACTCAAAACGGAAGAAAATCAAAAAATCATTGCGGAGCTAAATGCCGACATTATGATTGTGGTGGCATATGGTCTTATTTTACCGCAAGCTGTGCTTGATATGCCTAAACTAGGTTGTTTAAATGTGCATGGTTCATTATTACCAAGATGGCGAGGCGCAGCTCCTATTCAACGCGCTTGTTGGGCTGGAGATACTTTAACCGGTATCACAATTATGCAAATGGATGCTGGGCTTGATACGGGTGATATGTTATATAAACTCACCTGTCCAATTGAACCTTCTGATACAAGTACAACGTTATATAACAAACTGGCGCAATTAGGTCCACAAGGACTACTTGATACTTTAACACTCATTGCTGAAGGGAAAATCCAACCTGAAAAACAGGATCCATCACAGGTCACTTACGCTGAAAAATTATCTAAACAAGAAGCTAAACTTGATTGGAATTTATCGGCACAGCAACTTGAACGTTGTGTTCGCGCCTTTAATCCTTGGCCTGTTAGTTATTTTGAAGTTAATGGCGAACCAGTGAAAGTATGGCAAGCAGAAGTGGTATCCACTCACCACAATCAACCAGTCGGTACTATTTTACAAGCAGACAAAAAAGGGATATGCATTGCAACAAGCGATGGTGCATTAAATATGACACTGCTACAACCTGCCGGAAAAAAACCGATGTCAGCTCAAGATTTATTAAACTCTCGCAAAGCTTGGTTCGTTGTTGGTGAAAAACTAAGTACCAACTAATTAATCAATGTAAAAAATTACAGGATGAATCATCCTGTAATGATTATCTTTTTTTAGCCAGCAAAGTCGCAAATCTCAATTTAATTCGATTACCATGACTATCGGTTTTATGTAATTCTCCAACATTTTCGTTATATTTCAGTATTTCCCAATCCTGATAATATTCCCGCAATTCATTTTCTTTAAACGTAAATGAAAAACCCACAGAACAAGGATAATCAGAAGTAGACATAGCGCTTACAATAAGATTATAACCACCCGATTTAGTCAATTTTTGCATATTATCAATAATTTTAGGGATTTTTTCAGGTTGTAAAAACATCATGACAACCGTTGAAAGAACAAAATCATACTCACCCTCTAAATTTGCTTGATTGATATCATATACTTTTGCATTAATGTGCTTTAGGTTTTCATCATTGATGATTTGATTTAAATTACCAATACTTAATTCGGATTTATCAACTGCATTCACATCAAAACCAAGTAGCTGTAAATAGAGCGAATTGCGTCCCGAACCACAGCCTAAATCCAATACCTTTCCTAACGGGATAATTTTGCTTGCCGCTAGCACTTCAGAATGTGTTTTGGTCATTTGATACTTTTTAAAAGTATAGTCTTCTGGTAAACAGTAAAATGATAGTTGGCATTGTAAATTTTCAGATACCTGAGCGATACGATGCCATTGCTGAGGCAAAATAAAGGGTGGCTGGTGAGAAACATCATAATGATGTTGCGATATGATTTCCCCTTGTTCAGATAATATCTCAAAATCGATACTGCCCACTAGGATATTGAGCTTAGCCCAAGTGCCAACTTGCGTATTATGTTTTTCACAAAATGATTGAGGTAATGATTTAGCATTCCAAACAGGTAATGTTTTATAACAAATTAGGTTTTTCAAAATTTTATCACGAGTTAACTAAATTAATAGTTGACTATTATAGTCAATTATTGATGAGATAAACAACGTTTTGTTGGTAACTCAGCAACCAAAACAAAATCATTAAAAGTAAATTTATAGTAGCGAAGTTGACTTTATCAACATATAATCTTCATCATCCTAGACTGTATAGTAAAATAATAGAGGAAAACTTTATGGGATTTTTAACAGGTAAACGCATACTCGTTACCGGTGTTGCAAGTAATCGTTCTATTGCTTATGGTATTGCACAAGCAATGCATCGTGAGGGTGCAGAATTAGCATTCACTTATCAAAGTGATAAATTAAAAGCACGCGTTGAAGAATTTGCGGCTGACTTTGGTTCTAAAATCGTGTTACCTTGTGATGTTGCTCACGATGATAGTATTACTAACCTATTTACAGAACTGGCAAAAACATGGGATAAATTTGACGGTTTTGTCCATGCTATTGCTTTTGCGCCTGGCGATCAATTAGATGGTGACTATGTTAATGCCGTCACGCGTGAAGGTTTTGCTATCGCTCACGACATTAGTTCTTATAGCTTTGTTGCAATGGCTAAAGCATGTCGTTCGATGTTGAATCCAAATTCAGCGTTAGTGACCCTTTCTTATCTAGGTGCTGAACGAGCGATCCCTAACTATAATGTAATGGGTCTTGCTAAAGCATCTTTAGAAGCAAACGTACGTTATATGGCAAATGCTATGGGTCCAGAAGGAATTCGTGTGAATGCTATCTCTGCAGGTCCAATTCGTACTCTTGCTGCATCAGGCATTAAAGATTTCAAAAAAATGCTATCACATTGTGAATCGGTTACGCCAATTCGTCGTACAGTTACAATTGAAGACGTGGGTAATTCTGCGGCATTTTTATGTTCAAACTTAGCATCGGGTATTACGGGTGAAGTTGTGCATGTTGACGGTGGATTTAGCATTGCTGCAATGAACGAGTTAGAACTTAAATAATGGGTATTATTTAAAAAATAAAAAAAGGGCATCAATATTGATGCCTTTTTTATTCGTCTATTTTCTAATTTTTTAGGATTAAAAAGGGCAGTCCATACATTCATTTGATTTCATCCTTTAATTTTTGAATCTATTCAGATATATCGTAAGTTCCACACCTTTCTTGTAAGAATTCTTTATCGACTGTTTTTATCGTGTTAACACTAACACGATGTTAATCATTATTCATTTCATGATCTTTTATCATTTCATTGGTCAGTTTTAGTCAAAAATAAAAATTATGAATACTTATCCTTCATTTTCCGTTAAAATCTTAAGATGTTTGCTCAATACAAGTTTGTTGGAGAAAAAATGAAAATAGCAAAAAATACAGTAGTCAGTTTGGCATACCAAGTTCGCACTAAAGACGGGGTTTTGGTTGACGAAGCAACAACTGTTGCACCTCTAGAATATTTACAAGGTGCGGGTAATTTATTACAAGAGCTTGAAAATGCACTAGAAGGCCATCAAGTTGGTGATAAATTTGATGTTGAACTTATCAATGCTTACGGTGATTTTAATGATGCACTGGTGCAAAATGTGCCACGTGATGTATTTGTCGGGGTTGATGAACTTGAAGTTGGCATGCGCTTTTTTGCAGATACCGACCATGGCGCTTTACCCGTTGAAATTACCGCAATTGATGGGGATACTGTGACAATTGACGGAAATCACATGTTAGCGGGACAAGATTTAAAATTTAATGTTGAAGTATTAGCTATTCGTGAAGCAACAGAAGAAGAAATTGCGCATGGACATATCCATAGTGAACATGGTCACGAACATGGGCATGGTGGTTGTGGCTGTGGCGGACACGATCATGAAGATGAAGAAGATAGTGGTTGTTGTGGTGGCGGTCATGGAAGCTGCGGTTGCCATTAAGTCATCATATTAATTTACAAAAAAGCGCTTGATAGCGCTTTTTTGTCATCATGTGAAATATTATTCATTTTTTTGAGAAACAGTTCACAGTTTTCTCAATTTTCAATTCTTTTAAGCCAATTTTCTAAGAATAATTAGTTTTTTTATGAGTGGAATACAAATACTATGCATCCTTCATGTCCAAAACTGATGCCGAGAGAAAAACTTTTACAATTTGGTGTTGAAATGCTAAGTGATGCAGAACTGCTTGCGCTATTTTTACGGACAGGTACACGAAAATTACCTGTTTTAGAACTAGCTCAAAATTTATTAAATGAATTTGGCTCATTTTATCATTTAATGAACGCTACTCATGAGCAGTTTTGTAAAAAACATGGATTAGGTACCGTTAAATATACTCAGCTCAAAGCTGTCGTTGAATTATCGCACCGATATTTGAAAGTAAAAATGACAAATGAAAATTATCTCACTTCACCTTCGTTAACTCACCATTATTTAGCTAGTCGCTTAGCTAACAAAGATCGTGAAATCTTCATGGTTATTTTTCTGGACAATCAAAATCACGTCATTACATCTGAAGAAATGTTTATTGGTACTTATAACTGTGTAGAAGTTCATCCCAGAGAAGTAGCCAGAAAAGCATTACAATATAATGCTGCCTCTTTAATTTTAGCCCACAATCACCCTTCTGGTTTAGCAGAACCAAGCCAAGCAGATCGGAATTTAACGCGCAAGTTGGATCAAGTTTGTGAATTAATCGATATCCGTATTATTGATCATATTGTAATTGGTAAAGGTGAATATGTCTCATTTGCTGAACGTGGATGGATTTAATTGTTATTTTTACTTACAATAGAGGTCAATATTTAAAAAGTCTAATTGTGAAAATAATATGAGACAACAAATTGAATTATTAGAAACCAAAGTTGCGTTTCAAGAAATCACCATTGAAGAATTAAACCAAGCAGTAACCAACCTTCAAGCCGATGTTAGTAAACTAAAAGAGCAATTAATGTTATTATCACAAAAACTACAAGCCACTCAAACATCGAATATTGCTAATTTATCTGAGGAAACCCCACCACCACACTATTAATTATGTTTATAGTCAGATATCTCAATGATGAAATAATAATGTAGCCTATTTTTAAAAAACTATTAATACTTATTTATTAGATGCTCTTAAATTAACATTAGAAATATCCAGAAGAGTTATAAAAACATCGATATCTAAATCTACTTAAAAATAAATTAACATTGAAATTTCAATTAAACTAATCCCTCTCAATAGATTTTCATGCCATATGTTTATTAAAAACAACATAAGCTTAATTTTTAATCAATTAAAGAATAGGAATATAGTAGATTTAGATACGATGAACTTAAGGATAAGGAAACCAAAGTTAAAGGATCTGTGATAGATATCATCAATAAAAAACCGGCGTATAGCCGGCTTTTGTATACAATGATTTAAAATCTTATTCAGCTGTTGCTTCTGCTTCTACTGCAGGGCGATCAACTAATTCAATATAAGCCATTGGAGCATTATCTCCGTCACGGAAACCACATTTCAAAATACGTACATAACCACCTGGACGGGTAGCAAAACGTGGACCTAGATCTGAAAATAATTTTTTCACTGTATCTTTATCACGGATACGAGCAAAAGCCAAACGGCGATTAGCTACGCTATCGCTTTTGGCTAGCGTAATTAACGGTTCAACAACACGACGCAACTCTTTTGCTTTAGGCAATGTAGTTTTGATGATTTCATGTTCAACAAGTGAACTAGTCATGTTACGAAACATTGCTTGACGATGGCTGCTATTTCGGTTCAGTTGACGACCACTTTTACGATGGCGCATAACTTTATCCTTCTTATATAAATTTTATTTTAGTCTTCAACAATACTTGCTGGTGGCCAGTTCTCAAGACGCATGCCTAAAGACAAACCACGAGATGCGAGCACATCCTTAATTTCAGTAAGTGATTTCTTACCAAGATTAGGGGTTTTAAGTAGCTCAACTTCTGTACGTTGTACTAAATCACCAATATAATGAACTGCTTCTGCTTTTAAGCAATTAGCAGACCGAACAGTTAATTCGAGATCATCTACTGGACGTAGAAGAATCGGATCAAATTCCGGTTTATCTTCTTTAACTTCAGGTTGACGTACATCACGTAAATCAACGAAAGCTTCAAGTTGTTCAGCCAAAATAGTTGACGCACGACGAATAGCTTCTTCTGGATCGATAGTACCATTAGTTTCCATATCAATAACCAGTTTATCTAAATCGGTGCGTTGTTCCACACGAGCTGCATCGACAGAATAAGCGATACGCTCGACAGGACTATAACATGCATCAACTAATAAACGACCAATTGGTCGCTCTTCATCTTCTGACTTAACGCGAGCAGAAGCAGGGACATAACCACGTCCTCGTTGTACACGAATACGCATACTAATTGAAGCATTTGCATCAGTAAGATGACAAATCACTAAATCAGGATTAACAATTTCAACATCACCATCATGAGTGATATCAGATGCAGTTACCGCACCAATGCCTGATTTGTTTAAAGTCAGCATAACATCATCTTTGGTATGTACACGTACTGCTAATTTTTTCAAATTAAGCAAAATATCAAGTACATCTTCTTGAACGCCTTCTTTAGTACTGTACTCATGCAGAACACCGTCAATTTCAACTTCGGTTACTGCATATCCAGGCATTGATGATAATAAAATGCGGCGTAGTGCATTACCTAAAGTATGACCAAAACCACGCTCAAGTGGCTCTAAAGTCACTTTCGCATGAGTTTGAGTGTATTGAACAACATCAACTAGGTGAGGTTTTAAAAACTCTGTTACAGAACCCTGCATTATGTCCTCTCTTAAGTGCTAAACTTTACTTAGAGTAAAGTTCGACGATCAAATGTTCGTTGATGTCAGCAGATAAATCTGAACGTTCTGGTAAGCGTTTAAATACACCTTCCATTTTGCTAGCATCAACTTCTAACCATGTAGGTTTTTCACGTTGCTCAGCTAACTCTAAAGCAGCTTTAATACGTGCTTGTTTTTTTGATTTTTCGCGAACGCTGATCACATCTTCAGGCGAAACTTGATAAGATGCAATGTTCACAACATGACCATTAACAAGAACAGCTTTATGACTAACTAATTGACGAGCTTCAGCGCGAGTTGCACCAAATCCCATACGATAAACAACGTTATCTAAGCGACGTTCTAAAAGACCTAATAGGTTTTCACCTGTATTACCTTTAATACGTGCTGCATTTTTGTAGTAATTACGGAATTGACGTTCTAAAATTCCATAAATACGTCTAACTTTTTGTTTTTCGCGTAACTGAACACCATAATCTGATAAACGCGGTTTACGCGCACCATGTTGTCCAGGAGCTTGTTCTAACTTACATTTACTGTCAACCGCTCGAACACCAGATTTAAGGAATAAATCAGTACCTTCACGACGACTTAATTTGAGCTTTGGTCCCAAATATCTTGCCATTTTATTTCTCCAATAATCCTAAACATTCAATGTTTAATAAACATTAAACACGACGTTTCTTTGGTGGACGACAACCGTTATGAGGAATCGGAGTAACATCAGTAATATTAGTGATGCGATAACCCGCTGCATTTAATGCACGAATTGTTGACTCACGACCAGGACCAGGTCCTTTTACCATAACTTCCAGATTCTTAATTCCGTAATCTTTTACGGCTTCTGCACAACGTTCAGCAGCTACTTGAGCAGCAAACGGAGTGGACTTACGAGAGCCACGGAAACCAGAACCACCAGCGGTTGCCCAACCCAACGCATTACCTTGACGATCGGTAATAGTTACGATTGTATTGTTAAATGATGCATGAATATGAGCTACACCATCAGAAACTTGTTTTTTTACACGTTTACGTGTACGAACAGGTGTCTTTGCCATTTATTATCACCTCAATTATTTCTTGATTGGCTTACGCGGTCCCTTGCGGGTACGAGCGTTAGTCTTAGTGCGTTGACCACGAACTGGAAGTCCACGACGATGACGGATGCCACGATAACAACCAAGGTCTAATAAACGCTTGATACTCATAGTTACTTCACGACGTAAATCACCTTCAACAGTAAATTTAGCGACTTGTTCACGTAACTTCTCAATCTGATCTTCAGATAGTTCTCTGATCTTAACATGTTCAGGAATACCTGCTTCAGCACAAATTGTCTTAGCGCGAGTATTACCGATACCATAAATTGCTTGTAACGCAATTACAGCATGTTGCTGATCAGGAATGTTAATGCCTGCTATACGGGCCACTATGCACTCCTTTATTGTTAATGTTTAACAAACTCACCATACTGAAAAGCCCGTTTTCAGGATACTCAAACAGTAAGTCTGCAAATAAAATTTAGGCTGGCTATTCTAGCCAGCTTTACTATACTTTGGCAAGTAAAATATGCAAAAGTTCAACTTTTAGGCTAAATAAATTAACCTTGACGTTGCTTATGTTTACCTTCAACACAAATAACACGAACGATGCCATTGCGTTTAATGATTTTACAATTTCTGCATAATTTCTTGACTGAAGCACGAACTTTCATTTTTTTCTCCGTAACTTCTGGCTAACTTATCGGCCGTAGCCTTTAAGGTTCGCTTTCTTTAACACTGACTCATAACGATTTGGCATCATTAAAGTCTGTACTTGTGCCATAAAATCCATGATTACAACAACCACAATTAATAAAGATGTTCCACCAAATTGAACTGGAACCTTCATTGCACTTGTCATAAACATTGGTACCAAACATACAAAAGTAATGTAGATTGCGCCTATTAATGTTAAACGTGTCATTACTTTGTCAATATATTTAGATGTTTGCTCACCTGGGCGGATACCTGGAATAAATGCACCAGATTTTTTAAGCTGATCTGCTGTCTCTCTAGGGTTGAAAACCAACGCTGTATAGAAGAAACAAAAGAAGATTATCGCTGCCGCAAAAAAGATTATGTATAACGGTTGGTCATGAGAGAAATATTGACCAATAAGTACAAATACATATCTCCAGCCTTCACCATTTCCTTGAAACCAAGATGCCATCATAGATGGTAACATAATAATTGTTGAGGCAAATATCGCTGGAATAACGCCAGCCATATTAATTTTTAATGGTAAATGTGATGTTTGCGCTGCATAAACGCGACGCCCTTGTTGACGTTGGGCATAGTTAACTACGATTCGACGTTGACCACGCTCAACAAAAACAACAAAATAAGTCACACCTATCACTAAAGCTGCGACAACTAATAATAGAATCGGATTCAATTCACCAGAACGAGCTTGTTCAATTGTTTCATATATTGCATGAGGAAGACCCGCCACAATTCCAGAGAAAATAATGATTGAAATACCATTACCTACTCCACGTTCCGTGATCTGCTCACCAAGCCACATAAGAAACATAGTGCCAGTAACTAAACTAACCGATGCAATGAAATAGAAAGAAAATCCTGGATTAGTCACAACACGCTCATAACCAGGAATATTTGGTAAACCAGTCGCAATACCAACTGCTTGTACAATAGCTAAAGCCAATGTGCCATAACGAGTGTACTGGCTAATTTTCTTACGACCTGATTCACCTTCTTTCTTCAATTCTGCCAATTTAGGGTTAATGGCCGTTAATAACTGCACAATAATCGATGCAGAAATATAAGGCATTATCCCTAATGCAAAAATTGAAGCACGGCTTAAAGCACCACCAGAGAACATATTGAACATATCCACAATACCATTAGATGATGCTTGTGAAAGTATGTCCGATAACGCTTTAGTATCAATGCCAGGAACTGGAATATAAGAACCTAAACGAAAAACAATCAGTGCTAAAAGCACAAATAGTAAACGCTTCTTAAGTTCACCCCCACCACCACGGGCACTTTGAAAATCTAATCCTGGTTGCTTTGCCATCTTTCTAATTATTCCTCAATTTTTCCGCCAGCAGCTTCAATTGCAGCTTTAGCACCTTTCGTTACACGAATACCACGAACTGTTACTGGTTTTGTAACTTCACCAGATAACATGATTTTTGCGTATTCGATTTGTGAATTAATCACATTTGCAACTTTTAAGCTATTTAGGTCAACAACATCACCTTCAACTTTCATTAAATCTGAAAGGCGAACTTGTGCTGTAACTAGAGCTTTACGAGAAGTAAAACCAAATTTTGGTAATCGACGATATAAAGGCATTTGACCACCTTCAAAGCCACGACGAACGCCGCCACCTGAACGTGATTTTTGACCTTTGATACCACGGGTACCTGTTTTACCTAATCCAGAACCGATACCTCGGCCTAGACGTTTTGGTGCATGCTTTGAACCTTCAGCAGGAGATAAAGTATTTAAACGCATTACTATTACTCCTCAACTTTGACCATGTAATAAACTTGGTTTACCATACCACGAATAGCAGGAGTATCCTCGCGCTCAACAGTATGACCAATATGACGTAATCCAAGTCCGACTAACGTTGCTTTATGCTTCGGTATGCGTCCAATAGAACTACGAGTTTGTGTAATTTTAATTGTCTTTGCCATGGTTAATTACCCCAAAATTTCTTCGACGGTTTTACCACGCTTAGCAGCAACCATTTCTGGTGATTTCATATTTTCTAAGCCATCAATCGTTGCACGAACCACATTAATTGGGTTTGTTGAACCATATGCTTTAGCTAGAACGTTACGAACACCAGCAACTTCTAATACAGCACGCATTGCACCACCGGCGATAATACCAGTACCTTCTGATGCTGGTTGCATATAAACACGAGAACCTGTATGAGCACCTTTAACAGGATGCTGTAAAGTATCGTTATTTAAAGCAACATTAATCATATTACGACGTGCTTTTTCCATTGCTTTTTGGATTGCTGCTGGCACTTCACGTGCTTTACCATATCCAAAACCTACGCGGCCATTACCGTCACCAACAACTGTTAGTGCAGAAAAACTAAAAATACGACCACCTTTTACGGTTTTAGAAACTCGGTTAACTGCGATTAGTTTTTCCTGCAGTTCACCAGCTTGTTTTTCGATGTTTGACATCTTTAACTCCTACCTTAGAACTGTAGGCCAGCTTCGCGAGCAGCATCTGCTAGCGCCTGAACTCGACCATGATATTGGAAACCCGAACGATCAAAAGAAACTTCTTTGATATCTTTCGCTAATGCGCGCTCTGCGATTGCTTTACCAACTGCAGCTGCTGCATCTTTGTTTCCGGTGTATTTTAAACTTTCACTGATAGCTTTTTCTAATGTAGAAGCAGCTGCCAGTACTTCTGATCCGTTTGGTGCGATAATCTGCGCATAAATATGACGCGGAGTACGGTGAACCACTAAGCGAGTTGCAAGTAGTTCATGCATCTTGCGACGCGCTTTAGTTGCACGACGGATACGAGCTGATTTCTTATCCATAGTGTTACCTTACTTTTTCTTAGCTTCTTTAGTACGCACAACTTCATCTGCGTAACGAACACCTTTACCTTTATAAGGTTCAGGACGACGATAAGCACGGATATCTGCTGCCACTTGTCCAATTAACTGCTTATCAGCACTTTTCAGTATGATTTCAGTTTGTGATGGACATTCTGCGGTCACACCAGCAGGTAATTGATGCTCAATTGGATGTGAATATCCAAGAGATAGACCAATAGCATTACCTTTAACTTGTGCACGATAACCGACACCAACTAGCTGAAGTTTTTTAGTAAAACCTTCAGTAACACCAATAACCATTGCATTAATCAACGCACGTGCAGTACCAGCTTGAGCCCAAGCATTCGCAAAGCCGTCACGAGGAGCAAATTTAATTTGACCTTCTTCTTGATTAATAACAACAGCATTATTAATTGTACGAGTTAACTCGCCATTTTTACCTTTAATCGTAATTACCTGACCATTGAGTTTTACCTCTACGCCAGCAGGAACAACGACAGGTGCTTTTGCAACACGAGACATTTTTTTCTCCCTTACGCTACGTAGCAGATAATTTCACCACCAAGACCTGCTTGGCGTGCTGCTCGATCAGTCATAACACCTTTAGAAGTAGAAACAACTGCGATACCTAATCCAGCCATAACTTTTGGCAATTCGTCTTTACGTTTATAAATACGTAAACCTGGACGGCTAACACGTTTAATACTTTCTACTACAGCCTTACCTTGGAAATATTTTAATGAAATTTCCAATTCTGGCTTAGTGTCACCAACAACTTTATAGTCTCCGATGTAACCTTCTTCTTTTAGCACATTGGCAATTGCCACTTTTAGCTTAGAGGAAGGCATGGTGACTGCAACTTTATTCGCAGCTTGACCGTTACGAATACGGGTCAACATATCTGCTATAGGATCTTGCATGCTCATCTATAACACTCCCCTGATTACCAACTTGCCTTTTTAAGACCAGGAATCTCACCACGCATGGCTGATTCACGAACCTTAATACGGCTTAAACCAAACTTACGAAGGACGCCATGAGGACGACCTGTTTGACGACAACGACGACGTTGACGTGATGGACTAGAATCACGAGGAAGCGTTTGCAATTTAAGCACTGCATTCCAACGATCTTCATCTGATGCATTAAGATCAGAGATAATCGCTTTTAATTCTTGACGCTTTGCAAAATATTTTTCTGCTAGCTTTACGCGTTTCTTATCGCGTTCAATCATTGATTGTTTAGCCATTATGCCCTACCTTACTTACGAAATGGGAAGTTAAAGGCAGATAATAAAGCTCGGCCTTCTTCATCTGATTGTGCACTTGTTGTGATAGTAATATCTAAACCACGAACACGATCAACTTTATCATAATCGATTTCAGGGAAAACGATTTGTTCACGAACACCCATGCTATAGTTACCACGACCATCGAAAGATTTTGCGCTTAAACCGCGGAAATCTCGAGTACGAGGAAGCGCAATATAAACTAGACGTTCAAAAAATTCCCACATACGTTCGCCACGTAAAGTGACTTTACAACCAATAGGATACCCTTGACGGATTTTAAAACCAGCAACTGATTTGCGTGCTTTTGTGACAAGTGGTTTTTGACCACTGATTGCTGCTAAATCTGCAACCGCATTATCTAATAATTTCTTATCAGTAATTGCTTCACCCACACCCATATTCAAGGTGATCTTTTCGATCCGAGGGACTTGCATGACAGATTTGTAGCCAAACTGTTCTTGCAGTTTATTTACTACCTGTGCTTTGTAGTAATCATGCAGTTTCGCCATCGTACACTCCAAATTACTTAATTAATTAATTCATTAGTAGACTTATAAAAACGGACTTTTTTACCATTTTCAATTCTAAAGCCTACGCGATCTGCTTTGCCTGTAGCTGGGTTAAAAATTGCCACATTAGAAACATTAATAGCTGCTTCTTTTTCAACAATTCCACCTTCTTGATTTAATGCAGGTACTGGTTTTTGGTGTTTTTTCACCAAATTAATACCTTCAACAATCACTTTGCCTGTAGACAAAACACTTTTTACTTTACCGCGTTTACCTTTATCTTTACCGGTTAACACGATAACTTCATCTTCTCGACGGATTTTCGCTGCCATTACCCGCTCCTTACAGTACTTCTGGTGCTAATGAAATGATCTTCATAAACTTCTCAGAACGAAGTTCACGAGTGACCGGTCCAAAAATACGCGTACCAATCGGTTGCTCACTGTTATTGTTTAAAATAACACAAGCATTGCGATCGAAACGAATGACAGATCCATCAGGACGACGAACACCTTTTCTAGTGCGCACGACAACAGCTTTAAGTACATCACCTTTTTTTACTTTACCACGTGGAATTGCTTCTTTAATGGTAACCTTGATGATATCACCAACCGCTGCATAACGACGGTGCGATCCACCGAGAACCTTGATACACATTACACTACGTGCGCCAGAGTTATCGGCAACATCTAGCCTAGTCTGTTCTTGGATCATTTTAATGCTCCGTATAAATAAATTATTGTCTAATCTACCTTCATCCACCTCAACTACCATGGATAAGAATAGACAACCAAAAACCCACATATGTGAGGGCGCATAGTATAACACCACTCAAATAAAATGGATAGCATAAAATAAACGGCTGCATTTAGCCGTTTATTATATTATGTACAGTTTTTAATCGATTAGATTAACTAACTGCTTTTTCTACGATTCGAACAAGAGTCCAAGATTTGGTTTTTGATAATGGACGACACTCTTTAATTTCTACAGTATCACCAATACCACACTCGTTGTTTTCATCATGTACATGCAATTTAGTCGTACGTTTAATGAACTTACCATATAACGGATGCTTCACTTTACGTTCAATAGCTACAGTAATAGATTTATCCATTTTGTCGCTAATAACACGACCTTGCTGAGTACGAATTTTTACTTCAGTAGTCATATTACGCACCCGCCTTTTCAGTTAATAACGTTTTAACTCGTGCAATATTACGACGCACTTGTTTTAACATATGAGTCTGTGTCAACTGACCTCCAGCTAATTGCATACGTAAGTTAAATTGCTCACGTAATAAATTAAGAAGTTCAGTATTTAACTCTTCAACGCTTTTTTCGCGTAGCTCTTTTGCTTTCATTTACATCACCGTCTTAATCACAAAGGTGGTTTTAATTGGCAGTTTTGCAGCTGCCAACGCAAATGCTTCACGAGCAACTTCTTCCGGTACTCCGTCCATTTCATAAAGGACTTTACCTGGTTGAATCTGAGCAACCCAGTATTCAACGTTACCCTTACCTTTACCCATACGCACTTCAAGTGGTTTTTCAGTAATTGGTTTATCAGGGAAAACTCGAATCCAGATTTTACCTTGACGCTTAACTGCACGAGTCATTGCACGACGTGCTGCTTCGATCTGGCGCGCAGTCAAACGACCACGACCCACAGCCTTAAGACCGAATGTACCGAAACTTACGTCAGTACTCACAGCTAGACCACGATTGCGGCCCTTGTGCACTTTACGGAATTTTGTACGCTTTGGTTGTAACATCAGCGACGCTCCTTATTGTTTTCGGCCTTTGCGCTGCTTTTTCGGTTGAGCAGCAGGTTGTTTTTCTGCTTGTTCAACGGCAGCCATACCACCAAGGATCTCACCTTTGAAGATCCACACTTTAACACCAATAATACCATAGGTAGTTAATGCTTCAGACACTCCGTAGTCGATGTCAGCTCGTAGTGTATGTAGAGGTACACGACCTTCACGATACCACTCTGAGCGAGCAATTTCAGCGCCGCCTAAACGACCACTTACTTCAACTTTGATACCTTTAGCACCCGCTTTCATTGCGTTTTGTACCGCACGTTTCATTGCACGACGGAACATAACACGGCGTTCTAACTGAGAAGTAATGCTGTCAGCAACTAATTTTGCATCAAGTTCAGGTTTACGAACTTCAGCAATATTAATTTGTACTGCAACATCACGTTTTTCTCTTTTGTCTTTATACTTATTGACAATAGAAGCTACGGCATTACGTAATTTTTCAACGTCCTCACCTTTTTTACCAATCACGATACCTGGACGAGCAGTGTGAATAGTAATGCGAACGTTAGTTTCTGCTGAACGGTCGATTACAATTTTAGAGATTGACGCTTGTGCTAATTCTTTATTTAAGAATTCACGCACTCTAAAATCACTTTCTAAATTATCAGCGAATGTCTTTGTACCCGAATACCATGTAGATGTCCAAGGCTTGACAATGCCTAATCGGATACCATTTGGATTTACTTTTTGACCCATTGCTATTCTCCAGCCTAGCGATCTGAGACGATCACGGTGATGTGACTCGTACGCTTCAAAATTCGATCTGCACGACCTTTCGCACGAGGCATAATACGCTTCATGGTTGGGCCTTCGTCTACGAAAATTTTCGCAACTTTTAGATCATCAATATCAGCACCATCGTTATGCTCTGCATTAGCAATAGCAGACTCTAATACTTTTTTAACAAGTACAGCCGCTTTTTTATTGGTGTACGTTAAAATATCAAGTGCCTGAGACACTTTTTTACCGCGAACAAGATCTGCAACTAAGCGAACTTTTTGTGCAGAAGAACGAGCGTGGCGGTACTTTGCAATTGTTTCCATCTCTTTCTCCTACTTATTTCTTCTTAGCTTTCTTATCCGCAGCGTGACCGCGATAAGTACGAGTCGGCGCGAATTCACCCAATTTATGACCAACCATTTCGTCGGTAACATAAACTGGAACGTGCTGACGACCATTATGGACAGCGATGGTCAAACCGATCATGTTAGGAAAGATCGTTGAACGACGGGACCAAGTACGAATTGGTTTCTTGTCCCCGCTTTCCACCGCTTTCTCTACCTTCTTCAGCAAGTGTAGGTCAATAAAAGGACCCTTCTTGAGAGAACGTGGCATAGCTAATCCTCTATATTAATTATTTCTTATTGCGACGGCGAACAATATACTTATCAGTACGTTTGTTGCTACGCGTTTTCAATCCTTTGGCTTTTTGACCCCATGGAGACACAGGATGTTTACCAAAGTTACGACCTTCACCACCACCATGTGGATGGTCTACCGGGTTCATTGCTGTACCACGAACAGTAGGACGAACACCACGCCAACGCGTTGCACCCGCTTTACCTAGTACGCGAAGCATATGTTCTGAATTACCGACTTCACCAATAGTGGCACGACAATCAGATAATACTTTACGCATTTCACCTGAACGTAGACGTAATGTTACATATGCACCATCACGCGCAACGATTTGAACATAGCTACCAGCTGAGCGAGCAAGTTGTCCGCCTTTACCTGGTTTCATTTCAATGTTATGCACGGTAGAACCGACTGGAATATTGCGCATTGGTAAACAGTTACCTGTTTTAATCGATGCATCAACACCAGATTGGATCTGATCACCTGCTTTTAAGCCTTTAGGCGCTAAAATATAACGACGTTCACCGTCTTTATATAAAACCAATGCAATATTTGCACTACGGTTTGGATCATATTCCAAACGTTCAACAACTGCTGGAATACCATCTTTGTTACGCTTAAAGTCAACAATACGATAATGTTGTTTATGACCACCACCGATATGACGGGTAGTGATACGACCATTATTATTGCGACCACCAGTTTTGCTTTTTGAATCAAGCAACGGTGCATAAGGCTTACCTTTATGCAACTCTGGGTTAACCACTTTAACAACGTGGCGACGACCCGGAGATGTAGGTTTACACTTAACAACTGCCATTGTTCTTACTCCTCCGAATTACTCAGCGACGCCAGCAAGGTCTAAGTTTTGACCTTCTGCTAAAGTTACGTAAGCTTTTTTCCAGTCGCTACGGCGACCAAGTTGTTGACCACGACGTTTTACTTTGCCTTTAACAACAAGTGTATTAACGTCATCTACTTTAACTTCAAATAGTTGTTCAACTGCGGCTTTAATCTCTCTCTTAGTAGCATCTTTAGCAACTTTCAATACTAATGTATTTGTTTTTTCCATTGAAATAGATGCTTTTTCAGAAACATGTGGTGCTCGCAGGACTTTAAGCAGACGCTCTTCACGAATCATGCTAACATCTCCTCTACTTGTTTAACGGCATCAACAGTGATAACCACTTTGTCAAATGCAATCAAACTAACTGGATCAATACCTGCCACATCACGCACATCAACTTTATGCAAGTTACGTGCTGCTAAGAAAAGATTCTCATCAACTTCAGTTGTAATGATAAGGACATCATTAAGATTCATATCATTTAATTTCTGAGTTAATAATTTAGTCTTAGGTGCTTCAACAGTAAATGTTTCAACCACAACTAAACGCTCTTGACGCACTAATTCAGAGAAAATACTCTTTAATGCACCACGATACATTTTACGGTTAACTTTTTGGCTATGATCTTGTGGTTTTGCTGCAAATGTTACACCACCACTACGCCAGATTGGGCTCTTAATAGAACCTGAACGAGCACGACCTGTGCCTTTTTGACGCCATGGTTTTTTGCCTGAACCAGCGATTTCTGCACGAGTTTTTTGTGCGCGTGAGCCTTGACGAGCAGCAGATGCATAAGCAACAACTACTTGGTGAACTAACGCTTCATTAAACTCACGTCCGAAGGTAGTTTCGGAAACAGAAAGCGCTTTCGCGTCTTTTACTACTAATTCCATCTCTATCTCCTCGACGTTAAGCCTTGATTGCCGGTTTAACAATTACGTCACTATTGATTGCGCCTGGAACTGCACCTTTAATTAATAAAAGGTTACGTTCAGCATCAACACGTACAATATCTAAGTTTTGAACAGTTACACGTTCATTACCTAGGTGACCTGCCATTTTACGACCTTTGAACACTTTACCTGGAGTTTGGTTTTGACCGATAGAGCCATGACCACGGTGTGCCAAAGAGTTACCATGAGTTGCATCTTGAGTACGGAAGTTCCAACGTTTAGTTACGCCAGCAAAACCTTTACCTTTAGATGTTCCAGTAACATCAACTTTTTTAACGTCTGTGAAAATATCAACGTTAATACTTTGCCCTACAGTAAATTCGCCTTCTTCAAAACGGAACTCCCATAGACCACGACCAGCTTCAACGCCAGCCTTAGCAAAATGACCTGCTTCAGGTTTATTTACACGGCTTGCTTTTTTGCTGCCAGTAGTAACCTGAATAGCTTGATAACCATCGTTCTCTAAAGTTTTAACTTGAGTAACGCGGTTGCTTTGAACTTCAACTACGGTGACAGGAATAGAAACACCTTCTTCGGTGAAGATTCGTGTCATTCCTACTTTACGACCGATTAAACCAATCATTGTTTAGACCTCTCAATCATTCAGCTTAGGATTAACCTAAACTGATCTGCACATCAACACCGGCAGCAAGATCTAGGCGCATTAAAGCATCAACTGTTTTTTCAGTTGGCTCAACAATATCAACTAGACGTTTATGAGTACGAATCTCATATTGATCACGCGCGTCTTTATTAACGTGCGGAGAAATCAATACGGTGAAACGCTCTTTGCGTGTCGGTAATGGAATAGGACCACGAACTTGCGCACCAGTGCGCTTCGCAGTTTCTACAATTTCAGCAGTTGATTGATCAATCAAACGATGATCAAACGCTTTTAACCGGATACGGATTCTTTGGTTCGACATGAGACCAGAGCTCCACTATTTAAAAGTTATAACAAAAGACTACTCCTCTTACCCTGTTTCGATTGACAGGAGAGTGTAATCCGTTCTTTTCGTAACCCCCAGATCGGGAGTATTGTTGATATAATTCAATATTATTAAATAAGGATTATATCTTCATACGCATTTGCTTATTAAAAATTCAACAAACAAAGTGGCGATGATTATACGTAAATTATTAACTAATGCAAGAAATAATTAATAATAGATGCTTTATTAATCAGCTTAAAAATAATGATAAACCCTTTTTATTGATTAAATTTCAAGCTAATCAAACAAGTTGTAGTGATTACTTAAGAAAATGATGATAATGAGGAATCTGTCGCCATGAAGTGATGGCGACAAGGCTAATGATCTTCTTTGGCATGATTAAGACTATATCTTGGAATTTCAACTTCAAGATCTTCATCGGCAACACGAGCCTGACAACTTAGCCGACTATGTGGTTCAACGCCCCACGCTTTATCTAACATATCATCTTCTTGTTCATCACTCTCTTCAAGTGAGTCAAAACCTTTACGGACAATACAATGGCAAGTTGAACAAGCACATGACATTTCACAAGCATGCTCAATTTCAATATCGTTACGTAAAGCGACTTCTAAAATAGATTCACCTTCTTGCGCTTCAACCGTTTTCCCTTCAGGGCAAAGTTCAGCATTTGGTAAAAATGTAATTTTTGGCATAATAATCTCGTTAGTTAAATATCATCAACTTTATGACCGGTTAAAGCTTGACGAATGGATCTATCCATACGCTTAGCCGCAAAATCCTGCGTCACGTTATCAACAATTTTAATTTGCTTTTCAATTTCGTATATATCATTGGATTCGCTTACCGCTTGTAAACGATGTTTAGCATTTAAAATTTGATTAAGCTGATGCTCATTCAATAAGTCAGCATCTTTATCTAATGCATTTTGTAAGCTTTCAAGGACTCTTGCTGCTTCAACTTTTTGTTCAGCAAGCATTCTAGTTTGCTTATCTTGTTGAGCGTAATTGATGGAATCTTGAATCATAGTTGCAATTTCTTTATCAGTTAGCCCATAAGATGGCTTAACTTGTATTGCGGCTTCAACACCTGTTGATTTTTCCATTGCCGTTACGCTTAGCAATCCATCAGCATCCACTTGGAAAGTGACACGAATATGTGCGCCACCAGCAGGCATTGGCGGAATGCCACGCAAGATAAATTGCGCCAACGATCGACAATCGGCTACATTTTCACGTTCACCTTGTAAAACATGAATCATCATAGCGGTCTGACCATCTTTAAACGTTGTAAATTCTTGCGCCCTTGCACAAGGAATCGTACTATTACGAGGAATGATTTTTTCAACCAATTCGCCCATTGTTTCGATGCCTAAAGATAAGGGAATTACATCAAGCAACAACATATCGGAATCGGGTTTATTACCCACTAAAATATCCGCTTGAATGGCAGCCCCAATAGCGACTACTCTATCTGGATCGATAGAAGTTAAAGGTTTTGTTTTGAAATAATTACCGACCGATTCACGCACAAACGGAATTCGGGTAGATCCCCCCACCATGACCACTTCAACAATTTCATCGATATCAATATCAGCATCTTTTAATGCACGCCGACAAACAGCTAAGGTTCGTTTAACTAGCGGTTCAATAAGTTGTTCAAATTGATGTCGGGTTATAGTTAAGACCTGATTATCAAATGTTATCGTGACAGAATCTTGATGGCTGAGTGCAATTTTAATGTCAACCGCTTGATGAATCATTCTCTGATTCAACTGTGCATCATGATGATCAATCAACCCTAATTCGTTTTTAATATACTCCGCAAGTAAACGATCGAAGTCATCACCACCAAGAGCAGAATCTCCCCCTGTTGATAGAACTTCAAAAACGCCTTTATGTAAACGCAGAATAGAGATATCAAAAGTTCCACCACCTAAATCATATACAGCAATGATGCCTTCTTTTCCAGAATCAAGGCCATAAGCGATAGCTGCAGCAGTAGGTTCATTCAACAAACGTAAAACGTGTAAACCAGCTAATTTAGCAGCATCTTTTGTTGCCTGTCGTTGAGCATCATCAAAATAGGCGGGAACGGTGATGACGACACCATCGATTTCACCATTTAAACTCGCTTTAGCCCGATCTGCTAGAGCAATCAAGATTTCAGCAGAGACTTGTATAGGATTAACTTGCTGATTCGGTAAATTTAGTAATGGCACACCATTTTCTGTCATGGATAATGGATAAGGGAAATGAGATGTGTCTATATCAGAAAGACGTCTTCCCATTAATCGCTTAACTGAACTTACTGTATTTTTTGGATCAGAAGTAGCGCTGTTTTTAGCATTTTTACCAATTGTGATAATAGTATTATCATCATGATCAACACCATAATGTACAACTGAAGGCAATAAAAAATCGCCTTCTAAATCTGGCAGAACTTCAGATTTACCGCTTCGAACAGTTGCAACTAGTGAATTGGTCGTACCCAAATCAATGCCAACCGCAATCCGACGTTGATGTGGTTCTGGTGTTTGACCTGGTTCACTAATTTGTAATAATGCCATTTAACTTATCTCTACTTGATGTGTTATTTATCTTAAATTATAAAGCATATTGCTTTTCTTGTAACTTTTCGATCTGTTCTATTAATCGAGTAAGATAACGAATCTTGTAGATTTGATTTAGGGCGGATTGCCAATCTTGTTGCGATATATTGTTCAACAATTGATTATAAATATCTTTTTTGCGGCCTGATATTTCAGCCCCAAAGCTATCTAATAGTTCAAAGTTTGACTGACTTTCAATATCATCTAGCTTTTCACGCAAAACAAATTGCTCCATTAAAAAATCTGCATCATGAATAATATGTTGTTCCGTTGCCACATCAAAGCCTTGCAAAGATAGGAAATATTCAGCTGCTTTTATAGGATTTTTTAATACTTGATAAGCATCATTAATCATGGCTGATTTTTGAATAATCGCCATTTTTTCACTATCCGATGCCGTTGCAAAATTATCAGGGTGATACTGTCTTTGTAATTGTTGATATTGTAATGTTAACTGCTGCGTATCGACAGGTAATTGAATAGGTAGATGAAATAACTCAAAATAATTATTCACGCTTGATGCCTCAGTTAAACATTAAAGCTTTCGCCACAACCACACTCATTATGCGCATTAGGATTATTGAATTTAAAACCTTCATTTAATCCTTCTTTAACAAAATCAAGTTCAGTGCCATCAATATAGACTAAGCTTTTTTTATCCACGATAACTTTAACATTTTTGTCTACAAATACACTGTCATCGTCATTAATCGTATCAGCAAACTCTAAAACATAAGCCATACCCGAACAACCAGATGTTTTAACGCCTAATCTTAGACCGATGCCTTTTCCACGATTAGTTAAAAAAGCTTGAACACGATCAGCTGCACTAGTGGTTAATGTAATAGCCATTAACTTTGCCCTTTTTTAGTCTTATAGTCATCAATTGCCGCTTTGATTGCATCTTCAGCTAAAATTGAACAGTGAATTTTAACTGGCGGTAAAGCGAGTTCTTTAGCAATATCCGTATTTTTTATTGCTTGTGCTTCATCTAAAGATTTACCTTTAATCCATTCGGTAACTAACGAACTTGAAGCAATTGCGCTACCACAGCCATAAGTTTTAAATTTCGCATCTTCAATAATGCCATCATCATTCACTTTAATTTGAAGTCGCATGACATCGCCACAAGCTGGTGCACCAACCATACCACTACCAACATTCGGATCGTTTTGATCGAACGACCCGACATTGCGAGGGTTTTCGTAATGATCGACTACTTTTTCACTGTATGCCATAATTTACTCCTAATTTTAATGGGCTGACCATTTTATCTTTGATAAATCAACACCATCTTTAAACATTTCCCAAAGCGGAGATAAGTTTCTTAATTTATCAATAGAGTTTTTGATTAACTCAATAACATAATCCACTTCTTCTTCAGTACTAAATCGACCTAGTGAAAAACGGATTGAGCTATGTGCTAATTCATCATTGAGGCCTAGTGCCCGCAATACATAAGAAGGTTCTAAACTCGCTGACGTACAGGCAGAGCCAGAAGATACAGCCAAATCTTTTAATGCCATCATTAACGATTCACCTTCAATATAAGCAAAACTGACATTTAAAATATTTGGTGCACTGTGTTCTAAAGATCCATTTAGATAAACTTCTTCTATATCTTTTAAACCATTCCATAACCGATTTTTGAGTGCCAATAGACGTGGCATTTCAGTAGCCATTTCTTCTTTTGCTATCCGATATGCTTCACCCATACCAACAATTTGGTGCACAGGTAGCGTTCCAGAGCGCATGCCTCGTTCATGACCACCACCATGCATTTGGGCTTCGATACGAACACGTGGTTTACGTCTTACATACAGCCCACCGATACCTTTTGGACCATAGATTTTATGACCTGAAAAAGACATCAAGTCTACTTTCAATTTGGTTACATCAATCGGTAATTTACCAACAGCTTGGGTTGCATCCACGTGGAAAACAATGCCTCTTTCACGACACATTTCACCAATTTTTTCGATATCTTGTATGACGCCTGTTTCATTATTAACGTGCATGATTGATACCACTGTCGTATCACTACGCATTGCCGCTGCGAGTTTGTTTAAATCTAATATTCCATCAGATTCAGGTGCTAAATACGTTACTTCATAACCTTCTCGTTCTAGTTGGCGACAAGTATCAAGCACGGCTTTATGTTCAGTTTTACACGTAATAATATGTTTACCTTTAGCTTGATTAAAGTGTGCTGCACCTTTAATGGCTAAATTGTCCGCTTCAGTCGCGCCAGAAGTAAAAACGATTTCTCGTGAATCGGCACCAATAAGATCGGCTATTTGATTTCGTGCAATATCAACCGCTTCTTCAGCTTGCCAACCAAATTTATGAGAACGAGAGGCGGGGTTACCGAAAATACCATCCAAGGTTAGATACTGCATCATTTTTTCAGCAACTCTAGGATCGACAGGCGTTGTTGCTGCATAATCCATATAAATAGGTAGTTTCATTAAATACTCCCAATGACAAAATCTGTGTACAAATTTTATTGCTTAATTTATTGATATTAGATTGCTTTGTCGACTAGCCACTTCTTTAACTTCTTTATTATTGACTAATTCGCTTAAAGTGATACTTGTTAAAAACTCATCGATACGTTCACTTAGGTCATTCCACAAAGTGTGAGTTAAACATCTCACGCCACCTTGACATCCATCATGACCATAACATTTTGTTGCGTGAACCGTTTCATCGACGGCTTTAACAATTGAACTAATCGCAATTTGATCCATGCTTCGACTAAGCACATAGCCACCACCCGGCCCCCGAACACTAGAGACCAAACCATGTTTACGTAAACGGGCAAATAGTTGTTCAAGATAGGAAAGTGAGATTTGTTGACGTTCTGAGATATCTGCAAGTGATACGGGCCCTAAACCAGAATGTAATGCAATATCCAACATTGCAGTTACTGCATATCTCCCTTTTGATGTCAATTTCATTATTTATTCCCCTTTATATATGGAAGGTATTTTATATATCCTTCAATTTTAGTCAAGTATTTAGTTGACTATTTTAGTGGGAATTAAACCTTAAGTTCTTTCATCGACGAACAATGGTGAAATATGCTAATCTAGTAAACTAATTTGATATAGGAGTTGAGCAATGAAATCACTATTAAAGTGTATTTTAATAATAGGATTACTCTTTACTAAAAGTGCAATCGCGGTTAATACGCAGCAAGATTTACGAGCTAATTACAAAAAATGGCTTAACTCATATCAATCACTCAATCTTAATGAACAAACCGCTCTTTTAAAAGAGCTAAAAGATTACCCACTGTATCCTTATGCTGCAGTACAATATTTTCAAAAAAATATCAAAACGGTTTCCCCAGACATGGTGAGCAATTTTGTCACTCAGTATAGTAAATTTCCGTTAACAGCATCATTAAGTCAATCTTTCTTATCAGAATTGACCAATCGTCAAGATTGGGCTGCTATTGTTGACTTTCCTAAAGATAACTCAATTCAATCTAACTGCCGTTATCAATACGCTTTGTTACAACAGGGTAATCAATCTGTTATAGAGACAATAGAATCATTGTGGCTAACAGGAAAAGAATTACCTTCTGCCTGTGATCCTCTTCTTAATGCATGGAAAGATGCAGGAAAACAAACAAACAATATCATTTTGTTACGAATTGAACTTGCCATAGAAGCGAATAATTTAAAATTAGCACGATATTTAATCAACCTATTAGATAATGACTATAAAACAACCAAAAGTAATTTATATGCTTTATTAGATAATCCGAAAAAATTAGAGGATTTCTCTAAAAATATTAAAACCAGCAATTTTACTAAAAAAATTGTATTGGCTTCTTTTCCTCGAGTAGTTAAAGCGGATATGAATTTTGCGCAAATACTATTGCAAAAACTGGTACAGCAGCAACATCTAAGCGAAACCGAACTCATTGCATTACAAAAAAATTTAGCAAACAGATTTTTCAGTGATTCTGCGACAAATGAGCAAATTAAATGGCGTGATGATTACATTTCCAAGTATCATGATACAACGTTAGTTGAAAAACGCATTCGTGTTGCGATTGATGAAAATAATTATAAAGATATTGCTTATTGGTTATCACAATTAACACCCGAAGATAAATTAAAAGAAGAATGGCAATATTGGCAAGCTCGCGTCTATTTAGACCAAAACAAAAAAAATGAAGCCAATACCATTTTGAAAAAATTATCGGCTAATCGTGGATTTTATGGCATGGTCAGCGCTCAATTGCTTAAGCAAAAATATTCTCTTAACAACCAATCCAGAAAAATTACGCAAGCCGAGATAGCAAATTTAAAATCTAAGTATGATAATCAAACTGTTATAAAACGAATTAAAGAATTACGTTTCTGGAAGAAGTTAACAGAATCAACACGCGAATGGCGCTTTATGTTGAATAATCACGTTGAAAATAATGAATATTTAGATTTAGCTCAATATGCTTATCATAAAGGTTGGGGAGATCTTAGTATCCAAGCAACAATATCTGGAAAACTTTGGAATAATTGGACAGAGCGCTTACCTATTATGTATGAAGATATATATAAACAGGCATTAAAAGGTAAAGAGATATCTCTTTCTTATGCGCTGGCTATATCTCGTCAAGAGAGCGCTTTTGATGCCACGATACAATCACCAGCTGGGGCAAAAGGTTTAATGCAATTAATGCCTGCGACAGCAAAAGAAACAGCAAAAAAAGTTAGCTCAATTAGTTATACATCAACATCTCAGCTATCTGATCCCATGACAAACATAGAATTAGGGACATATTTTCTTAATAATGTTTATCAACAAAATGCTAAAAATCGTATTTTGGCGTCAGCAGCCTATAATGCTGGACCAAGTCGAGTTAAACGATGGTTGAATAATAGTGATGGTAAACTTGATGCAGTAGCTTTTATTGAAAGTATTCCTTTTACTGAAACACGTAATTATGTTAAAAATGTTTTAGTTTATGATTATATTTATCAAAATTTGTTAGGTCAAAAAAGGCATAATATTTTTACCGCAAACGAATTTAACAGAACCTATTAATGGTGGGCATTATGAAAACTCAAGAATGGAAACAAACAGTTGAAATACTACACCAAGCATTTAATGATGGTTATTCACTGGATATATTTAAACTGCTGCTAACCGCAGATGAACGTGATGCTTTAATTACCCGAGTGAAAATAATTCACTCTTTACTTGATGGTTCAATAAATCAAAGACAGCTTAAAGAACAATTAGGTATTGGTATTGCCACTGTCACACGTGGATCAAATAGTTTGAAAGAAGCATCACCAGAATTTAGACAATGGTTAGAAAAAACATTGTTAAATTGATTATAATGCTAGGTTATTACAATTAGTCACAAGATTGATTACAGATAACAACTTAGAATTACTACGAATTTTTCTTTAGAAGAACTTCATTTTCTGTTGCAACTGGCACACAATAATCGCATTCCATACGTTGGATATCTTTTGCCGTTTCAACCGTATTTTTATCTCGATTATGATGGATTTCAATTAAACATCCGGCACGTAAATGAACTTTTAAAGCTGGCATCGCAGCTAAATGCACCTGAGAAATAAAATCTTTAAAGTTTTCTGGTGTGCCAATATATTTGAAACAAAGATACAGACCACCTTCGCTAACAAACTGTTCAATATACTCAAGATGATTATTGTGTTCTAACGCTATAGTATAAAGTAACTCTTGTTCATTAGCATTTTCTTTACTTTTCAAGATACGGTTAAAAGCATAAATTTTATCCGGCAGAATTTCATTTTTATGGGTATAACGAGAAAGATAATTGTGAAAAAATTGCCCTCGCAACTTATTTTCTTCCTCTAATAATTTACTTAAATTACAGTTATTTTTATAAGTAATACCCCAAAATGTCTGTTTTGGCATATTAACGAATTTGGGTTCGGGTAATGTAAGCTGAGTTTTATTAAGTTCAATTGCTGGCGTTAATCCTGTCGGATCCCAAAATTCAGCACGTCGATAACTTGCTGGAGTTTCATTGAACTGTTTTTTAAAAGAACGGGTAAATGTCTGCTGAGAATCAAAACGATATTGCATGGCAATATCTAAAATCGGTTTACTTGTCATTCGTAAAGAAAGTGCAGCATAAGTTAACCTACGATGACGAATGTAAGTACCAAGTACCTGACCGGTTACTTCTTTAAACATACGTTGTAAATGCCACTTTGAATAACCTGATTTTTGAGCAACATGATCAATAGACAAAGGCTGCTCCAGATTTTTTTCAATCCAAACGATAAGATCTGAAATAATGCTGACTTGATTCATAAAACCCCATCATAAAGTGAACTGGCAGACATCATGCGATTATGACTTAATCTTAGCAATAAGCAAGATTTAAATCCAAATTATTTAGTTTTTCTTAACAAAAAGAGTGTGTTCCTGCTTGATGCTCAGTCACATCTTTTACGCCTGCAAGTTCAGGAAATTCCATTAATAATTGTTTTTCAATTCCTTCTTTCAACGTATAATCAACCATTGAACAACCGTTACAGCCCCCCCCAAATTGAAGGACAACATAATTGTCTTCCGTTAGTTCAATTAAACTTACCATACCGCCATGACTAGCAAGTTGAGGATTAATTTGAGTTTGAATCGTATAATTGACGCGTTCAATTAAAGGTGCATCATCGCTGACTTTTCTCATTTTGGAATTTGGCGCTTTTAACGTCAATTGCGAACCCAATTCATCAGTAACATAATCGATAACGGTTTCTTCTAAAAATGGTGCACTCATTTCATCAATGTATACCGAAAAATCTGCAAACTTTTCTTCTATATCACTATCTTCTACAGTATCAGCAGGACAATAAGAAACACCACACTCTGCACTTGGCGTACCAGGATTCATGACAAAGACACGAATTTGTGTATCTTGTGGTTGATTGGCTAGTAGTTTTTTGAAATGTTGCTGAGCTGATTCAGAAATGGTAATAATAGACATAACCCCTCACTTTTGATGCAATTAGGTAATAAACTAGCTAATTGATTTGTTGTAATAGTTGACCAACTATGTTGGTTATTATAGGGACTGTTTACAATTTTACAATACTGTGCGACATAAACAAATCACTTGAATATTCATTGCCCCGCATTTTTTTAGTTGCTGACTAACAGCATTTATTGTGTTTCCCGTAGTGACAATATCATCAATAAGCATTACCGATTTTTGAGAAAGATTTTTTCGACATTCATAAAGTGTTTCTACATTTTGTTTACGTTCTTTTAATGAAAGCTTTTTCTGATCTATTGCTCGTTGATGTCGATAGAGTAAATGAGGATAAAAATCACAATTTAACCATTTCGCTATCACTTTTGCCAACAATTCTGCTTGATTAAATCCTCTTGACCAATAACGTATATGATGTAATGGAACGCAAGTGACTAAATCCGGTTTTATGATTTCATTTGCAAGTCGTTTTTTATACCATGTTAAAAACATTAATCTTGCCAGAGCCAATGTCAGTTCCGTTTTATGATAAAACTTTAATTGCTGAATTAATTTTTTTAACGGATTAATGTATTCGCTAGTCCCAATTAATGTATCCCAGTAGGGTTTATTTTCAAGACAACGATAACAAATCTGAGTGGATAAAGAATGCGGTAAACAACATTGCGGACATACCTTGTTTAATTTCGGTATGTTTTTTGAACATTGATAACAAATTCCATGATGTGCCAAATATAATGGCATATTGCATAAGAAGCAACGCATAATTCTCCAACTTTAAAAATAATGTCATCCAAAAATTTAAAACAATCATTTAATAAAGGATAAAACGTCAATACTAAGAGTTTGTTTTCAGACCATCGCATATCGTTCAAAAAATACTTTTTTCAGCCATAAAAATAGTACTCAAATGCAAAAACTTACTTATAATATCTTGTTTAACATGTTGAAAAATATTAAATAAACAATAACTCGAACTATTTCACAAAATTTTTTTGTATTTTGCACAATTGTTATTTAAATAAATTTTATATTCGGTATAATCAACAAACAAATGGACTAAGGAACAAATATAATGAATAAAATCAGATCATTAATCATCACATTGTGCTTAATTTTACTTTCACCCATTGCATTAGCAGATACAAAAGTATTGTTGCAAACCAGTATGGGGGATATTGAAATTGAATTAGACAATGAGCATGCACCAATTACGACCAAAAACTTTCTTGATTATGTTAAAAGTGGTTTCTATGAAAACACCACTTTTCATCGTGTGATCCCTAATTTTATGATTCAAGGTGGTGGAGCAGACGGTGAATTAAAATTTAAAGAAACAAATGCCCCAATTAAAAACGAAGCAGATAATGGATTAAAAAATGTGCGTGGTACGATTGCAATGGCCAGAACCGGTGTCATCGATAGTGCAACGAGCCAATTTTTTATTAATGTTGTCGATAATCATTTTCTCAACCACGATCCATCCAAAGATTATGGTTACGCAGTATTTGGAAAAGTGATAAAAGGAATGGATGTTGTTGATAAAATTGTCAATGTGCCAACTAAACGGATGGGCCCACATCAAAATGTACCGATTGAGCCAATTTATATTAAAAAAGCAATTATCATAACAGAATAAATGATTTTATTTATTCTACTTCATTTATTCAAAAGAACTGTCTTAATGATCTAAGACAGTTCAGTTTTAACATATTTTAATTAGTTCTATTTGTTTTATATTATCGCAAGCTTTTATTATCACAAGCTTCATCTATGCCAAGACTACAGGCTTTCTTAAAGTACTTAATGGCTAACAGTCTATTTTTTTCTACTCCTTCACCATTGTAATACATGACACCTAAATTATTTAACGCTTCTGGCGAATCTTGCTCCGCTGCTTTCTTATACCAGAACACAGCTGTTTCTTTATTTTTTTCGACACCTTCCCCTTCATCATACATTATCGCTAAATTATATTGAGCATCAACTAAACCTTGTTCGGCAGCTTTTTTATACCAATAAACAGCCTTTTGATCATCTTCTTCAACACCTTCACCTTCATCATACATTAGTGCTAAATAATATTGTGCCTGATCATATCCTTGTTCTGCTGATTTAGTTACCCAATGTAATACCTTATCGAAATCTCCCTCAACGCCCAAACCTTCCTCATAAGCTTGAGCCAAATAAAATTGAGCTTTTTTATCACCTTGTTCGGCTTCTTTTTGGCAAGCATCAAAAGCTTTATCATACTCTTCTGAATTCCAATATTTCTCACACTCGCCAGCGTAGGTTGCATTTGAAAACAATACTGTTAACAAAATAAAAAATACTTTTTTCATATCTTTCCTTATATCTCTAAATTATAAACATTTGACAAATTTTAAACTCTGCCTATTGTAGGAAAAAAACTCAAATTAGCAATAACAAAAATTATTAAGAATTATTAAACTAATCGGTTTTAATAAATAGATATTACATCCCTTAACAATGAATCATGCTTTTTTTAATTTACTCAATAAGTGAGCAATAGTTCTGACCCCAACACCTGTTGCTCCCGTTGCCCATAATGCAGTTGCACTTTTACGGAAAGTGGCTGAGCAATCGATATGTAACCAGTTTTGCTGATAATTTTTAATAAAATGTGATAAAAATGCCGCTGCAGTACTTGCCCCTGCTGTGTTAGGTAATCCAGAATTGGACATGTCTGCAAATGATGAAGGAAATTGAGAGCGATGAAATTCGGCTAACGGTAAACGCCAAAATGCTTCATGCTCAATATCGCTACTTGCCAATAACAATTGAGCAAATTTATCATCAAATGAAAGTAGTGATTGATAATCATTACCCACCGCAATTTTTGCTGCACCCGTCAATGTTGCACAATCGATAATATAATGTGGTTTATCATTATCGGCACAAATTAACCCATCGGCTAACACTAAACGACCTTCAGCATCGGTATTATCAATTTCAACTGTTTTACCATTACGATAACAAATAATATCCCCGAGTTTAAAAGCGCTACCACTCACTAAGTTATCTGCACAACATAGATAAAGTTTAATACGGTGATTTATGCCTCGTGCAATAGCAAGCGCTAATGCACCAGCGACTAGCGCTGCTCCGCCCATATCTGAGCGCATCGACTCCATAAAACTACTTGGTTTTAAACTATAACCTCCAGAATCAAATGTGATCCCTTTACCCACTAAACAAGCAATAATCGGTGTTGTTGGATTTTTACCCGGATTATAATCAAGTTCAAGTAGCGCTGCCGGTCTATCTGAGCCTTTGCCAACAGTATAGATCCCCATATAATCATGCTCTTTTAATGCTTCGCCTGAAATAATTTTGTATGTTACGTCTGTCGAATATTGACTGATGAGTTTGGCACTTTGCGTAGCTAATTCAAGTGGGCTCAATGTTTCCGCTTGCTGGTTAACAATATCTCGACACCAATCAATAATGGTCAGACGATGTGTTAATTCTGCTTTATCTTTCCTATCCAGCTTTGCCCAAGTGACTTTATTGTTGTTTTTTGCATTACGATAACCCAACCAAAAATGCCAACAAGCTTCTAAATCCCATCCTTGACCACTAAGTTTAACCGATTTAATACCTTGATTATCGAGTTTACGCCCTGCACGTTGAATTGCCCCTAAACGATGCTCAGTTTTATAATGAATGGTAATTGATTCATCTGAAAAACTCAGTAGTGCATCTTTACCCCATTGCGAGGGTGCAGGTTTTTCAGAAAGTACAATAGATAACATCGACATAAGCAGAACTCCAATTATTGATAAAAATAAAACAATGGCTTAATTCTAATCAGAAACATGCTAATATAGCAAGCAGGTTAAGAATAAATAAGGATTCGTTATGACATCTGCTGTACCAATAAAAAATGGAATTAATTTTCGTGATTTAGGTGGAATTAAAACACAAGATGGACGTCAAATACGTAAAGGAAAATTATATCGTGCAGGTGAATTTTCACGTATTAGCGAACAAGAAAAAGACTTCTTAGCGAATGAATTAAAATTACACTTCATTTTAGACTATCGAGATCCGAACGAAATCAATCGCTATCCCGACAATTTATGGCGTCATGCCAACTATATTAATGTTCCGGCAAATCCATTAAGTGATGAAGTGACAGCTAGTTTAACCTCAGAAATTGAAGATGATATTTTTACCATTAAAAAAACGTCACCCTTTGATTTTATGATCAAACTTTATCAATTATTACCTTTCAATAATCCTGCTTATCAAAAACTCACTGACATTTTATTAAATGGTAATGGGCAGCCCTTAGTTCAGCATTGTGCTGTCGGCAAGGATAGAACGGGCATTGGTGTCGCTTTAACACTGTTTGCATTAGGCGTGAGTGAAGACGTTGTCATGCAAGACTATCTACTTACCGAACAATTATTAAAAGATTTTCGTGACACCATTCTTAACCAGAATAAAAACCAATTAACGGCAACCGAACTTGAAAATCAAAAAGTGATTTTTGCTGCTAAAGAAGCATACCTAACCGCCGCAATAACGGCAATTAAACAGCGTTATCAGACTATTGATAATTGGTTAGCTCAGGAATATCAATTAGATAATAACAAAAGAAAGGTACTTCAAGACCTTTATCTAATTTAGACAATATTAACGATATAGATAATTAATCTATACATAAATAATAATCACATCAACGATGTTATCGATTGAAATGTGAAGTCATAAAATAGCAATGTGAGGAAATAAAAATGTTAACCGATCAAATGGTCAAAAAACTTAATGAGCAATTAAATTTAGAGTTTTACTCTTCAAATCTGTACCTACAAATGAGTGCTTGGTGTGATGACCAAAATTTTCCATCTTTCGGAAAGTTTTTAAGAGATCATGCGGGTGAAGAACGCCAACATATGGAGCGTTTATTTGATTATGTTTTAGATTGTGGCTCCTTAGCTTTAATTGGCAAAATTGAAGCCCCTGAATCACAATATCCTTCTTTACTTGAATTATTTAAAGTGGCTTATCAGCACGAACTTAAAATTACCAAAGCAATTAATGCGCTGGTTGATTATGCGTTAACACAAAAAGATTTTTCGACATTTAACTTTTTACAATGGTATGTTTCTGAACAACATGAAGAAGAAAAACTCTTCAAAAGCATTGTCGATAAACTAGAATTAGTCGGTGAAAATAAGCGTGACCTATTCTTTATGGATAAAGATTTTAACAAAACGTTAAGTGAATCAGGTTTATTAACGACCAACGAATAATTAATACAACATGTTAATCTGCTTCATTTTTGATGTGGCAGATTAGCGTCTTTAACGTTGTAAGATAAACCTTGTTATCGGCACACTACTATTGACCGCCAAATGGACATCATCAATCTGCTGATATTGATAATAAAAATGACTTGCAAAAGGAGCATGAATCAATTGGTGATTAAGGTCAATTTTCACAGATTTCATTTGCCAAACACCTTTCGCATACAGCTTTAAAGCAGACTCTTTTAACGTCCATAGTTGCCAAAAAGCCGATAATGTATCGGTTTGTGCTATCATCCATTGATATTCATCACCATCAAAAAAGTTTTCTGCTACTTTTAAATAGTGTTTACGCTGGCGAGCCAGTTCAATATCTAAACCTACTTTACCGTTTAAAGATATCGCGACAGCTACCCTATCTTGGCTATGGCTGATATTAAAATCAGGAAGAGTTCGATCTAAAAAACATGGGCGACTATTTTCACCGATTACGATTGTTGGCAAGGTAGAGTAATGGCAATACTGATTAAGCAAATCTGCTAATATCGAACGACAGATTAAAAACTGTTTTTTACGTTGCCCATTCATCTGATTGGCATCGTTGATAATTTGCTCTGATAACAACGCATAATTAATTGTCGCCGTATTTAAATTGGCTAGTTGGACGATTAGCATAATTGAAAAGCCAGTATTCATAAAAATTATTTTTTACTATTTTAACAGCATGCTATGCTAACTGTTATTAAAATTTCTCAGATAGCTAAGGATACATCATGTCATTACAAACCAAATTAGTGAATGCTGGTCGCAAAAAACGCTATACCCAAGGCGCTGTAAATTCGGTAATTCAGCGTGCTTCTTCATTAGTCTTCGACACTGTCGCTGCAAAAAAAGAAGCAACAGAAAATCGAGCCAAAGGGGCACTATTCTATGGACGCCGAGGCACATTAACCCACTTTTCACTTCAAGATGCCATGATTGAAATTGAAGGCGGAGCCGGATGTTATCTTTATCCATGTGGTGCAGCTGCAATTGCTAATGCCATTTTAGCTTTTGTAAAAACCGGGGATCATATCCTTGTATCCGAAGCCAGCTACGAACCAACTCAAGAATTTTGTAATCATATTTTAAAGGATCTTGGCGTCGAAACCGATTACTTTTCACCTTTAGTTGGTCGCTATATCACTAACCATATTAAACCGAATACCAAAGTCGTATTTTTAGAATCGCCAAGCTCCATTACCATGGAAGTGCATGATGTACCGGCCATCGTTAAAGCGATTCGCCATGCAAATCCTGATATTATCATTATGATGGATACGACTTGGGCTGCTGGTGTATTATTTAAAGCCTTAGATCATGATATTGATATCTCAATTCAGGCAGGCACAAAATATTTAATTGGTCATTCTGATGCAATGTTAGGTACCGCGGTTGCTAATGAAAGATGCTGGGATAGACTACGAGAACGCTCTTATTTAATGGGACAAATGTGCGATGCCGATACGGCTTATATGGCAGCACGAGGGTTACGCACCTTAGCTATCAGATTAAAACAACATCATGAAAGTGGATTAAAAATAGCAAAATGGTTGGCTAATCACCCGCAAGTTGCAACAGTGAATCACCCAGCATTAGAAAGTTGCAAAGGACATGAATTTTTTAAGCGTGATTTTACGGGAGCAAGTGGACTATTTTCTTTTATACTTCATGATCGCCTAAGTGATGTTCAACTTTCCGATTTTCTGGATAATTTAACCCATTTTTCTATGGCTTATTCATGGGGCGGATTTGAGTCATTAATTTTAGCCAATCAACCGGAAGAACTAGCTAAAATTAGACCTGTTTCGGGTATTAGTTTTACAGGCACACTCATCCGATTACATATCGGTCTTGAAGACCCTGAAGATTTAATTGCTGATCTTGCTGCTGGTTTAGAAAGAATCAATCAGCATAATCATAAAGCAAATGCACTACAAAGCTTAGTATAATCGGGAAAAACATGGATAATCAAAGTCAACTCATGATTGATCAAACCATCACACAGACCATTTCAACATGTTTAAAAAAACACCGTAAGCTATTGGTAGCTTATAGTGGCGGGGTTGATTCCACTGTATTGTTACATGCACTAGTCAAATTGAAACAACAAGCTGATCTAGCAGTACGAGCCATTTATATTCATCATGGTTTAAGTCAAAATGCAGATAATTGGGCAAGCCATTGCCAACAACAATGCCAACAATGGGAAATCCCTTTTATTATTGAAAAGGTTAAGCTTGATATCTCGGCAGGCAATATTGAAGAACAAGCTCGACATGCTCGTTATCAAGCGATTTATCGTCATTTGAAAAGCGATGAAATGCTATGCACAGCACAACATCTTGATGACCAATGCGAAACGTTTTTGTTAGCTTTAAAAAGAGGAAGCGGTCCATCAGGGTTATCAGCCATGCCCGTTGAAAACCAACAACATCTTCGACCGTTACTCACTATTTCACGTAAACAAATAGAAGCGTATGCCAATTGGCATCAATTAACTTGGATAGAAGATGAAAGTAATCAAGATGACCATTATGATCGCAATTTTCTTAGATTAAATGTTTTGCCAATTATTGATCAACGTTGGCCTCAGTTTTCACAAATGGTTGCCCGAAGTGCATCGCTTTGCCAACAACAAGAAGCTTTAATTAACGAGCTGTTACTTAACGATTTTCATCAAGTATTAACCCAGCAAGGTCAGCTACGCTTGTCGCCATTACGCGATTATTCAGAATATAAACGCAATGCCATTTTACGCATGTGGCTACGACATCAACACGTTATGATGCCTAGCCAAAAACAACTAGCACTTATTTGGCAAACCGTTGTTCAAGCAAAGAACGATGCTAATCCGCAATTCGTTTTACACCATAAGCAAATTCGCCGTTATCAAAATTTACTTTATCTATTGCCACTCTATAAAGATACTGAACAACAAGTCATAAATTGGGATCTGACTTCGCCTTTAGTTTTACCTGATCATATCGGTGAGTTACATGCTCTTTATCAAGATGATTTAACGTGTCGTCTACCGAACAGAGACGAACATGTTACCGTACGCTTTCATGCTCAAGGACAGCTTCAAATCGTTAATCGTCAAGGCTCAAGAGCAATCAAAAAACTATGGCAAGAAAACCATATTCCACCTTGGATGCGAACACGCATCCCTTTGATATATTATAATGAACAACTTATTTGTGCTGTCGGCGTGTTTGTGACTGAGCAAGGAAAAGGTTCGCAAATTGATTTTCGTGTCACTTAGGAAATAAGCCACTTGCTCATTATCAATCAGCTATCAAACCATTAAGGGACATTATCCATTGCCCCTTAAGTTAAAGGTTAACAAGCTAATTTTATTTTGTTTCTGCTCTTGGCTTCCAGCGTTTTAGTAATAATGCATTAGTCACCACACTAACACTACTTAAAGCCATAGCAGCGCCAGCAATCATTGGGTTTAAAAAACCAAATGCCGCTAATGGAATACCAATTAAATTATAGAAAAACGCCCAAAATAAGTTTTGTTTGATCTTATTATATGTTCGACGAGAAATATCAATAGCATCAGCGATAAGGTATAAATTACCTCGCATTAAGGTAATACTTGCCGTATGCATTGCCACATCAGTACCTGTTCCCATGGCAATGCCGATATCAGCGGCAGCCAACGCTGGCGCATCATTAATGCCATCCCCTACCATTGCTACTTGATTATTGGTATTGGTATGGCTCTCTTTTTGCAATTGATAAATATAGTTGGCTTTATCTTGGGGTAACACTTCGGCTATCACTTTATCTAAATTTAATTGTTGACCCACATAATTTGCCACTTGTTGATTATCACCAGTTAGCATGACAGTATTAACATGCAATTGATGTAATGCATCAATTGCATTTCTCGCTTCAGGTTTAATCACATCAGCAAAGCCAAATAAAGCAAGTATCACGACACTATCTTCAGCTTGTTGTTTAGCCAAAAATGAAATAGTGTACCCTTTACTGGTTAGCTCATCTATTTTATCATCCATGTTTACAAAATAGGCGTTTAACGATTTCATCCAACGCAAACTTCCTAAATAGTATTCGGTATTATCAATCGTTGCCATGACGCCCGATCCTGTTACTGATGTGATATTTTTCGCATAATCATACTTTTTAGCTTTAGATAACATAGCTTTTGCTAATGGATGTTCACTACCAGCTTGCATCGATGCAGCAAGTGACAAAATCTGATCGGGTGTTTCAGTTCCAACGACATCGATTTCCACCAAGTCAGGTTTACCTTCTGTTAAGGTGCCTGTTTTATCAAATGCGACAGTGTTAACATTATGCAATATTTCTAAAGCTTCAGCATCTTTAATCAAAATACCTTGACGTGCAGCCACACCCGTGCCAACCATAATCGCTGTGGGTGTTGCCAATCCTAAAGCACATGGGCAAGCAATCACCAATACAGCAACGGCATGAAGTAATGCTTGTTGCCAATCATGATAAATAATTCCCCAAGCCAATAAGGTAATCAAAGCAATGATCAAAATGACTGGGACAAAAATTGCGCTGATACGATCGACAATTCGCTGAATAGGTGCTTTTTTAGCCTGTGCAGATTCGACCATTTCAATAATTTTAGACAGTTTTGAATCAGATTGGATAGCGGTAGTTTTGACGATTATCAGTCCTTCACCATTAATGGTGCCACCCGTGACCACATCATTAACAGTTTTATTAACTGGAAAACTTTCTCCGGTTAACATCGATTCATCACTACTGGATGTGCCTTCCATAATAATACCGTCAACTGGAATACGTTCACCGGGTTTAATCACGACAATATCGTTCACTTTAACTTGGCTAATCGGTAAACTAATTTCGTGATCCCCTTGTCTGACTAATGCGACTTCAGGTCTTAATGCTGAAAGTGCTTCGATCGCTTGTGTGGTTTGATGTTTCGCTCTTGACTCTAACCATTTACCCACTAAGATTAAAGTTATAATTACAACAGATGATTCGAAATAGAGATGATCATAATGCCCTGTAATTAATTGATATAACGATAAACCATAAGCTGCACTGGTACCTATAGCCACTAATAAATCCATATTACCAGTGAAAGCTTTTAAAGCACTAAAACCACTTCGGTAAAATTTAGCACCAAGACCGAATTGAACAATCGAAGCCAGAATAAATTGTAACCATGCAGGCATCATTAAATGGAAACCAAATGGCTCTAATAACATTGGTAAAACAAAAGGAATAGCGAATAAAATGGACACCACAATCGGCCAAAGTGATGCTTGTTTTTCAGTATCTTTTGCATGTGTTTGCTGATCCGTCATTTTCACCGCATGATAACCTGCTTTATCTACCGCTGACATCAGTGTTGCTAAATTAACATTTGAATTTGCTTTAACGGTTGCTTTTTCAGTTGCTAGATTCACGCTAACATCAATTACTCCATCAACCTTTTTAATCGCCTTTTCAACACGACTAACGCATGATGCGCAGCTCATATCTTCAACATAAAAATTATATTCAACTGTTTTCATTTGACGCATCCTTTGGTGAGAGGGTTGTTAAGATTAAAAAACGTTCTCAACAAATTTTTTTGATTACTTAACAAATATTTTAATACTAATTATTCGAATAACAAGAATGCACTTTTTTGATATATACTATCCAAAAAGATACTATTGAGGCATTAAGTGAAAAATCATTTAGTTAAAACCTATAACAACGAGCAAAGCTTGGAATCTGTTATTCACTGTCCGGTTGAAACAACAATCAATATGATTGGAGGTAAATATAAATCATTAATTTTATGGAAACTGATGACAAACAAAACATTAAGATTTTCTCAGTTACAAAAAGAAATTCCTTGCGCCACACCAAAAATGTTAACTCAGCAGTTACGTGAACTCGAATCCAATCAATTAATCAACCGAAAAGTGTTTCCTGTCGTCCCACCAAAAGTAGAATATTCCTTAACAGATTTTGGCAAAAGTATTAAACCTGTATTAGAAGCAATGTATCAATGGGGAAGCCATTGTTTAAATCGCCAAGGGCTGAATATCAATTGTACAATGGCAGCAATAGCTGACCATCCTAAACAATAATCACTTTAATACAAGATGCTTTGCATCAATTACTTTTCCTTAGTGATCAAAAAGACAAGCAATAAATAAGAGGAAACAGCGTTATTACAACGCTGTTCATAATAGAAATTAATTACGTAATTTTTCTGGCCAATCGTTTTGAGTAGACACTAATAAATCTTTCACGACTCGTGGATTACCAGCCACAACATTACCAGATACCATATAATTATTACCACCGGCAAAATCGGTAATGACACCACCAGCTTCACGTAAGATGAGTTCACCTGCCGCAATATCCCAAGGTTTTAAACCGATTTCGAAAAATCCATCTAAACGACCTGCTGCCACATAAGCCAAATCTAATGCTGCTGAACCAGTGCGACGAAAATCACCGCATTTAGTAAATAGTTTTTGTAAAACTGCAAAATAGCTATGGCTATATTGTTTCGCTTTAAATGGAAATGCGGTTGCCAGTATACTTCCATTTAAATCTTTAGCATTGCTGACACGAATACGATAGCCATTTAGCTGAGCACCTTTACCTCGTGCAGCAGTATACAATTCATTGCTCATTGGATTATAAACCACTGCTACTTCGGTTTTACCTTTTACTCGAGCAGCAATAGACACAGCAAAATGTGGGATATTCTTAATAAAATTGGTGGTACCATCAATTGGGTCGATTATCCACTGCGTATCGGCATCGCTACCTTTAGCAAGACCACTTTCTTCAGCGATAATAGTGTGATCTGGATACGCTTTTTTAATTGTTTCAATAATTAAAGCTTCAGCAGCACGATCTGCGTTGGTTGCAAAATCGTTAGCACCTTTAGTATCAATTTCGATTGAACTAGGATTTTCATAAGCCTTAATGGCAACATTACCTGCTTTGCGAGCAGCACGAATAGCAATATTAAGCATCGGATGCATAATTTTCTTCCAATTGATGATGTTAAAGAACGGGTTGTTTTGGCAAACTTTAAAAGTGATACCAAAATTTACGGCATAGTATAAAGGTTTTATCAGCTTATTGCCAGATTATGTTGGGAATGTCAGCGATATTATTGATTTTGAGAAAAATAACGCAACATCCCAAATTCACCGCATTAAATAATGTTTTGATACGTTAATAATTTATCAAAGAGACTAGCTGCTACATAAATAATTCCTATCAACATATCATTCACTTATCACTAACATTATTTTTGATTTTCACCGTATGCATTGCTAAATAATTTTCACATATTACAAACTTATTTAATAAAACTTTATTAAAAGACGATACTTATAAACCATTATCGATGTAATTTGATACAATATATTTGCTATAAATTGTTATAAATAGGAAAAAATGGATGAAGAAATTAATATTAATTTTATGCTTATTTTTTTCAGTAAACAACCCCATTTTTGCTGATGAAAATCAAGAACTTAATTATAAGGATGAGTACAGAAAAGCCACTATCCAAAATGATGCAGAAGCACAATTTCATGTAGGTTATATGTATGAAAAAGGCATTGAAGTTGAGCAAAGTTATACCAAAGCAGCTCAATGGTATGAAAAAGCCGTAAAACAAAATAATGAAAATGCCTCAGTTTATTTAGGTTCCTTATATTTGAATGGTTTAGGCGTCACTCAAAATTTAGATAAAGCAAAAAAACTGATTGAAAAAGGCGCATTGAACGGTAACAGTAGTGGCGAGTTTTATATGGGACTTTTTTATGATTTAATTGCTCAAAAGCCAAAAGCAAAAGGAATCGAATCCAATTTAAAAAATGACGCAATCAATCAAAATTATATCATGGCTAGAAAGTGGTATGAAAAAGCATTAAAGCATGGAGAACCAGCTGCGGCCGGAAATCTTGGTGTTTTGTATGAAGCTGGAAGAGGTGTCAAACAAGATGACGTCAAAGCAAGAAAGTATTATGAACAAGCCGTAAAAGGAAATGCCATTGTTTCAAATAATAATTTGGCTAACTTTTATTATCTTGGAAAAGGTGGATTGAAACAAGATTACGTAAAAGGTAGAAAATTAGATGAAAAAGCAGCGAAAAAAGGTTACGTTGAGTCACAATTCAAATTAGGTTGGCTATATTTTAACGGAAACGGCGTTAAACAAGATTATCGGCAAGCCCAAAAATGGTTTGAACTGGCTGCTGAACAAAATCATGGTGAATCACAATACTATTTAGGACTTATTTATCAACAAGGACTGGGACGAGAAAAAGACATTAACACAGCTAAACATTATTTTAAGCTGTCTTGCCAAAATACTGGCGATGAAGACGCCTGCCAATTACAATAATCATACGTTGTATTGTTATTCAGTCGATAAAATCACCTTGATTTTTCTCTTCATCAGTCGTTATCGTTAAGGTGATTTTGTCCTATTTTAAGTACAAAATAAAAGAATATTTATCATGATTGACCAACTGCAATTTGTGAGCAATAGAGTTAGTATTCTGGCAATTTTCCTGACAGTTAGTTAATCTATTTAATCCACACTATTGTTACTTTTTTCATCGCATACTTGGCTTTCTAGTCGCTTTAAATTGGGAATTATTGCATAATACACGACGTATAAATTACCGAACTTAACTTAGGAATTATTATGGAACTTCTTTGTCCAGCAGGTTCATTGCCATCACTTAAAATAGCCATCGATAATGGTGCTGATGCCGTTTATATTGGTTTAAAAGATGATACCAATGCGCGTCATTTTGCTGGTTTAAATTTCAATGAGAAGCGATTAATTGAAGCCGCTGATTATGTACATAAACGTGGTAAAAAATTGCATATTGCGATAAATACTTTTGCACATCCTGAAAATTTTCAGCGTTGGCAACATGCGGTTGATACCGCGGCTAACATTGGTGCTGATGCGTTAATTATTGCTGATCTTGCTATGCTTGATTATGCTGCCGAAAAGTACCCTAATCTTGAACGCCATGTTTCCGTTCAGGCCTCATCAACCAATGAAGAGTCAATCAAGTTTTATTATAATAATTTTCAGGTTCATCGTATTGTATTGCCTCGTGTTCTGTCTATGCATCAAGTTAAACAGTTATCAAAAGTTTCTCCCGTCCCTTTAGAAGTTTTTGCCTTCGGTAGTTTATGTATAATGGCTGAAGGTCGTTGCTATTTATCGTCTTATTTAACAGGTGAATCACCTAATACGGTTGGGGCATGTTCTCCAGCTAAATTTGTGCGATGGGAAGAGACTGACAAAGGTCTTGAATCTCGTTTGAATAACGTATTGATTGATTGTCATAAAAAAGGTGAAAATGCCGGTTATCCAACCCTATGTAAAGGACGTTATTTTGTTGGAGAACAGCTTTATCATCCAATTGAAGAACCAACCAGTTTAAATACCATTGAGCTATTACCCGAGTTATTTGCTGCCAATATTGCATCGGTCAAAATTGAAGGGCGTCAACGCAGTCCAGCTTATGTTGAGCAAGTAACCAAAGTATGGCGACAAGCAATTGACCGTTATAAAGCAAACCCACAATCATTTCAAGCTGAACAACATTGGATGGATACATTAGGCTCTGTGTCGGAAGGAACACAAACGACATTGGGTGCTTATCACCGTAAATGGCAATAATTGAATATTTTAGACTTTAAATTCATATTATTGGAAAAGACACTTATTAAAAATAAAGTGGCATTAATTTATATTATTGAATTTATTTAATAAAATATCATTTAAATGATTTGATAAATGATCTAACATAAATCAATATAGTGAGCAAAACTATGAAATATGCATTAGGCCCAGTGCTTTATTATTGGCCTAAAACCGAAACAGAAGCTTTTTATCATGCGGCAAAAGAAAGTGAAGCCGATATTATTTATATGGGCGAAACAGTTTGTACTAAACGCCGTGAAATGAAAGTCCCTAACTGGCTTGAATTAGCTAAAGAAGTCGCTAAATCAGGAAAACAAGTGGTGCTTTCAACGTTGGCTTTGCTTGAAGCTCCATCTGAATTAAATGAATTAAGATTACTCGTTAATAATGGCGATTTTTTAATTGAAGCCAATGATTTAGCTGCAATTAATATCGCTCAAGAAAATAAATTACCTTTTGTTGCCGGCCCTGCAATTAATTGCTATAACGCATACACGTTAAAATTATTACAAAAACAAGGTATGGTACGTTGGTGTATGCCCGTTGAACTTTCTCGGGATTGGTTAGCAAATGTACTAAATCAATTTGATAGTCTCAATATCGAGCGAAATTTTGACGTTGAAGTTTTCAGTTACGGTTACCTGCCGTTAGCCTATTCAGCTCGTTGTTTTACGGCACGTTCAGAAGATAAACCCAAAGATAAATGCGAAACATGTTGTATCAAATACCCTGTTGGGCGTGAAGTGTTTTCACAAGAACAACAAAAAGTGTTTGTTCTAAATGGGATCCAAACACAAAGCGGTTATTGCTATAATTTAGGTAATCAACTCAAAGAGATGAAAGGATTAGTTGATATTGTTCGTATTTCACCACTTGGGTTGGAAACATTGGATATTGTGAAACAGTTTAGAGCGAACGAAGAAGGATTAAATCCGCTACATATAGAGCATAAACGAGACTGTAATGGGTATTGGAATGGAATTGCAGGACTTGAACTTAACCAGTAAAAAGTTTTCTTATCAAAAGTTTAGAGCAGAATTTCCTGCTCTGAACAATGAAAACGTGTATCTTGATTCAGCCGCAACATCACTCAAGCCCCAAGCGATGATCGATGCGACGCTGGAATATTATGCACACAATACTGCAACTGTTAAACGCAGTTTGCACCCTAATGCCTTACAAGTGACTGAAATAATAAATCAAGCTCGGCAAAATGTCGCTGATTGGATTAACGCTTCAACGAGCAGTGAAATTATTTGGACAAGTGGTACGACCGAATCCATTAATCTTATTGCACAAAGCTATGCTCGACCTTTGCTAAAAGCAGGTGATGAGATTATTGTCAGTGAATTAGAGCACCATAGCAATTTATTGCCATGGCTAATTGTTGCAGAGCAAACGGGAGCCAAAGTAATTAAATGGTCATCGGTTATTGATGATCTGACTTCACTTCTATCAGAATGCACAAAAATTGTCGCCATTACACAAATGTCCAATGTGACAGGATTTTGTCCGGATTTAGCAGCGATTAGCCAAATCGTTCACCAATATAATGCCATTTTAGTGGTGGATGGTGCTCAAGGTATTGTTCATCATCCCATTGATGTTGATAAACTTGATATTGATTTTTATGTATTTTCAGCGCATAAATTATATGGTCCAACAGGACTCGGTGTATTATATGGTAAACAAATTTTGCTTGAGACTATGCCCGTTTGGCATGGTGGAGGTAAAATGCTAAAAAGTGTCTCTTTCGATCACTTTATACCTGAGCAACATCCGTATAAATTTGAAGCAGGCACACCCAATATCGCCGGAATACTAGGCTTTAATGCAACGTTTGAATGGCTAAAACGTTGGGATTTTAATCAAGCACAATTATATACCGAACAATTAGCCGATTATGCAAAATCACAACTTAGTAAACTAACCAATATTCAATTTTACAGTGTAAATAATAGTTCAATCATCACATTTAATATCCACAATATTCATCATAATGATATTGCTATCTTATTAAGTGAACAAAACATTGCAATACGCACTGGTGAACTTTGTGCTCAACCATTAATGCAAAAGCTAGGTTGCCAAGGTGTCATTCGTCTTTCATTGATGCCTTATAATAACAAACAAGATATCGACCGTTTTATAATTGCATTACAACATGCTATACAAATCTTGGATTAATTGTATTATCACCAGCTTTTGTTAACTTTAAATATTTATCATTATGTAAACGACAAATAGGTCTATATTATGCTATCGCAGCAAACATTAACGGAATTATTATTGAAACAACAAAACTGGCAAGATCGTTATCGGCAAATCATTGCGTTATCAAAACAATTGCCTGACTTTCCAGCCGATTTAAAAACAGATAGTAACCAAGTCAATGGTTGTGAAAATCGAGTTTGGCTTACTTTTCAAAAACAAGCTGATGATACTTTTATTTTTCAAGGTGATAGTGAGGGTCGAATTGTTAAAGGGTTACTCGCAATTTTACTTATCATTGCAAATCATAAAACAGCGAAGCAAATTCAGGCTATCGATTTTCAGTTTGAATTAAGTAAACTTAAAATTACCGACGAGCTTAGTCAATCTCGCCTAAAAGGATTAGATAAATTAATAGAGCGAATTCAATCAGTTAATTAGAATAATAAAAGGGCGAAATATCTTTCCGCCCTTTCATCGATTTCACTTTTTACTTATCTAAATAAGTAAAAAGTGTGATAACTTTTTTAACACCAGCTACTTTACTGGCAACAACTGCAGCAGCTTTACCCTCTTCAGGTTTGACAATACCAATTAAAAAGACTTCGCCATTTTCGGTAACGACTTTAATATTTCTGGCTTTTGTTGCCGAATTTAAGACTAATTGTGATTTAACTTTGGTTGTAATCCATGCGTCATTGGTAATGGTTCCTGCACCAACAGACTCACCGATACGAATTTGATTAAATACTTTTTTGACACCTTCAACTTCATGAGCAAGATTTTCGGCTTTCATACTCTGTTCATTATTTGCTTGTCCGGTTAAAAGAATATTACCGTCATAAGCACTCGTTGAAATACGTGAACCAATAAAAGCTGATGTATTTTCTTTTAATTTCATACCCATTCGTGAATTCAGCGTTGTATCATCAACTTGAGTCCCGGTTGTACGCGGATCTGAAGCAACTTTGGCTGTAGCCGTTGCACCGGCTCCAATTACCGCAGCAACACAGCCTTGTAACATCAATGAGCCAGACATTAATATTACCGTTAAGGCAATTTTTCTCATTATAACTCCTTCATTTATGGCTTAGTAATGTGTAACTTATGACAAAATAAATTGATTTTATTATGCCTTGCACAAAGTAATTTGCAAAACAATTTTACTGTTATTCATAATAATTATTGTTTATTTTTTTAAAAATAATAAACGAAAAACAGTAAAACAGACTGACGTCTATTTAAAAAATCTGTTATCTTTATACACTAAACTATGTATTGATATTTTATAGGCTAATATGGAACAGGATTATATTGATTGGCTATATGGTTTGTCAGCGCCAATGGTAATATTAAATAAAAGATATGGAGCAAGCTATACCTCACCTTTTTTTTATCCTAACGATGATTTTATAGATTTGAAAGAGAGTTGGGAAATAGATTCTCGGGAAACTTTACTTGATTGCGTTTTCACCATGATTGATGATGGACATGCACCATTATTATCTGAATTCTATTCTAAATATTCTCAATTGTCTGAATTTGATTGGCTCAGCTTTTATGAACGTCAAACTGATTATCATAAAGTGATACTTAAATTTGTTGAGCAAACATTTCCTATCTGTAATATTGCAGGAATTCGTAGTTGGGATTATGCTCGGATGGCCTATCTTCTACGACTTGGCACGACGAATAAATATGTCACTGAAGAAGAATGTTTATGGATTTTGCATAGAATTGGGTTACGTTCAACATACTTTTATCAATCTTGGCAACACTACCTTGTTAGTTGGTTTATTGGTTTACAATATTGGAATAATTTACAGATTAAAGACGATTTAGAAAAATTACGCTGTGAATTATCCCGTCCATCTAACGTCACATCCATGGCAAATTTATATGAAGACAAACAAGCACCCTTTAACCGGTTACCATGGTTTATTGATATTGAGAAATTTGAAAAGCCAGAATCATTAAGGGAGTATGATTGGTTATGAATGAACATATTTGGCAACTACTCGAAATAGAAAAAACGACGGATACTGTCGCAATACGTCAAGCCTATCGAGCCAAGTTACCCTTTTATCATCCCGAAACAGACCCGATTGGATTTAAAGCTTTACGTGAAGCTTATGAGTTTGCAATACAGTATGCACAGTCAACCGAACAAATGGATGGGCAATCACAACAAGAATCACAAGAGCAAGCAGTCACTCACCCCCTTACAGAAAAACAAATCAAAGAAAATGAAATTTATACTGCTTATCAAGCACTTTTGAACGATCCACAACGGTGTTTTAACGCCGATGAATGGCAAAAATTTATTAGTTCATTTTACGATTACCCAATGGCAATCATTGATTCGGTAAAATGGCGTCTATTAGAAATAAGTTATGAAGCAAGCAATGTATCAAACGCTTGTATCAAACTGTTAGCGGATAATTTGCGTTGGCGCCAACAACTGAAAATACAATCTCCCAATCAATCTGAAAGGTATGATATCTTTTTAAATCATATTGAGAGTGAAGATTTATTTGACTATACCCTGTTACCCCCCACAAACAGAGCTCTGCAAGATGCAACGATAAATTATATCGATTATACCAAATGGTTATTTTACGAACGTAGAAGTAGTGATCTTTATGACTTTTTATCACAAGATACCGTCATCTATTTACCCAATGATAAAAGCTTAATGCTTCAATTTGCTAATTGGCACTGCGTTGCAAGAATACCTAATCAAACCTTATTAGATTATGCGTTGAAATGCATCACTCAAGATGATCAAGATGAACATATCAATATCGAATGGAAATATATTGCAGCAATTCAATATACTATGCTTGATAAAAAACATGAGTCTTTACAGGCTTGGCTTGATCTTTATAACTCAGGTCATTATCAAGAAAAAGCAGCCAGTTGGATAGCGGGCTGGTGCTCACATTATGCTAGTGATTATTTTCCATTGTTAATTATCGCATTGAATAACTCTTATTGTATCGCTGCAGAAACATCAGAAACTTACCTTTACGCAGTTCCTCAGTTAACAGCAACAACGGTTGCACGACTAGCACAAATTGATCCTGATGAGTATTCCCCTGAAATTGCAAGTTTTATCAAATGGTCGTTAAATGTGAGTTGGAATTATCGTCAAATTCTTGCACTGTTGTTACTTGATGACGGTACTAATCGTTTATATCGCTTATATCGTCATGCCATTATGTTACGACATGGTAATCAAACTTTATTACAACAAATTATTGATGAACAGAGTAAAGATGACTTTGAGTATTTTATTCTACAAAATTTACAACGCCAAGCTCGGCAACATTTAACATGGCTTGAACAAATTCCACCCGTCAAAGAATTTAAAGCTTGGTTGTATGATAGTGATGAAAATACGCCCATTCCAGATAAATTTGATCCTAACTTGAATGGGTACGAACAATACTATGGTCGTTTATGGTTGGATAGATTCGATGCCATTCCGGAGCGTGCCAAAAAACATCTTGATAATTTTTCGCGTTATGCAAATATAGAGATGTTTGACTGGTTTATTTTCTTAGAATCTGAACATTATTACCAGTTTCCAACTCCACCTGATTCATCGTGTGATAAAAACGTTTATTGGGAGTGGTATCGTCAATTTATTTTGACGATGGCTATAATTAATCAACCCTACGAAACAGCAAAATATCTTCGAAAAGAAAATAATACGTTTAAATTAACCGATGATGATCAAATGCTTCCAGTGATTAATATTTTCAAATATGGAAACTGGCAAAATAAAACTGAGCTCTATAATTTAATGGATAATAATAGTGGGTTAATCAATAGTATTTTAATCAATTACCCAGATTCAATCGAATCTGATATAGACTATCCTGAAAAAATTGATTTAAAAGATATCGAAAATAAAATCGAACAATTGTGGCAAACCAAATTTGCCAATCAAAACCCTTATTATTTAATGATATTAAATGCCATTTTGTTATATAAACCTGAACAAAATCTGAAATTACAACAAACGTTAAATAAAATTGCAGGTGATAATGGTGATTTACAAAAAATCGCAAATTCGCTCGAAAAACAGTGGTTATTTCCATCTTCAGTAAATAAAGATATATATCAACATAATGATCTAACGGCTAGAATAATATATCTTAAAGAATGTTTAGCCAACTACTGTGGTCTAATTGAAGAAGATGATATCGAGATGTTAGAAGGGCTAAAAAATCATTCAGACAATAATATGATATTACGCTTATGTGCCGCCTTACTTTTAGCTAGAAATCGTGAAAATCAAAAACAAGTTGATGCATTATCTCTACCTGAAAATAAATGGTGGCAATTTTGGCGTTTAAATGGACGAACAAATCGTAAAGGATTTTGTAAACAAATTTTTTATAGTCTGTTAATTATTGGTTTTTCTACCTTATTTCTTGATAGATATTTGTCCGAAGCATCAATATATAACGAAGTTTCAAAATTTGCTTATATGATTTCGGGAATAAATATTATTTTCGCATTAAAACGACGTGCAAATGATAATTATTTAGGTGAACCAAGTTACTTCATTATTTATACCCTATTTTTACTGATATTATTACCTTTCTGGAAACCTAGTTATAAAAAAAATAACCGATATGGACCGCCTGTGAAGGAATAGATAAACTAGTGTATAAACTTCCCCTTTTATATCAATAATAAAAGGGGAGAAGTTTATAAATACTACTTTGAATAATTATCTATCAAGATCTTTAAGTTCAGACTCAATATCACAACGAAACTCATTAATTTCATCTGGATTTTGACGATTTAATACATCAAGAAATGCTTCAAGATAAGATCCAATTAAATGACGTTCATCACCAAGTGATTGCGCCCATGCACGTTCCAATCTAGCTAATAATGTACGATTTTGCATTTGATCTCGGGGATGAATTTTCAGTGATTTTAAACGTTCATGACTTTCCTGTTTTTGTTGTTCTGTTAACCCTATCGGGCTATGATCGATTACCTTGCCGTGTTGCTTACCTGTTTCAAGTACCACAACATCGACCTCTAATAATCCATTTAAATCATAACTGAAACGAATATCAATCCCTTGTATTTTTTCCATAGGCGTTAAAGGAACTTCAAACTCATCAATTAACACATTGTTTTCAACACGTGGATTTTCGCCTTGATAAACGGCTATAGAAATCAATTTTTGTTGTGGACGACTAGTATAAAAAGTCTTCACTTTGGAAGTTGGTACAATTGTATTGCGTTCAATAATGGGGGAAAATAAGCCATGAACATTATCCGACGCACTTTCAATACCTAATGTGTAAGGACAAACATCGGTCAAAATAACTTCTTCCACATCTTTATTACGCAATCGACAAGCTGCTTGTACTGCAGCACCTTGTGCCACAATAGTGGTCGGATTAATATGGCGATAAGGTAATTTGCCAAATAATTTGGTAACCAGTTCACGCACAACGCCCAATTGAGACGAACCACCCACTAACACAATATGTTCTAGTTGATTCGGCTTCAACCGAGCGTCACTTAACGCTTGCTCGATCGGTGCTCGAAGGCGATTTAATAATGGCAACCAAATCATTTTAGCTCGATTTTCGTTAAGCTCAAATTGCCACTCTTTATCTTGCCAAAACCAAGTTAAGTGTTGCATCTGTTCGCCGTTTAACTTGCATTTTAACTGTTCAGCTAAATCAAGTAATCTGGCATAATCATCGGCTGAAACATCTTGCTGTTTAATATTCCATTCACTTAAGCAAGCTTTAACAATATCATGAGTAAAATCTTCTCCACCTAAATAATTATCGCCCGCCGAAGCATGGACTTCGATTATTGGCATAGAGTATTCAAGTACGGTGACATCAAATGTTCCCCCACCCAAATCAAAAACTAATGTATTACCGGATTGTTCATCATGCAAGCCATATGCCATGGACGCTGCAGTTGGTTCATTAATTAAACGTACCGCGTTTAATCCAGCAAGTTCAGCTGCAAAACGGGTTTGTTTGCGCTGCTCATCATTAAAATAAGCAGGGACAGAAATCACCACATCATGAATGTTTTGTTTTAGAAAAGCTTCAGCATCAGCTTTTAAAGATTTTAGGACAATTGCAGAAAGTTCTGTTGGCGTAAACTTCTTATCGCCTAATTCAAAAACTTTATTTGATCCTAAAAAACGTTTAAATGCTGATGCACTTTGATTGGGATGAGTTGTTAATCGTGATAACGCTGCTCGACCAACTAAAATGGATCCATCTTCATCAATACTTATTGCTGATGGTGTTACCACTTCTCCAATTGCGTTGGGAATCAGCGTCGGTTTACTATCTTGCCAAACACAAATTAAGCTGTTTGTTGTACCTAAATCAATACCTATTGGGGGATGCATAAATCGTCTATTCTCTTATGTACTTAAATATTATTAGTTATTAGTTATTAAAAAAATTTTAAACGCAGTATTATATACTGTATTACTATTTTAATGACAATTTTATTTGATTAAAATAATCAGTATACTTTATTGTATAAAATTGAAGTTTAGTAATATGATTTTTATCGTAATAATTAATTATTTTATTTCACCTCAGTAATTTGACTGACTAAAATCCCTTCTTTTAACTTTGTTGTGATACATTCACCCACTTTCACTTGTTGACTATTACAAATCACATCATCATGTTGGTTAGTGGTAATTGAATAACCCCGCTCTAACGTTGCCAGCGGACTTAAGTTATTAAGTTGTGATGTTTGTAAAACAAATTGATGTTGCGACATTGCTAATTTTTGTTTAATCATATTAATCAGTTGCTGTTGCTTTTGATATAATGTCTGACCATAAAACGTGATGTGATATTCTGGCGAAACACTCAATAACTTTCTATCTAATCGATTATATTGATTAGTAAGTTTAAGCAAATATTGTTGAATATTTTCATATAACGCATGTCGATAAGTAATGAGTCGATTTAATTGTTGAGATAGCTTTGCTTGGGGATGTTCCGCTTGAAGTCGATGAAACCATGTATTCAATATTTCGCGTTGTCTTGTTAAGTAATAATCCATCGCCATCGATAAATGTTGTTCTTGTATCAAAATTCGCCGAATCTGTTCTTTATTGTCATGACTAACAAGCTCTGCGGCAGCGGAAGGCGTCGCTGCTCTCACATCAGCAACAAAATCAGCTATTGTGAAGTCAATTTCATGTCCAACTGCACTTACAATAGGTAGTTGACTAGCAAATATCGCTCTTGCAACCACTTCTTCATTGAATGACCAAAGATCTTCAAGCGATCCACCTCCTCGCCCGACAATCAACACATCACACTCTTGACGTGCATTTGCTATTTGGATCATCTTGGCAATTTGACCAGCAGCTTCTGTACCTTGAACTTGGGTCGGATAAATAATTACCTGTAAACTGGGATCTCGGCGTTTTAAAATCTGACAAATATCATGTAATGCTGCTCCAGTAGCTGAGGTGATGATACCGACAGTACGAATATTTTCCGGTAAACTTTTTTTATAGATAGGATCAAATAGCCCTTCATAAGATAGTTTTTGTTTTAATTGCTCAAATTTTTGTTGCAGTAATCCTGCACCAGCCGGTTGCATTTTATCAATGACTAATTGATATTCTCCACGTGCTTCGTACAATGTCACCATCGCTCGAACTAAAACTTGTTGTCCATTTTGCGGTGTAAATCCTATTCGAAAATTACTATTTCGAAACATCGCACAACGCACTTGGGCAGCATCATCTTTAAGCGTAAAATACCAATGCCCTGAAGATGGACGAGAAAAATTCGAAATTTCGCCAACTAACCAAATTTGACCAATCGCATCAGAAAGTAGATCTTTGACCATTTGATTAAGATCTTTTACCGATAAAATCGAATTATTCAACATGTACTCATCCTTCTTAATGACACTAAAATTTATGTTAAATCGAATTCTGCCCAAATTGGCGCATGATCAGACGGTTTGTCCATGGCTCGAATATCATAATCAATGCCAGTTTGTTGACAATAGGATAACAATTTTTGACTAGCTAAAATTAAATCGATGCGCAGTCCAGTAAAGGTATCAAAACCTTTAGATCGATAATCAAACCATGAATAGTCTTGTTCAGTTGGATGTGCATGACGGTAAGTATCGATAAAGCCTAGTGACATTAAATTATCCATCCATTCCCGCTCTTCGGGTAAAAATGAACATTTACCAGTTCGTAACCAACGTTTACGACTATCATCAGAAATACCAATATCTAAATCGGTTGGGCAAATATTCATATCTCCCATTATCAAGGATAACTGATTACTCAATTGATGTTGCCGTAAATAATCAATCAAATCATGATAAAACTTACGTTTGGCAGGATATTTAACTTCATGATGCATACTTTCACCCTGCGGAAAATAGCCATTTATCACGGTTAAATTTCCTTGGTTGGTCGGTAACTCTGCCATAATTAAACGGCACTGAGCATCATCACTATCGGTTGGAAAGCCACACTGCACTGATATTAGTTTTTGTTTGGTTAATAACGCAACACCATAATGTCCTTTTTGACCATGATAATGTAAGTGATAACCAAATTGCGCTAACTCTTCGACAGGAAATTGATCATTATGAACTTTGGTTTCTTGTAAACCAATTATGTCGGGCTGATGTTTATCGATAATTGCGGCTAACTGATGAATGCGTGCACGCAGACTATTAATATTAAATGAGATAACTTTCATGATAAATTTATTATATTCGATTTGATGTTTAGATTTAACCATGCTATCAAAAATACGATATACTGTTAAGCTATTACAGTAAAAGCTACCATTTGTGATAAAGGAATCACCGAATATGTCCACGGAATTACTTGAACTACGCAATAAAATTGATGAGGTCGATAAATCAATTTTATCACTCATTACTCAGCGATTAGCCTTAGTCGCCGAAGTTGGTGAAGTAAAAAGCAAATATGGTATTCCAATTTATGATCCTAAGCGTGAAGCTGAGATGTTAGCGAAAAGACGGCAAGAAGCAGAAAATTTAGGTATTTCTCCAGCGCTAATCGAAGATATATTACGACGACTAATGCGAGAGTCTTATATTTGTGAAAACGACAAAGGTTTTAAAAAAGTTTACACAGGTAAAGGATCAATTGTCATTATCGGTGGTAATGGTCAAATGGGGCGGTTGTTTGCACAATTATTCACCCTATCTGGCTATGAAGTTAAAACATTAGGTTCCAAAACTATGAACCAAGCCTCGCAGGTAGTTGCCGATGCCGCTGCAGTCATTGTGACCGTACCAATTAATAAAACCTGTGAAATCATTCGACAATTACCGACTCTACCTAAAAATTGTATACTAACCGATTTCACTTCTATCAAAGTAAAACCGCTTCAAGCCATGTTAGAAAAACATCCTGGCCCTGTCGTTGGCTTACACCCTATGTTTGGTCCTGATGTACCTAATTTAGCAAAACAAATTATAGTGTATTGTGAAGGACGAGAGCCTGAAAAATACCAATGGCTTATTGATCAAATGCGCATTTGGGGTGCAAATTTATGTGCTATCAGTGCCAAAGAGCATGACAAATGCATGTCATTTATTCAAGCATTACGCCATTTCACCTCTTTTTCTTATGGTGTTAATTTACAGCAAGAACATGTTGATTTAGAAAAACTAATTGCCCTTTCTTCTCCTATATATCGCCTTGAACTGATGATGGTTGGCAGATTATTTGCTCAAGATCCTGAACTTTATGCCGATATCATTATGGCATCAGATGATAATATCGAATTAATTAAACGCTATTATCAGCGCTTTGGACAGATGGTTGAATTGATTGAGCAACGCGATAAGGCAAAATTTGTTGAGAATTTTAATGAAGTCACCAAATGGTTTGGTAGCTATGCACAACGTTTTATCAAAGAAAGCCAAGTTTTATTAAAATTCGCTAATGATAATAGAGAATAATTTTATTATGCATAAATATAACATCCGACATCATTAATTATAATTAGCACAAAAATCTTATGTAATTATTTATCAATAAAATTATTATTAGAAATAAAATTTAGTATGAGGAAATAAAATGTCTAATCGAAAATATTTTGGTACTGATGGGATACGAGGTAAAGTTGGACAATATCCTATCACTCCCGATTTTGCTCTTAAATTAGGTTGGGCAGCTGGACGCATATTAGCTAAAGATGGTGTGAAAAAAGTCTTAATCGGAAAAGATACGCGTATATCAGGCTATATGCTTGAATCAGCACTTGAAGCTGGTTTTGCGTCTGCCGGTGTTGCTACTGCCTTTACCGGACCAATGCCAACGCCTGCTATCGCTTATTTAACTCGTACTTTTCGAGCTGATGCCGGTATTGTCATTTCTGCTTCACATAATCCTTTTTACGATAATGGTATTAAATTTTTTTCTACCGAAGGAAAAAAACTTGCTGATTCGATTGAATTAGAAATTGAAGCAGAATTAGAAAAAGATATAGATTGTGTCGAATCCAAACAATTAGGACGTGCTAGCCGTATTACTGATGCAGCAGGCCGTTATATCGAATTTTGTAAAAGCACCTTTGATCATGAGCTAAGTCTATCGGGTCTGAAAATTGTAGTCGATTGTGCGAATGGCGCAACCTATCATATTGCGCCAAAAGTATTGCGTGAGCTCGGCGCAAAAGTCATCAAAATTGGCTGTGAACCTGACGGCGTTAATATTAATGAAAATTGTGGTGCTACTGATGTTAGAGCATTGTCAAAACGAGTTATTGATGAACAAGCAGATTTAGGTTTTGCATTAGACGGGGATGGTGATCGCATTATAATGGTTGACCATGAAGGTCGAAAAATTGATGGCGATCAGATTATTTATATCATTGCTCGCGAAGCACTCAGACAAGGTCAACTAAAAGGTGGCGTTGTCGGTACATTAATGAGTAATATGGGACTGGAAATAGCACTTAAAAACCTTGGCATACCTTTTGCTCGTGCTAAAGTTGGTGACCGTTATGTTCTTGAAAAGCTTATTGAGAAGAAATGGCGTTTAGGGGCTGAAAACTCAGGTCATGTTTTGCTATTAGACAAAACAACAACTGGCGATGGAATTATTGCTGGTCTACAAGTTTTAAGTGCTATGGTTCGCAACGATATGTCTTTATCAGATTTATGTAGTGGCATGATAATGTTACCTCAAGTATTAATTAATGTTCACTATACCGAAAAAAGTGATCCATTAAAAAATTCAGCAGTAAAACTAGCAATAGAGCAAGTTGAAAAAGAACTAGATGGTAACGGGCGGGTATTAATTCGCAAATCTGGAACAGAACCTCTCATTAGAGTAATGGTTGAAGGCAGTGAAGAAGCCGAAGTACAAAAATTGGCAGAACGTATTGCACTAGCTGTTAAAGCTTAAAAATAATATTTTTTATATGTAATAATAAGTTTTTAATAAGTCAATACGTTTAATGAGTTTATTAAGCAAGCTCTGTTTATTTACAATTTTTTAGTAAAAAGTGTTGAATTTATTTATTTTGTTAATAATTTGTTGACTTTATATAGGTAATTGGGTTTAAAATACTAGCTTAGGGTTATTACAGCGATTGTCTATACCTTTTAATATAGATAAAACATTGTAATATTTTTTATTTTTAGGAATAAGTAAGAAGGTTATATGGCAGTTTCCTCTCCGGCTTCGCCACAGGCTTATATCAAGCACCATCTTGAAAACTTACAAGTAGGTTCAGGTTTTTGGACCTTTAATCTTGATTCATTGTTTTTTTCAATTTTTCTTGGTGTTATTTTCTTGTGGATTTTTCATCGTGTTGCCAAAAAAGCAACAAGTGGGGTACCAGGTAAATTACAATGTGCTGTCGAGATGATCTTTGAATTTGTTAATAATACTGTCAAAGACATGTTCACTGGTCAAAACAAGCTCATTGCACCGTTAGCATTAACGGTATTTATTTGGGTCTTTTTTATGAATCTCATGGATCTTATCCCGGTTGATTTCCTCCCTTACGCAGGACAATACTTAGGTTTATCTCATTTAAGAGTAGTGCCAACAGCAGATGTCAGCATTACTATGTCAATGGCTTTAGGCGTCTTTATTTTAATTATTTTCTATTCTATCAAGTACAAAGGAATTTCAGGGTTTATCAAAGATTACACCCTTCATCCTTTTAATCACTGGGCTTTTGCACCAATCAATTTAGTACTTGAACTTGTCGGTCTATTAGCTAAACCACTATCTTTAGGTCTACGACTTTTCGGCAATATGTATGCAGGTGAACTTATTTTCATCTTAATTGCGGCATTAATACCTTGGTGGTCACAATGGGTATTATCTTTACCGTGGGCCATTTTCCATATTTTAATTATTACGTTACAAGCTTTTATTTTTATGGTGTTGACGATCGTTTATTTAGCAATGGCATCGACAACGGAAGAACATTAATTTCAATATTTTTTATATTAAACTGGAGTATATAATGGAAATTTTATATGTAGCCGCAGGCATAATGATGGGATTAGCTGCTGTAGGAGGCGCAATTGGTATCGGTATACTAGGTGGTAAATTCTTAGAAGGTGCAGCACGTCAACCGGAATTAATCCCTATGTTACGAACTCAATTTTTCATTGTTATGGGGCTAGTGGATGCGATCCCAATGATTTGTGTGGGTATTGCGCTTTATATCATCTTTGCTGTTGCCGGCTAATAAAAATCTAAGAGGAATCGTCTCATGAATATGAACGCAACTCTCCTCGGCCAAGCAATTACATTTGTATTGTTTGTTTGGTTCTGTATGAAGTTTGTTTGGCCTCCTGTTATCGCTGCGATTGAAAAACGTCAAAAAGAGATAGCTGATGGACTTGCTTCAGCAGAAACAGCAAAAAAAGATTTGGAACTAGCCAAAGCAAATACATCTGACTTAATGCAACAGGCTAAGGTTGAGGCTAATGCAATTATAGAGCAAGCCAATAAACGCAAAGCAATTATTCTTGAAGAAGCACAACAAGAAGCAATTCGAGAAAAAGAACGAATTGTTGCGCAAGGATTTGCTGAAGTAGAGGCTGAACGTAAACGAGCTAAAGAAGAGCTTAAACAACAAGTCGCTACACTTGCTATTGCTGGTGCAGAAAAAATTATTGAACGCTCTGTTAATGAAGCCGCAAATAGCGACATCATTGATAAACTCGTAGCTGAATTATAAGGAGACTAGAGCAATGGCAGACTTAATTACAATTGCTCGCCCTTATGCTAAAGCTGCTTTCGAGTTTGCGGTAGAAAAAAACAATATCGAATCATGGCATAAAATGCTAATGGTAACATCTCAAGTTAGTCAAAACGAACAAATACGTAGTATTTTGACATCTGACATGAAAGCCGATTCGGTTGCAAACTTACTCATCAATATCTGTCAAGATGTATTAGATGAGTTTAGTACAAATTTTATTAAGATTATGTCTGAAAACAAACGGTTATCTCTTCTTCCCGAAGTGCTTACACTGTTTGAACAATATTGTTTAGAGAGAGAAGCGCAAGCAGATGTCGATGTCATTTCGGCACAAGCACTGTCTAACGAACAACTTGATAAGATTTCTATCGCTGTCGAAAAACGTTTATCACGAAAAGTAAAACTAAAATGTCATATTGATCCATCGCTCATTTCTGGTTTTATTATTCGTACGGGCGATATGGTTATTGATAGTAGTATCAGAGGGCGTTTAACAAGATTAAATGACGCTCTACAGTCTTAAGGGGACTGATAATGCAGCTAAATTCAACTGAAATAAGTGAACTAATTAAAGAGCGTATTGCTCAGTTCAATATTGTGAGTAACGCTCACAATGAAGGAACGATCATATCGGTAAGTGATGGTATCCTTCGAATCCACGGATTAACCGATGTCATGCAAGGTGAAATGATTTCACTACCAGGAAATCGTTACGCAATGGCGTTAAACCTTGAAAGAGATTCTGTCGGTGCAGTCGTTATGGGACCATACGAAGATCTATCCGAAGGGATGAAAGTACAATGTACTGGTCGTATTTTAGAAGTACCTGTCGGCGATGGTTTATTAGGTCGGGTTATTAATACCCTTGGTGAACCAATCGACGGTAAAGGTTCAATTCAAAATGATGGGTTTTCTCCGGTTGAAGTCGTCGCACCTGGTGTTATCGACCGTCAATCGGTTGACCAAGCATTACAAACGGGTTATAAAGCCGTTGACTCAATGATTCCTATCGGACGTGGTCAACGTGAACTTATCATCGGAGACCGACAAACCGGTAAAACCGCATTAGCAATCGACGCAATTATTAACCAACGTAACTCAGGTGTTAAATGTATCTATGTTGCCATTGGTCAAAAACAATCAACCATTGCCAATGTTGTACGTAAACTTGAAGAACATGGTGCACTAAAAAATACCATTGTTGTTGTTGCATCCGCTTCTGAATCAGCGGCATTACAATACTTAGCGCCGTACGCAGGTTGTGCAATGGGCGAGTACTTCCGTGATCGTGGTCAAGATGCATTAATTGTTTATGATGATTTATCTAAACAAGCGGTTGCTTACCGTCAAATTTCATTGTTACTTCGTCGTCCACCTGGACGTGAAGCTTATCCGGGTGATGTATTCTATTTACATTCTCGCCTACTTGAACGTGCAGCACGTGTTAACGAAGCGTATGTTGAAGAGTTCACCAAAGGTGAAGTGAAAGGTAAAACAGGTTCATTAACGGCTCTACCGATTATTGAAACCCAAGCTGGTGACGTTTCAGCGTTCGTACCAACTAACGTAATTTCAATTACTGACGGTCAGATATTCTTAGAAACCAGCTTGTTTAACTCTGGTATCCGTCCTGCGGTTAACCCAGGTATTTCGGTTTCTCGTGTAGGTGGTGCTGCACAAACTAAGATAATGAAAAAATTATCTGGTGGTATTCGTACAGCCCTTGCACAATATCGTGAATTAGCTGCGTTTTCTCAGTTTGCATCTGATTTAGATGAAGCAACAAGAAACCAATTAAGTCATGGTGAAAAAGTAACTGAATTATTGAAACAAAAGCAATACTCACCAATGACAGTTGCTGAACAATCAATTGTTCTTTATGCGGCAGAGCGTGGTTATCTTGAAGATGTTGAACTCGCTAAGGTTTTACCATTTGAAGCAGCACTACTAGCTTATGCGCATAGTCAATATGCCGATTTTGTTAAACAGATTGACGAGACAGGCAATTACAATGATGAGATTGAAAGTAAGTTAAAAGCAATGCTTGATAGCTTTAAATCAACTCAAACTTGGTAAGGGTGAGGTAACAAATGGCTAATGCAAAAGAGATCAGAACGAAAATTGCCAGTATCCAAAGTACGCAAAAGATCACAAAAGCAATGGAAATGGTTGCCAATTCCAAAATGCGTAAAACGCAAGATAGAATGGCATCTTCTCGTCCATATGCCGAAATGATTCGTGAAGTAATTGGACATTTAGCGTTAGCTCAAATAGGTGCCAAACATCCTTATTTAGAAGAAAGGGATGTAAAACGAGTTGGTTATCTTATTATTTCAACCGATCGTGGTTTATGTGGTGGTTTAAATATCAATCTTTTTAAAACTGTCGTTGCTGATATGTCAGCATGGCAGGAAAAAGGTGTAGAAGCAGATGTCGCATTAATTGGTTCACGAGGGGTTTCGTTTTTCTCATCAGTAAAAACAAATATTTTAACCCAAGTGACTAATTTAGGTGATGAACCAGAATTATCTGATTTGATAGGTCCAGTAAAAACGATGCTTGAGTCGTATGACAATGGGAAAATTGATAGATTATATATCGCAACGAATAGATTTATTAATACCATGTCGCAAAAACCGACTATTCAGCAATTATTACCATTACCGCATTCAGAAGATAAAAAACTCACTGCTTCAACATGGGATTATATTTATGAGCCTGATGCTAAATCGCTTTTAGATGTGATTTTACGTCGTTATATTGAATCACAGGTTTATCAAGCTGTGGTAGAAAATCTAGCGAGTGAACAAGCAGCAAGAATGGTGGCCATGAAAGCAGCAACCGATAATGGTGCAAATTTAATCAATGAATTACAGATTGTGTATAACAAAGCACGTCAAGGTGCGATTACCAATGAATTGATTGATATTGTATCGGGCGCAGCTGCTGTTTCAGGTTAATGCTAAATATATTGGCTTATAGTTAAGAAAAAGACGTAGAGGAATAAAAATGGCTACTGGAAAGATTGTCCAGATCATCGGTGCGGTGGTTGATGTCGAATTCCCAGAAGATGCAGTACCAAAGGTATATGATGCATTAGAAGTGGAAACTGGCGCCGAAAAATTAGTTCTGGAAGTTCAGCAACAATTAGGTGGTGGCGTTGTTTGTTGTATCGCAATGGGATCATCTGATGGTTTAAGACGTGGACTTAAAGTCGTCAACACAGGGCACGGCATTGAAGTACCGGTAGGTACTAAAACACTAGGTCGTATTATGAACGTACTTGGTGATCCTGTTGATAAAGCAGGTCCAATTGGCGAAGAAGAGCGCTGGGCTATTCACCGTGCAGCGCCAACCTATGAAGAACTGGCTAACTCAACTGAGTTACTTGAAACCGGTATTAAAGTTATCGACTTAATTTGTCCATTTGCAAAAGGGGGCAAAGTCGGTCTTTTCGGTGGTGCAGGTGTAGGTAAAACCGTTAACATGATGGAGTTAATCCGTAACATCGCTATCGAACATTCTGGATACTCTGTATTTACAGGTGTTGGTGAGCGTACTCGTGAGGGTAATGACTTTTATCATGAAATGAAAGAATCAAACGTACTTGATAAAGTATCGCTTGTTTATGGTCAGATGAATGAGCCACCTGGAAACCGTTTACGCGTAGCGTTGACAGGATTAACGATGGCTGAAAAATTCCGTGATGAAGGTAAAGACGTACTCTTATTTATCGATAATATTTATCGTTATACCTTAGCCGGAACAGAAGTATCGGCACTATTGGGTCGTATGCCATCAGCAGTAGGTTATCAACCAACATTAGCCGAAGAAATGGGTATCCTTCAAGAACGTATTACATCGACTAAAACTGGTTCAATTACATCAATTCAAGCCGTATACGTACCAGCCGATGACTTGACAGACCCATCACCAGCAACAACCTTTGCTCACTTAGATGCAACAATCGTATTAAGTCGTCAAATCGCTTCATTAGGTATCTATCCTGCGGTTGATCCACTTGATTCAACCAGTCGTCAATTAGATCCATTGGTTGTTGGTCAAGAACACTATGATTGTGCACGAGGCGTGCAATCAATTTTACAACGCTATCAAGAATTAAAAGATATTATCGCTATTCTTGGTATGGATGAGTTATCAGAAGACGATAAATTGACCGTGGCTCGTGCACGTAAAATTCAACGTTTCTTATCTCAACCATTCTTCGTTGCCGAAGTGTTCACTGGTTCACCAGGTAAATATGTGCCATTAAAAGATACAATCAGTGCTTTTAAAGGTATCATGAACGGTGATTATGATCACATTCCTGAACAAGCATTCTATATGGTTGGTTCAATCGATGAAGCGATTGAAAAAGCGAAATCTCTGTAAGAGATTCATTGAACGGAGATAGTATTATGGCACTAACTTCCTATCAATTAGAAGTTGTTAGTGCTGAATCTCACCTATTTTCGGGTGATGTTCAGCGAATCAGAGTCACAGGTATTGAAGGTGAACTCGGTATTTACCCGGGTCATACGCCACTGCTTACTACCATTAAACCAGGTATGGTGGGTATTGTAAAACCCAATGGTGAAGAAGAATTTATCTACCTATCGGGTGGTATATTAGAAGTTCAACCTAATATAGTAACAATCTTAGCTGATACGGCTATTCGAGGCGAAGATTTAGATGAAGCCAGAGCACAAGAAGCAGTCAGACGTGCCCAAGAACATATTAATCACCCAAGTGATGATATGTCATTTGCACAAGCCTCTGCTGAATTGTCAAAAGCTTTAGCTAAAATGCGTGTTATCGAATTAACACGCCGTATTGGACAATAGTTTCGTTATTAAAATCTAAAAGATTACAAAAATTAATTTTGTAATCTTTTCTGCTTTTCCAATAGTCCTGTTCAGTACCCCAATAACAACAAGTCTTCATATTCACACTGTGAAGTAAAACCGTTTATTACTTTTATAATTGAATTGAATAATTAATTCATCTTTTTTTATATTGTTAAATTTTTATGTCGTAAATAAAAAAAATTAAAAATGAGAATACTGCTAAGCAAACTGCAAAATTTACTTTGAGTAAGATAAATTATGAACGTTTTGTGTGTGTTTTTCTTTGATGATCCCCATTACGTTTAAAATTATACAGCCCCAAAATCTGTTTTCTATGAAGATAGGCTACTAGATTTATTACTCACTATCAGCGATAATTTTGAATAATCTTTTCGAATTTAAAGCGACTATGTTTACCATTTATCATTCAAATCAAGTCGATCTGCTCAAATCATTGGTGAGTGAATTGATGCAAAGACAACCATTAGAAAATGTGTTCATGCCCGATATGGTGATCGTACAAAGCCAAGGCATGGCGCAATGGTTGCAGATCGAGCTTGCAGATGCACTCGGTATTGTGGCAAACATTGCTTTTCCTTATCCAACTCAGTTTATCTGGCAAGTTTATCAAGCTTTATTACCCGATTCGCCTATTGAAAACAGTTTTAATCCTGAAGCCATGACTTGGCGTCTATTTTATTTGCTGCCTCAACTCATTGATAAGCAGGAATTTAGCGCACTCAAACATTATCTCAATATAGATAAAACAGAAAGAAAGTTATATCAACTGGCAACACGTATTGCTCGTTTATACGATCAGTACTTAGTTTATCGCCCTGACTGGCTAGCAAAATGGGAATCGAATAAAACCGTGGTCGAATTAAATCATCATCCCGATGAAATTTGGCAAGCTGAGCTGTGGAGACAATTAATAGCCATTAGTCAGCCGTATCACCGTGCAAATATCTACCAGCAAATGCTTGATATCCTACTGGATGACCATTTTGATAAAAAACGGTTAAATACGTTACCCGACCGTATTTTTATTTTTGGTATTACTTCCCTTCCACCCATTTATCTTTCGCTACTCTCAGCACTTGGAAAACATATCGATGTACATTTAATGTTTAACAATCCTTGCAAATGGTATTGGGGAGATATTGTCGAAAAACAGCTAACTGACATACAAAATACACCCGATAAAATCCCAAATCCACTCTTAACGTCATGGGGAAAACTAGGTCGGGATTGTCTGTTTTTATTACAAGAATTCCAAAACAAACAAGATATTGATGTGTTTGCTGATCACGATCGCACTTGTTTATTACATGCTATTCAGCAAGATATACTGGAGCTATATCCATCATATAAAACTGCACTTCACATTGACTCAAACGATAAATCAATTTCGTTTCATGCATGCCATAGCGAACAGCGTGAGGTCGAAGTACTCTATGACTATTTACTATCTGTCTTTGATGCTGATCCAACCATAGAGTTACGTGATTGCATTGTGATGGTTTCAGATATTGATAAATACATCCCTTATATTCGTGCCGTTTTTGGTAATGCTGAAGGTCAACGTTATCTACCTTTCACTATTTCCGATCAGAAAGCTCGAAATATTGATCCCATTGTGCAAGCATTTTTTGCGATTTTAAATTTTCCTCAAAGTCGATTTACGGCAGAAGAGTTATTTAATTTACTGGAGATCCCAGCAATTTCGGAAAAATTTTCGATCAATGAATCACAATTAACGCTTTTAAGGACATGGATCATTGAATCGGGTATTCGTTTTGGTCTTGAAAATGCCCATAGTTGGTTATTTGGACTTGAACGTTTGTTGCTTGGTTATACGATGAGCAGTGAGCAAGGAAGCTGGCAGCAAATACTCCCGTATGATGGTGCGACTGGTTTGGATGCTGAACTTATTGGTCAATTAGCTGAATTTATTAGTATAGTCCGTAAATGGTCAACATTGTTAAGTCAAGCCAAACCATTAGTTGAATGGCAAAGTTGTTGCCTTGAATTACTCAATGATTTTTTTATTAGTAATGAACAACGTGAATCTATTTTATTGATGATTCAAGACGAGTGGCAAAAGCTGATTGACAGTGGGCTGTTAGCAAATTTTGCGGATAACATATCGATGACTATTTTGCATGATGCGATGCAATCACGTTTAGAACAAAATCATTTAGCTCATCGTTTTTTAGTGGGCAAAATCAATTTTTGTACTATGATGCCAATGCGTTCAATTCCCTTTAAAGTGGTATGTTTATTAGGCATGAATGATGGTGATTATCCTAGAACATCGCTACCGCTTGATTTTGATTTGATTGCTCAGTACCCAAGACGAGGGGATCGAAGTCGTCGCACAGATGATCGGTATCTGTTTTTAGAAGCAATTTTATCGGCTCAAAAACAACTCTACATGAGTTATATTGGGCGAGAAATTAAAGATAATACTGAACGTTATCCGTCAGTATTAATTGATGAGTTATGGGATTATATCGTTCAATACTATGATAATACCAAGGATAGTACAAACGGTTTCGATAATTTACGTGTCATCCATACGCGCACACCATTTAATCCTCAAAATTATTTAAATCCGCCTAAAAGCTATGCCAATGAATGGCTACCGGCAGCACTACAGCAAGGTGAAAGTCAATCCTTCATTAGTGATATTTCGGCGATGACGATTGATAACATTAGTCTTGATGAATTAAAACGATTCTATCAACACTCCATACGATTTTTTTTACAAAAACGATTCAATTTCTATATTAATTATCTTGATGATACTTTACCGGATGCTGAAAATTTTAATCTGGATAATTTTGAACGATACCAGCTTAATGTAAAAATTTTAAATCAATTGATTGATCACACTATCCAAGAATCAGATTTGTATCATCGATTAGCATTAACCGGCGAGTTACCAGACGGCGCCTTTGGTCAGATTATTTATGATGAACAAAATGAATCTATGCAATCGTTAGCGAATAAAATTTGCCAAGAACGCCTGATACAAACTGCCGAAGAGGTCAATTTAACCCTTTTTGCTAATGGACAACATTACATACTGCAAGGCTGGTTAACCCATGTTCAAGAGGATGGAATTTTAACATGGCGACCATCGAAACTTTCGATCCGTGATGGCATGACATTATGGATCGATCATCTTATTTATTGCATCTCCAATCCTGAAAACACGAATAGCTATAGTCGCATCTATGGTCGGGAAGAAAGTGAATGGCGTTTTAAATATTTAAACCCTGAGCAAGCACAAATTATTTTAACAACTTTAATCGAAGGCTATTTACAAGGTATTAATCAACCGTTACTCTTCCCAATTCAAAGTGCGTGGAATTGGTTAGTATCTGCGTATAATTCTAAAACAAATGAGATTGAAATCAGTCAAAAAGCTATCAATCAACTTAAAAACACCTGGCAAGGAGGGGGATTCAATTCAGCAGAATGTGATAATTATTATGCCCGATTATATCCTGAATTAACCAATCCACTTATTGAGCAGATTATTTATTCGGCTCGACAATTTTTATTACCCATTTTATTACATCAAGAAAAGGTAAAATAGGAGGCATTATGTTTATTGATACACATTGTCATTTTGATTTTCCCATTTTTACCGCAGATATCGCTGATTCTATCGACAAAATACAGCAAGCAAAAATTGATGCGCTCATTGTGCCAGCTGTCTCTGCGAATCATTTTCATACAATATTACACCTTGCTGAACAATATAATGAAGTTTATGCAGCACTTGGTTTACATCCCATTTATCAACACACAGAATCAGATTTAGAAAAATTATCCGATATTATCAATAAAAACCCAAAAAAATTAGTAGCAATGGGCGAAATTGGTCTGGATAAATACAATCTTACCGTTGATTGGCAACAACAACTATTTTATTTTCGTTCACAGCTTACCTTGGCTAAAAAATATGATTTACCCGTTTTGATTCATTCACGTAAAACGCATGACATTATGTACCACGAACTTCATCAAGCAAATTTACCTTGTCGGGGTGTCATACATGGATTTTCGGGCAGTTATCAACAAGCGATGCAATTTGTGAAACTCGGTTATTATATTGGTGTCGGGGGAGTAATAAGTTACGCACGCGCTAATAAAACTCGCCAAACCATTGCCCAACTGCCTTTAGAAAGTCTTGTACTTGAAACCGACGCCCCCGATATGCCATTAAGTGGTCGACAAGGTCAAATCAATCGCCCAGAATATCTCATTGAAATATTTCATTTTTTAAGTCAGTTACGCAAAGAACCCCAACCAGAAATACTTCGTACAATCTTATCTAATACCTTAACGCTATTTAGTCGAATCAATCAAAAAGCATTGAAGCATTGATTATAAATAGCTTTATAATTATATGTGCATTATCACCGTCAAACATTAGCGATACAAGGCAGTTTTTTTGACTGGTTAAAATCGATTTTTAGACTTTGCAATTGTGTCTCTTACCCGCTTAATTTCATTATGAATATTACACAATGCGTAATCGCTATCTATTACTTGCCAAGTATTGATAAGATAGACCAATCAAATCCAAACCGACAAGTATCACCAATTCACTGTAAAGAAAACTTAAATAAATTATGCTTTCTGGTTTATTTCATCGACGACAAAGTCGTTTCGAGGTAATATGAGATAAATTGTCTTCTATCATCTTATTGATAGCCTTAAAACTATCATCGCAACAATAATAGGTAATCACTATAATGAGCAATGATATTCAATTATCCCCTATGGTATATCGAATGTTGCCGTGGATTGCGGCAGTCGCATTTTTAATGCAATCACTCGATACATCAATTTTAAATACGGCACTCCCCTCGATTGCTAAAGATCTCCATGAATCCCCCTTAAATATGCAATCTGCGGTAATCTGTTATGCATTAACTTTAGCATTGTTTATTCCGATTAGTGGTTTATTATCCGATCGCTTTGGAACAAAAAATGTTTTTGTGACTGCCGTGTTTCTTTTTACAGCGGGATCGCTGTCTTGTGCCCTATCAAATACCCTTATTTTTATGGATATTTCGAGGGTTATACAAGGTATTGGCGGTTCAATGATGGTACCTGTTTCCAGATTAGTCTTAATTAAATCTTATCGGCGTAATGAATTTTTATCAGCGCTAAATACCTCATCCATTTTAGGACTGGTAGGCCCTGTAATTGGCCCTGTTCTTGGCGGATATTTAGCTGAAATGTTCAGTTGGCATTGGGTATTTTTAATCAATATCCCTGTTGGTATTGCCGGCATCATTATTGCTTGGAAATATATGCCAAACCTTAAAGGTGAACGCATCTATTTTGATTTTTGGGGCTTTGTTATTATTGCCATAACATTTATTAGTGCCACGTTAAGTTTGGAGCTGCTAAGTGAGGGACAAAGTAGTTATATTTCACTATTTTTGGCAATAATAAGTTTAATCTTTCTGTTTGGTTACCGATTCTACGCTCAAAAAGCAACTACCCCTCTATTCCCATTATCTTTATTTAGTATTCGCACTTTTAAAATCGGTATTATCGGTAATTTGATTAGTCGATTAGGTATTTCAGGGGTTCCTTTTTTAATTCCATTACTATTACAAGTTGGCTTTGGTTATTCAGCAATTGAAGCAGGAATGATATTAATTCCTATGGCGTTAGCTTCAATGGCAATTAAATCGTTTATTCCTACAATTTTAGCTAAATTAGGGTATCGAAACGTCTTGATTGGCAATACTATATTGGCTGGAACGTTCATTTTATTAATGTCACAATTAAGTTTATCCACCCCGATCATCCTGATGTGTCTATTACTTTTTTGCATTGGTTGTACCAATTCATTACAATTTACGGCAATGAACAGTATCACTTTAGCTGATTTACAAGGTGAAACAACCAGTAGTGGGAATAGTTTAATGGCGGTAAACCAACAACTTGCTATTAGCTTCGGTATCGCCTTAGGTGCTGTGCTTGTTAGGTTAGTCGGTGAGGAAACCGCTACCATTAAGTCTTTTCAAATTACTTTTATGATATTAGGAATTATCACAATACTTTCTAGCATTGTGTTTGCAGCTTTAAAAAAACAAGATGGGCAAAACTTAACCGCTCATCATCAAGAAACAAGGAGATAACAATATGTTTCAATACCAAATCATTCCGGTTACTGCTTTTCAGGAAAATTGTAGCATTATTTGGTGTGATGAAACAAAGGAAGCAGCCTTTATCGATCCAGGTGGTGAACCCGAATTACTGAAAAAAGCCGTGGAAAAACTGAGCGTGAATATTAAACAAATCCTATTAACGCATGGACATTTGGATCACGTTGGCGCGGCTGTAGAATTAGCAAAACATTATGATGTAAAAATCATCGGCTCAAATCAAGAAGATGAATTTTTATTTAGTGGATTACCTCAGCAATGTATTCAATTTGGTTTTCCTTATATTGAACCCTTTTTACCGGATCATTGGTTAAAAGAAGGAGATAAAATCAAAGTCGGCAATATTTCACTCGATGTACTTTATTGCCCAGGTCATACACCCGGTCATATCGTTTTTATTAATCATTCTGATAAAATCGCTTTTGTTGGTGATGTGTTATTTAACGGTAGTATAGGAAGAACAGATTTTCCGAGAGGCAATCATGCCGATTTGATTTCTTCAATTAAACATAAATTATTACCACTTGGTGATGATTTCGTTTTTGTTCCCGGACATGGCCCTATGTCTAGCTTTGGCCATGAGCGCATGAATAATCCTTTCTTAGTTTAATCAAAATATTGCGGTTGTTATCACGTTCATTTTTCATAGAGTGTGATAACCCTCTCAAAAGTAAACCTTTCTATAAAAAATAAGTTTACATAATAAAACTTTGCTATATTATTAGCAAAATATTAACACATAAAAGCAAGGTATAATTATTATGAAACATCAAGTTACCCCATATTATCCAACCTTTATTACAACGCTATTTAAGCTATCCTCTTGGCAACGAAAACTCTTTGTAACAACAAGTGCGGCATTATTATTAGGACTAGCCGCTAACATTAGCATTCCAACTTATCCTGTTCCTTTTACTTTACAGTCTTTAGCAATACTCCTTATTGGTGCGTTTTTAGGACGTAAATTAGGTGCATTAGCGATAATTCAATATCTTTTTTTAGGTGCAATAGGATTACCATTGTTTGCCAACGGAAGTAGTGGCATGATAGCTTTACATTCCCCTTCTGCCGGTTATTTATATGGGGCGGTATTTAGTGCTTATTTAGCCGGCTTTGCCGCTGAAAAAGGTTATGATCGCCATTTTATTTTAGGATTAATCGCATTCGCTTGTGCACATTTATTAATCTTTGTATTTGGCGTTCTTTATCTAGCTGGTTATTTACATATTAACCTCATTGAAGCAATAAAACTCGGATATCTCCCTTTTGCAGGATTTGATGCACTGAAGTTTATCATAGCAACTTCAGTCATGTTCCTTTTATGGCGTTACCGTGCTAAAAATCACTGATTTAAAAAAAGGCGATATTATTTTCCAGTGTCTGAACGAGGTTAATGACTTTAATGATGCTGTCATCTGTTCTGGTGCAACACGTAACGTGGATGAGTTAACCAATAATATCAATCATGTAGGATTATATATTGGAAATAATATCGTTATTGAAGCAACGCCAAAATACGGGGTCATTAACCAAACACTGACGCATTTTATCAATGCAGCACAATTTAATATCATTGGTCGAATTGATAATTTAGGGTTGATTAAAAATGCTATTAAACGAGCTAAATCATGTATTGGTCTACCTTATAACCCTAGCTTTCGTCCAAATACAGCTGGACTTTATTGCAGTGAACTCATTACCTACGCTTTTCGAAATGAACACAATGAAAGTTATTTTGCTTTATATCCGATGAATTTTAGAGATTTAACGACCCATCAAGTTTTACCTTATTGGATCGATTATTATCATTCGCTAAAAGAGAAGATCCCAGAACAACAGTTTGGATCTCATCCTCAACAACTCTTAAGGCAAACGGAATTATTCAAGACAATCCTAACACTTGAATAAAATAAAGGGAGGTTATTAAAACGAAAAAGCATTTAATACAATTTAACTATTGACATAGCGCCATTTAATCTATAATATGCGCGCTACATTTCGGTTCCTCCATAGTTCAGTCGGTAGAACGGCGGACTGTTAATCCGTATGTCACTGGTTCAAGTCCAGTTGGAGGAGCCAACTTACCGAATTATTAAAACCTGCTTATAGCAGGTTTTTTTATTTCCGACAATTACACTCCTTTTCAAATTTTAATATTGTGTTTAAAGTAAAATGGTTAATAATATTTTAAAAAAATTATTACCCATAATACTTTTGATAACACTTTAAATGTTTAAAATTTATCTATAATGTTATTGTTAAATTAATAAGAAAGGAAATTTTTATCCATGCATATCCATTTTATTCTTCATGAAGAGTTTGAAGCACCAGGTGCTTATGAACAATGGGCTAAGTTACATCTTCATACGGTTACCTATTCAAGAGTTTATCTGGGCGAGCCACTTCCTGAAAGGATAGATAATATTGATTTTCTTATTATTATGGGCGGTCCACAATCCCCTGCTACAACGAAACAAGAGTGTGCCCATTTTGATTCATTAGCAGAGCAAACCTTCATTTTATCAGCAATTAAAGCGAATAAAATCGTGATTGGCGTTTGTCTTGGATCCCAATTAATTGGCGAAGCACTTGGTGCACATTTCGAGCATAGTCCTGAAAAAGAGATCGGTAAATTCCCCATTACCTTAACGGAAGCAGGCAAAAAAAATCCGCTTTTTTCTCATTTCGGCGATACGCTAGCAGTAGGTCACTGGCACAATGATATGCCAGGTTTAACGCAAAATGCGCAAATTATTGCTTATAGTGAAGGCTGTCCTCGGCAAATTATTGCTTATAGCAAATTGGTTTATGGTTTCCAATGTCATATGGAGTTAACCCATGAGGTAGTTGAAAAGTTGATTGCCCATTCGCAAAATGACCTTAGTCAAGCGGCTAAATATCGTTTTGTTGATACAGAGGAAAAATTACGCCTACATGATTATAGTAAAATGAATTATAAACTCTTTGTTTTTTTGGATAAGCTAAGTCAATACTATCTGTCTGCTTCTACAAATTAAATTCTATTATCGTTCATGGTTGGTTGTTCGAAATTATGCAAAATATTAAAAGTAGACAACCCCGAAAAATGAAGTAAATTGAGGTTAAAATTAGGTTAAGAGTATTTTATCTTAAAACGTAAAATTAACTGATGGAAAATCGTAAGTTTTTTAGAAGGTCTTTCTTTGCATAATGGTAAGATTGAGAAAGATATTGGTGGAGGGCTTTGTCAATTAGGCAATTTGATTTATTGGTTATCCAATCATTAAATAGTTCTGAACTATTCAAATAATAGATTGTGAGATAAGCAATTTGACCGTATACTCTGTAAAATATAGCAATAACGAATATCTAATTTTTGAAAGGAGTATCTTCATGGCTTACACTCTTGCACCTCTACCTTATGCTTATGACGCATTAGAACCGTATATTGACTCGGAAACGATGCATCTTCATCATGACAAACATCATCAAACTTATGTCAATAATGCAAATGCGCTCTTAGAGACTTTACCGGCAGAACTTAAAGAATTATGTCCTGAAACTTTACTTAAAAATTTAGATAAAGTGCCAGCTGATAAACTAACAGGTATCAAAAACAATGTGGGTGGTCACGTTAATCACACCCTATTTTGGGAATTACTTAAAGTTGGTACCGAGCTTAAAGGTGAACTTAAAGCAGCTATTGAAAAAGATTTCGGTTCTGTAGACGCATTCAAAGAAAAATTTTCAAACGCAGCAGCCACTCGTTTTGGTTCTGGTTGGGCTTGGTTAGTGTTACAAAATGGTAAACTTGAAGTAGTTTCAACCGCAAACCAAGATTCTCCTGTCATGGGCGAAAAATTCTCAGGTGTTTCAGGTACGCCTATTTTAACATTAGATGTCTGGGAACACGCATATTACTTAAAATACCAAAATCGTCGTGTTGATTATATTGGTGCATTTTGGAATGTAATTAACTGGGATAAAGTTGCTGAGTTATACGCTCAAGCAAAAAAATAACTGTTTTTAGTATAGTTACTCAATTATCAATGACGCTTAATGCGTCATTTTTATTTATTGGTATTATTTACCAATCATCGTATCTGCAAATTGGCAATTGCTAAATTATACTTAAATCCGCTACAATGGGCGATTAATTGAAAATCGCAAAACCGAACTAAATAATACATGTTTGAAATTAATCCGATAAAATCCAAAATAGCCGAACTTACCGAGCGCACTGAAGTGATTCGGGGGTATCTTTGACTATGATTTAAAAAAAGAGCGACTTGAAGAAGTTAATGCCGAATTAGAACAATCTGAAGTCTGGGCAGATCCCGAAAAAGCACAAGCGTTAGGCAAAGAGCGGGTAACGCTTGATGAAATCATCAATACAATAGATTCTTTAACTCAAGGCCTTGACGATGTTGAAGGTTTGCTTGAACTTGCCATTGAAGCCGACGATCAAGATACGTTTGATGAAGCAAATCTAGAGCTTGAACAGTTAGAAAAAAAACTGGCTGGGCTAGAGTTTCGTCGAATGTTTTCAGGCGATTACGATAGCGCAGATTGTTATTTAGATATTCAGTCAGGTTCTGGGGGGACTGAAGCACAAGATTGGGCTGAAATGTTACTGCGAATGTATTTACGCTGGGCAGAATCTAAAGGGTTTACAACAGAAGTCATGGAAGTATCTGATGGCGATGTTGCAGGAATTAAATCGGCGACCATTAAAGTAACTGGCGACTATGCTTACGGTTGGTTACGTACCGAAACAGGCGTCCACCGTTTAGTACGAAAAAGTCCTTTTGATTCGGGTAATCGCCGTCATACATCATTTGCTTCTGTTTTTGTCTATCCAGAAATTGATGATAATATTGATATCGATATCAATCCTGCCGATCTTCGTATTGATGTCTATCGGGCATCAGGTGCTGGTGGACAGCATGTCAATAAAACCGAATCTGCTGTTCGAATTACGCATATACCAACGGGAATTGTTACCCAGTGTCAAAATAATCGTTCTCAGCATAGTAATAAAGATCAAGCAATGAAACAGTTAAAAGCGAAACTGTATGAGCTTGAAATGCAGAAGAAAAATGCTGAAAAGCAACAGATGGAAGAGAACAAATCGGATATCGGTTGGGGTAGTCAAATCCGTTCTTATGTGCTTGATGATTCAAGAATCAAAGATTTGCGTACCGGCGTTGAAACACGCAACACTCAGGCCGTTTTAGACGGTGATTTAGATCAATTTATTGAAGAAAGCTTAAAAGCAGGTTTATAAACTGCTTGGTGATAAATAAAAGGTAAAATTATGTCAACACAGCAAGAGCAACAAAACCATATTGAAGAGTTAAATAACGAGCTAACTATACGTCGTGAAAAACTAGCAAATATTCGCGAGCAAGGCATTGCTTTCCCAAATGACTTTCGTCGTGATGCTATTTCAAGTGATCTTCATAAATTGTATGACGATAAAACCAACGAAGAATTAATTGAGAATAAAATTACTGTCACTGTTGCCGGTCGAATGATGATGCGCCGTATAATGGGTAAAGCTTCTTTTGTCTCTTTACAAGACGTTGCTGGGCAAATTCAACTTTATGTAACGCGTGATGATCTTCCCGAAAATTACTACAACGAGCAATTTAAAAAATGGGATTTAGGGGATATTGTCGGTGCTAAAGGTTATTTATTTAAAACTAAAACTGGCGAACTTTCTATTCACTGTGAAGAAATTCGCTTATTAACTAAAGCACTTCGTCCATTACCGGATAAATTCCATGGGCTTGCAGATCAAGAAATGCGTTATCGTCAACGCTACTTGGATCTCATCACAAATGAAGAATCGAGAAATACATTTATCGCTCGTTCAAAAGTGGTAACTGAAATTCGCAATTTCATGCTTGAAAATCACTTTATGGAAGTTGAAACACCGATGATGCAAGTTATTCCTGGTGGGGCGTCAGCGAAACCTTTTATTACGCATCATAATGCCCTTGATTTAGATATGTACTTACGTATCGCACCAGAACTTTACTTAAAACGTCTGGTTGTCGGTGGTTTTGAGCGTGTCTTTGAAATTAATCGTAACTTCCGTAATGAAGGGGTATCGCCAAGACATAATCCAGAATTTACCATGATGGAAATGTATATGGCGTATGCTGATTATAAAGATTTGATTGTGCTAACTGAAGCATTATTCCGCCGTCTGGCAATCGCTGTAACGGGTAATACCGTTGTTCAATATGGTGAACATACCTTCGATTTTGGTAAACCTTTTATTAAAATGACTATGCGTGAAGCTATATGCCATTATCGTCCAGAAACCAATAATGCTGATTTGGATGATTTTGATAAAGCATGTGCCATTGCTAGCGCAGTAGGTATCAAAATTGAAAAAGGTTGGGGACTTGGTCGAGTTGTGACTGAAATTTTTGAAGAGGTTGCTGAAGCCAATCTGATTCAACCGACATTTATTACCGAATATCCTGCTGAAGTATCACCACTGGCTCGTCGAAATGATGAAAATCCATTTGTTACAGACCGATTCGAGTTCTTTATTGGTGGGCGTGAAATTGGCAATGGCTTCTCAGAACTTAACGATGCGGAAGACCAAGCTCAACGTTTTGCTGATCAAGTGTCACAAAAAGATGCCGGTGATGATGAAGCAATGTTCTATGATGAAGATTATATTACGGCTTTAGAACATGGATTACCACCGACAGCTGGATTAGGCATTGGTATTGACCGAACGGTGATGTTATTTACGAATAGTCATACTATTCGTGATGTCATTTTATTCCCAACCATGCGTCCAATAAAATAAGATACTCTACTATTGAAAACTCACTTATCTCAACAAATAAGTGAGTTTTTTATTGTAATGCAAATATCTTTTATACAACTAAAAATAATTCTAGTTTAGCTTTCCACCATACCAAAAATTCGTAAAATATTTTATGTTTATCAATTTGTTAACAATTAAGTAAGCCATTACTGACTTTTCTATACAAACTGAATAATGTTTTTCAAGCGACTAAAAATGTGAGTTCATCTTAATCAAGCGTATTTCAACAATTCAACATTTTTTAAATTGAATCAGTATAAATAATATACAGAGAAATAATGATATTTTCTTAAAATCTACAAACTTAAATAAGTTATCGCTTACCAACCACAGAAATGGGACTCAACATAGTTATTCATCGTGAAAAAATCAGGACTAAAAATTAAACTTTATTTAATGTAAAATTAGGATAAGTTTCTTATCCATTAAGAAAAACGACGAATAACATGTCATTAGTCATTAACCAGAGACTAAAAAAAGTGAGTGTCTACTCACTTTTTATTGATAAATAAATGATATATTTTATGAAAATATCGCGCCCTTTCTTTAGTTTAATTTATCACAGTTAACGATTGATTCGTTAACCGTGATATCTTAATCTTAATCAGTTTTTACTGTTTTGCTCGGATAAGGTAAGATTAAATTTAATAAAATAGCTAAAATGCCACATAAACTTATCCCTTGCAATGCGTAAGAACCAAAATCAAAAATCATCCCACCAATACCAAACACCAACACTAATGAAACAATACACATATTGCGCGAAACGGAAAGATCAACTTTATGTTTGATTAATATATTAATGCCAACGGATGCAATCGAACCAAATAAAAGCACCATAATTCCGCCCATAACAACAATTGGGATAGTACTCAAAAATGCGCCGATTTTACCAATAAATGACATTAAAATCGCCCAAATTGCTGCCCATGTCATTACACGAGTTTTGAAATTTCGTGTTAAGGTGACGGCCCCAATCACTTCTGCATAGGTAATACAAGGCGGGCCACCAAAAAAGCCTGCGGTCGAAGTTGCTAACCCATCCCCCAAAAGTGTGCGTTGTAATCCCGGTTCACGAGTATAATCTTTGCCAGTAACAGAACTAATCGCCATGATATCACCAACGTGCTCAATCGTTGGTGCAATAACAATAGGTATCATATATAAAATAGCTTGCCAATGAAATTCAGGAAAAGTGAAATCCGGTATCTTAAACCATGGTGCATCAATAACCGGTTGAAAGTTGACAATACCCATTATCCAAGACATCACATAACCAACGACAATACCTGCAATAATTGGAACAAGTTTGAAAAACCCTTTTGCCCAAATTGCCACAATCAGCGTAGTCAATAATGAGGACATTGAAATCATAATTAATTGATAATCCTTAACCTGAAGACCACTATCTTTACCCATTGCCATACCCACTGCGACAGGCGCAAGAGATAAACCAATGACCATTATAATAGGGCCAGTTACCACTGGCGGTAAAATACGATCGATAACATGTTTGCCATTTAGTTTGACTAATAAAGCAAAAAACATAAACACAAATCCTGCTGCAACCAATCCCCCCAAAGTTGCAGGAATCCCCCATTGAGCTACACCAAAAGAGATCGGTGCAATAAAGGCAAATGAGGAAGCTAAAAATACCGGTACTTTGCCTTTCGTGGTGAGTTGAAACAATAATGTGCCTATACCCGCTGTAAACAATGCGACATTAGGATTTAAACCCGTTAATAGTGGCACTAACACTAACGCACCAAAAGCAACAAAGAGCATTTGTGCACCAGTAAAAATATCTTGCCAAGCAGGTTTCTCCTGTGATGTTTTAGATTTTTGTTTATCATTTATTTTATTTGACATGTTGATCATCTCCACTTCAACTTAATCTTTTAAACTCATTTTTTAAGCATAAAAAAACCGGCTAAGCCGGTTTAAAAAATGAAATTTTATTTAGTGCCGAATATTTTATCTCCAGCATCGCCAAGTCCTGGTAAAATGTAACCTTGTTCATTTAACCGTTCATCAATGGATGCAGTATAGAGTTCAACATCTGGATGGGCTTTTTCTAATGTTTTGATACCTTCAGGTGCAGCCACTAAAACTAATACTTTAATGTTTTTACATCCTGCTTGTTTTAATAAATCAATCGTCGCCACCATTGAACCACCCGTTGCTAGCATAGGGTCAACAACCAAAGCCATTCGTTCCGCAATGTCCGACGTTAATTTTTGGAAATAAGGCACTGGCTCAAGGGTCTCTTCATTACGATAAAACCCAACGACGCTAATACGAGCACTAGGCACATGCTCAAGCACACCATCCATCATACCTAAACCGGCACGCAGGATTGGTACTACAGTTATTTTTTTACCTTTGATTTGCTCAATTTGAACAGGTCCACACCAACCTTCAATGGTCACTTTTTCAGTAGGTAAGTCAGCCGTGGCTTCATAAGTTAATAAACTACCAACTTCGCTGGCAAGCGCACGAAAGTCTTTAGTACTAATATCATGTTCGCGCATTAAACCGATTTTATGACGTACAAGAGGGTGTTTAACTTCAACTATTTTCATGGGGGGCCTCAGTGTTATTTTGCTGAAAGATTTTGGTCACTTTAAATAACCACTGAGGGGTGATTTTAACATAGATAGAAGCGAGAGAAAACTCAAATTAAATTGCTAAGTTTTATAAAACTAAAAAAGATAATAATATGTAAAAAGTATAAAATTGATGAAAAATTTGTTTTATGTAATTTTTTTGATTAGAATAACCAGCCGCCTTAATAAGGTGGTTTTTAATTGTTAATTATTAAATTTTATAGGAAAGAAATAGGATGAATTGGTTTATTAATTGTTTTACAAAAAATTATGTTAATTTTAATGGCCGTGCTCGTCGTCAAGAGTACTGGATGTTTATTTTATTCTTATTAATTATACAAGCTGTGAATCTTAGTGTGATAGGTTTTATTTCTGAAACTTTAAGCGCTATCTTATATCTTATTGTTGCATTTGGGAGCTTATTACCTAATCTTGCTGTAACTGCTCGTCGTTTACACGATACAAATAAATCAGGCTGGCTCATGTTGATCGCTCTTATTCCTCTTGTTGGTGGTATTATTTTAATCGTCTTTTTAGCTACAGATTCAACACCTGGTAGCAACCAATATGGCGAAAATCCTAAAGGGATTCAGTAAGTTTTTTTATTCTCATCAGCTAACCTGATGAGAATATTAACAACACATTATCGTATTGACTATTTTTAGTTTAACTTCACTTCTAAATCGCTTTAAAAAAACCCAATAATTTATATAATTATGTCTAATTTCAAGGTAATTTAGGTTGCCAGTCAATAGCTGCTTTACCTTGTTGCACAATAAGATCATTAGCTTTGGAAAAATGTTTACAACCTAAAAATCCACGATGGGCTGATAAAGGTGAAGGATGCACAGAAGTTAATACATGATGCTTTTGCCGATTAATAAATTGCCCTTTTTTTTGCGCAGGTGATCCCCATAATAAAAACACCACTCCCTCAAGATGTTTGTCTATAGCCGCTATAACATTATCGGTAAAAGTCTCCCAACCTATTTTGGCATGTGAATGAGCTTGACCAGCTTCCACCGTTAATACTGTATTAAGCAAAAGTACCCCTTGAGTCGCCCAAGATGCTAAATAACCATGAGAAGGGATCTGAAAACTAGGAATATCGGTAGATAACTCTTTATAAATATTTAATAATGAAGGAGGAGGTTTAACTCCCGGTAACACGGAAAAGGAAAGTCCATGTGCTTGATTCGGTCCATGATAAGGATCTTGACCTAAAATGACAACTTTGATGTCATTAAAAGCAGTAAAACGAAATGCATTAAATACATCGTGTTGAGGAGGATAAATGATTTTACCGCTATTACGCTCAGCGGTAACAAATTGCATGATTTTTTGAAAATAAGGTTTATCTTTTTCAGTACCAATAACATCATGCCATGTTAATTGTGTTGTCATAGTTTGTCCACGCCGTAAAAATTACTTAATATATCTTGCTAAAAAATTCTCATTTTTACTCATCATAACCTATAGTGCTCTAAAAGTTAAATAAAAGGTACAGCTTATCGTATTAATAGCTTTTTTTGACTTTAATCAAATTATATAAGTGTTATATTAACCCTAATATTTTAGGGGCAATAACGCTCATAGGAGGTTTTAAAATGATTACAGGTATCCAAATTACTAAAGCTGACAACTCAGCACTTCTTAATTCTTTTTGGTTATTAGATGACTCGACTAATGAAGCGCGTTGTGTCGCAGCTAAATCAGTATATAAAGAAGATCAAGTTATTCCAACAGCTGAACTTGGTCAGTTTGAATATCGTGAAATTCCTTTAGATATTGCACCAACTATCAAAGTTGAAGGTGGACAACATTTAAATGTTAACGTACTTCGTCGTGAAACACTTGAAGATGCCGTACAACACCCAGAAAAATATCCACAATTAACTATTCGTGTTTCTGGTTATGCTGTACGTTTTAACTCATTAACAGCAGAACAACAACGCGACGTTATCGCTCGTACATTTACAACTAAAATGTAATTTTTTGATAACACATTATAAAACCCAGTACTTACTGGGTTTATTTTTATCTGTTATTCATAAGCTCAATCAACCCAGCCTCAATCGTGTGATCAAACTGGAACGAAATCACACTAAATATATAGAAAGCATCTTATTTTGTCTTGCGATATACTGAGCAAGATAAATGGCTAATACCTCATCTTTACCAAGCCACAACCTACTTCTAACAACTGTTAACTATATTCTAGCAATGAATTCTGTTTTTATTAGTTTCTAAAGTTGCATTAATTGCAACTTCTATTTAATCAGATCGATATCTCAATAGATTTCCTTCTTGAAGATACCTATTAATAGCATTTATACAGCTGTACTACTAAATTTGAGAAGATAGATCGCTTAAAACAGCTAAAAGTAGATAATAAAGAGTATGTTTAAACATTATGGTAATAGCATCTAATAAAATCAAAGATAAAAGCATAAAAAAACGAGATTAGCAAAACTAATCTCGTTTATAGCTAAATCCGTCTTTTTAACCAAAAAACTTCTTCACTTTATCAAAAAAGCTTTTTTCTTTTGGACTGTGCTTAGAGCTTTTATCGGCTTTAAAACTTTCACCTAACTCTTTAAGTAATTCCTTCTGTTTACTGGTTAAATTAACTGGTGTTTCAACAACCACATGGCAATAAAGATCACCAATTGAACTTCCACGTAACGATTTAACGCCTTTACCTCGTAAGCGGAACACTTTACCTGTTTGTGTTTCAGCAGGAATAGTTAAGCTTACTTTACCATTAAGTGTTGGTACTTCTACTTCTCCACCTAGCGATGCTAAAGCAATGTTAATTGGAATTTCACAATGTAAGTTAGTACCATCACGTTCAAAAATAGCATGTGGTTTAATTTGCATTTGAACATATAAATCACCAGCTGGTGCGCCATTTAAACCTGCTTCACCTTCTCCAGAAAGTCGAATACGACTACCGGTATCAACTCCGGCAGGAATCGTTACAGAAAGCGTTTTAGTTTTCTGAACTCGTCCTTCACCATGACATTTTTTACATGGATTTTTTACTACTTTACCCCGACCATGACAGGTTGGACACTCTTGCTGCACAGCAAAAAAACCTTGTCGCATTTGTACAACACCTGCACCATGACAGGTTTCACACGTCATTACATCTGAAGCTTTTTCAGTTCCTTGTCCGTGACATACATCACAAGTTACCCAAGTCGGTACTTTTATCTCTTTGCTGACGCCTGCAGCAGCTTCTTCCAGTGTTAACGAGATATTATATTGCAGATCCGCACCGCGTGAGGAAGTTTGACTACGTCCACGACCACCACCAAAGAAATCACTAAAGATATCATCAAATGCAGAACCTCCGCCAAAACCACCGAAGCCACCAAAACCACCGCCGCCTGCGCCGCCATGCCCTTGTTCAAAGGCTGCATGACCATATTGATCATAAGCCGCTTTCTTCTGCGAATCGGTTAATACTTCATAAGCTTCCTTAACTTCTTTGAATTTCGCTTCTGCTTCAGCTTTATTATCCTGATTTTTGTCAGGATGATATTTCATGGCTAGGCGTTTATAGGCTTTTTTTATCTCAGCTTCACTGGCACTTTTACTCACGCCTAATGTTTCATAATAATCTTTCTTCGCCATAATTAACCTTTATTTTTTATTGCATAAACAACTAAACGGGCTTGAGTTACCTCGCGCCCGTTTAATGTGTTACATGTCTAAAACTCGTTGAAATAACTCATTAAAAAACATTTTAGTTAACGATTATTTTTTATCATCATCAACTTCTTTGAAGTCAGCATCAACAACATCATCTTGTGCCGAAGCGCTACCATTATTTGCTTGACCTGCAGATTGATCTGCTTGAGCTTGTTGTTGAGCTAATTCAAGTAATTTTTTTGATGCTTCCATTAAAGCATTGATTTTAGCTTCAATTTCAGCTTTATCTTCACCACGAGCAGCATTTTCTAATGCAGTTACCGCATCTTCAATCGCTTTTTTATCATCAGCAGATAATTGATCGCCTGCATCAGTCACTTGTTTACGAGTTGAGTGAACAAGGTGATCCGCTTGGTTACGTACTTGTGCTAACTCTTCAAACTTACGGTCAGCTTCAGCATTCGCTTCCGCATCATTGACCATTTTTTGGATTTCTTCTTCACTTAAACCTGAAGAAGCTTTAATGGTAATGTTTTGTTCACGACCAGTATTTTTATCTTTTGCTGATACATGTAAGATACCATCGGCATCAATATCAAAGGTCACTTCAATTTGTGGCATACCACGTGGTGCAGCTTGAATACCATCAAGGTTAAATTGACCTAGTGATTTATTATCACCAGCACGTTTACGCTCACCTTGTAACACATGAATTGTTACCGCAGATTGATTATCTTCAGCCGTTGAGAACACTTGACTATGTTTAGTTGGAATAGTTGTGTTTTTCTCAATCAAGGTAGTCATTACACCACCCATTGTTTCAATACCTAATGATAATGGGGTTACGTCAAGTAATAATACATCTTTAACATCACCACCTAATACACCACCTTGTACCGCAGCACCTACTGCTACTGCTTCGTCAGGGTTAACGTCTTTACGAGGTTCTTTGCCAAAGAAGTCTGCAACGGCTTTTTGTACCATTGGCATACGTGTTTGACCACCAACTAAAATCACATCTTTAATATCAGAAACAGTAAGACCTGCATCTTTTAATGCTGTTTTCACTGGTTCCATAGAGCGTTTAACTAAATCTTCGACTAAAGATTCAAGTTTAGCGCGTGTCACTTTGATATTTAAATGTTTAGGGCCTGATGCATCAGCTGTGATATAAGGTAAGTTGATATCCGTTTGTTGCGCTGATGACAATTCGATTTTTGCTTTCTCTGCTGCTTCTTTTAAACGTTGCATTGCAAGTGGATCATTTTTAAGATCGAAACCTTGTTCACGTTTAAACTCATCAACTAAATAGTTAATTAAACGAGAGTCAAAATCTTCACCACCTAAGTGAGTATCACCATTAGTTGCTAATACTTCGAAAGTTTTTTCGCCATCGACATCATCAATTTCGATAATTGAAATATCAAATGTACCACCACCAAGGTCATAGACTGCAATTGTGCGGTTACCCACATCTTTATCTAAACCATAAGCAAGTGCAGCGGCTGTTGGTTCGTTAATAATACGTTTAACATCTAGACCAGCAATACGACCCGCATCTTTAGTTGCTTGACGTTGAGCATCATTAAAGTAAGCTGGAACGGTAATAACCGCTTCTGTTACTGGCTCACCAAGATAATCTTCTGCAGTTTTCTTCATTTTCTTTAGTACTTCAGCAGAAATTTGTGGTGGCGCAATTTTTTGACCTTTTACATCTACCCACGCATCGCCGTTATCAGCTTTAACAATTTTATATGGCATAATACCCACATCACGTTGTACTTCAGCATCTTCATAACGACGACCAATTAAACGTTTAATGGCAAATAATGTATTTTGTGGATTGGTTACTGCCTGACGTTTTGCTGGTTGACCAACTAAAATTTCACCATCTTGTGTGTAAGCAATAATCGACGGGGTTGTACGGTCACCTTCAGCATTTTCTAAAACTTTAGCTTGACCATTATCCATTACTGCAACACATGAATTTGTTGTACCTAAATCGATACCAATAATTTTACCCATAATCTTTTCTCCTCAAAACCTGTATTTTATTTCTTATATATAAGACTGAAATTGTGATTTTCAAGTCTTTAATTTAGTCAAAGAAATGTTAGTGTTTCCACATAGATGGGAACATTATTATTAATATCAAGGGGGGGAATGAAAAATTATTTTTGCATAAATCTTGATTATAAAGTTTTCTACACTTATTATTGCCGCTCTTTTTTTATTAAGACACATTTTATAGGATCCTTATGGAACAAACTAAACTTGCAAATCCAGGTCCACTAGGACTAATGGGATTTGGTATGACAACCATTTTATTGAATATTCATAATGCGGGATTTTTCCCTGTGATGACAGCAATCGTCTCTATGGGTATTTTTTATGGTGGACTAGCACAAGTGATCGCTGGAATTTTAGAATTTCGTAAAGGTAATACTTTTGGGACAACAGCGTTTACTTCATATGGTTTCTTTTGGATTGCGCTTGTTGGCATTTGGTATTTACCAACCTCGCCAGCAACAGCACCAACCGATGCAACCTTCGTTGGTATCTTCCTCGCATTATGGGGGATTTTCACCGCATTCATGTTTATCGGTACGTTAAAAGGTAATCGAGTATTACAATTTGTTTTTGCTAGTTTAACTGTCCTGTTTGCTTTATTAGCAATTGGTAATATTTCTGGTAATCACAGCATCATTCATATCGCAGGCTTTGAAGGGATTATTTGTGGTGCAAGTGCGATTTATTTAGCAATGGCTGAAGTACTTAACGAACAATACGGACGCACTATTTTACCAATTGGTGCACCTAAAGGCGCTGCTCACTAATTGTCGCTGTTATTAAAACAAGTGATGAGAGCAATAAAAAACGGGGTAATTTCCCCGTTTTTTTATATCAATGAATAACAACATTTAACGCTTATTTTTTATAAGCATCATTATGTACACCTACTGCCGCACGACCTGATGGATCATTAAGATTTTTGAATGACTCATCCCATTCAATCGCTTTTGCCGTAGAACAAGCAACAGTTGGACCACCCGGCACACAATGTGCTGCACTTTCAACGGGGAATAGCTCATCAAAAATTTCTCGGTACATGTAAGCTTCTTTCGACGTTGGCGTATTATAAGGGAAACGGAATTTTGCATTTTCCAATTGTTGATCCGTAATTTTGCTTTCTGCAATCTCTTTTAAAGTATCGATCCAACTATAACCAACACCATCAGAGAATTGCTCTTTTTGACGCCAAACCACAGACGCAGGTAAATAAGATTCAAATGCTTCACGAACAATGTGTTTTTCCATTTTTCCGTTACTACCACACATTTTATCTTTCGGATTAAGGCGCATTGCCACATCTAAGAATTTCTTATCAAGGAATGGAACACGAGCTTCAACGCCCCATGCCGCCATCGCTTTATTAGCACGTGCACAATCATACATGTGTAACGCGGCTAATTTTCGCACCGTTTCTTCATGGAACTCTTTAGCATTTGGCGCTTTATGGAAATAGAGGTAACCACCAAATACTTCGTCTGCACCTTCACCAGATAACACCATTTTAATACCCATTGCTTTAATTTTTCTTGCCATTAAATACATTGGCGTAGAAGCACGGATAGTTGTGACATCATAAGTTTCAATAAAATAAATGACATCACGAATGGCATCAATACCTTCTTGAATAGTAAAGTTAATTTCGTGGTGAACGGTACCAAGATGATCGGCAACCGCTTGTGCTGCTTTAAGATCTGGCGCACCTTTTAAACCCACTGCAAATGAATGCAATTGTGGCCACCAAGCTTCAGATTTTTCATGATCTTCAACACGACGCGCTGAGAATTTTTTAGTGATTGCCGAAATAACGGAAGAATCAAGCCCACCAGATAATAAAACGCCATAAGGCACATCTGACATAAGATGGCTTTTAACAGACTCTTCTAATGCTATACGAAGCGCATTAATGTCTGTTTTATTATCTTTGACATTTTCGTAATCCATCCAATCACGTTTATAGTAGGTTTTAATTTCACCTTCAGTGCTCGATAAATAGCATCCAGGAGGAAAAGCTTCAATCGTTTTACAAACGGGTACTAACGCTTTCATCTCAGAGGCGACATAGAATGTACCATTTTCGTCGTGTCCCATATACATCGGGATAATACCAATGTGATCACGACCAATAAAGTAAGTGCCTTTATTAATATCATAAAGAATAAAGGCAAACATACCTTGTAGTTCATCAAGACAATCAATTCCTTTTTCTTGATAGAGCGCTAAGATAACTTCACAGTCAGAACCTGTTTGGAATTCATAGCGATCTTTGTACTGATTTCGGAGTTCTTGATGATTATAAATTTCGCCATTCACCGCTAAAACGAGAGTTTTATCTTTATTATAAAGCGGTTGAGATCCTGTATTAACATCTACAATTGATAAACGTTCATGAGCAAGAATTGCTTTATCAGAAGCAAAAATACCAGACCAATCCGGCCCACGATGACGCTGTAGACTTGATAGTTCTAATGCTTTTGTTCGTAGTTGTTCCGGATCTGATTTAATATCAAGAATACCTAAAATCGAACACATTGATTTTCTCCACTTAAAATCGCAAACGCGATACTATTTGTACGTAAAAATAACTATATGAAAATTTGAAAAATTTTTTTAATTTTAAATTACTTTGCCCTTTATTCTTACCCAGCTTAAAGCGCAAATAATAAAGGTAGACAGCATACACACTATTTATAAACAATTAAAGTCCCAAGTCGTGATACTTTTCCTATCGTTGCAAAAAGAACTTAACGACTTTATGACATCATCACTTTCTTTTCCATTGACCTTGTTGTTTTATAAATTGTCCAGCAGGTGTTTTTTCCTGAGCTTTTGTTCCTGCTCTCACTTCAACTTCGTTCAAAGGAACGTTACTTTCAGCAGAAACTTTTTGATATTCTTGTTTACGCGCTTGATTAATGAGTTGCGCTATTTCACTTGCATTGCTTTCGTTTTTAACTACACCTAAATAGCCATCCTCTTGTTCGCCCACTAAACCACTTGCTTTTGCTTGACTTAATGCGTTAATCGCTTGATCTAAATTTAATGCAAACACGGGTAAAGATAAAGCTGCTGTTAATAATGCAATCGTTAACTTTTTATAAATAGTCATAATAACCCCTTTAATAAATACTTTATATTTCATTAACGCCAAAGTGATTTACACTTTTAATTCACTTTTGACAACGCCAACCAAAATATAACCGTGAATCTTTAATAAATAATTAATATAAACCAGATTTATTAATTACATTGTCTAACGCTTTATCAACCTTTATGTTGATTTCATGGTCTATTTTAACATTTAGATTTATGTTTATTGGTTCATTGGGAGCCTGAACTCTAACCGTCGGTGAGCATCCCATTAATACGCTACTCACTACCATGACTGAAATCACATTCCGTATCATAAAAATAGCCTCTTTCATTTATCATGATTTTTTTTCAATCGTGCTTCAATTCGTTTACGAATCGGTTCACTAATTTGGTCTGATAAGAGTAAACTGGTCATTAATTTAGCGATATTTTCTTCAAGCGTGATATTTAAATTCACCGCTTTACCATTTTGCACCTCTAAATTATTTCCTTGAATAGTCAGGCCCAACTTAGCAATATCATTAGCGTAATCAACTTTACTCGATAGCTTAGTATAATGAAAATTTTTAAGAATATCAGTGAGTATTTTCATATTTGGATTATTTTTTACATAATCTTTTAGCGCTGAATTTTCAAACTGTAATTCACCCTGATTAGTTGAAACTAGTTGACCATTTTTAATTACCAACTTATATGATAGCTCATTGTTGTTTTTAACTTCGCTTAATGTAATTGGTAAGATGCCATCTATCGCCCCATTACCGGCAAGCCCTTCAACCGGATATTTGGCTAACACATCTTTTAACTGTATTTGTTTTAATCTGACATTAATTTGTTGAGGCAATCTGGTTAAATTCAATTTTCCTTTATCAACCGACAGCTGACCAGAAAATAGCCTCGCTTGTAATTTTTTCCACGTAATGATACCTCTTGTCGGAGCAGTTAAAGTTGATGAATAAGCGCCAGCAACATTAACTTTTTCAAAACCGATACCAAGATTGATTTCTTGGATATGTAAATCAGATGTGGAAAGCGTAAAATTATTGTTATTAACCGAAAGATTAATATTACCTGTTGCCGATTTAATCTCACTATTTTTATAAAGACCATTGAACTGACTAATCGTTAATTGACCTGTCGCTGAAGTTTGATTCAATTGAAATGGAAGCGGTGACTGAATTTGAAAGCGGATATTTCCTCTTAGATCATTAACAATGAAATCTTCCGAAACATTCGCTTTTTTTAAGCGAAATGACGCATCATTCAAATTGGTTAGTGTAAGCTGTTTTTGAGTTATCGATCCTTTAAACGGTAAGGATAAATCGCCATTTTGTATGCCAAATTGAGCTAATGAGGTCGTTAACATGCCATGTTGAATCTCAATACGGGAATCGGCTTCATTAAATTGTAAAACAGTCGATAACTTTGCAGCATATTGGGTATTGGTGGATAACTCAAGCTGTATAGCTTGTGGCTGTTTATTCATATCTAGCTTGATATCAAACAAAGGCACTTTGTTTTGATAAAATCGCAACGAATGAATATGAATAGCTTTAGGTAACCAATACAACATTGATGAAAAAGATGAGGCATCAAATTCAGATCGATCAAGATGATCAGCCTCGCCATCAACTCCATGATCGCTAATATTCTCTACTTTAGCGTTAACGGGCTGCCAATAGATATCTACATTTTCTGCTGATAGATTTGACCACGAAACATGCAAATTTTTTGCCGTTAAGGATAATTGTGATTGCTGAGAAACGGTAAAAGTATCAAATGATACCCCATCAAAACCAATATTGAAGCCATGCCAATCTAAGGTTAACTGATTTTTTTGCTTAAAAGACAACCAATAATGCCATCCAATCAGACCTAGCAATGAAATAATCAGCATAAAAATAAATGAAAACCAATAGCGTTTTTTCAAGCGAGCCATAAATAAACTCTCTACTTAGCAAGGTTTATTGCCGAGTGTTGCTCGGCATTGAAATAATATTACGCTGGTGACTGTTCTCGCTGTGCGATATAAGCTAATGCTTTATCAATTCTAGATAATGTTCGTTTTTTGCCAATGGCAAATACCGTTGCATCCACGGATGGCGATTGCCCAATTCCTGTGACTGCAACACGCAATGGCATCCCCACTTTACCCATTCCAACATCAAGTTCAGTCGCCGTGGCTTCAATAGCATGATGAATTTTATCAATTTGCCAGTCAAAATCAGCAATTGCACCAATTTTAGCTTTGATGAGTTCTAACGACTCTTTAGCTACGGGGCGCAAATGTTTTTTAGCGGCATCAGCATCAAAATCATCAAAATCTTGATAACAATAACGGCATGATTCCGCCATTTCTTTAAGTGTTTTACAACGTTCACCAAACAATTTAATAATTGTGATTAAATCCGGGCCTTGTGTTAAATCATAGCCTTGATGATTCATATGCCAAACTAAATGTTGAGCGACATAATCAGCATCTAAATGATTAATATAATGATGATTTAACCACAATAATTTTTCAGTATTAAACGCACTAGCTGATTTGCTTACTGCATCTAATGTAAAATAACTAATCATCTCAGGCACGGAGAATATCTCTTGATCACCATGTGACCAGCCTAAGCGTACTAAATAATTGAGTAAAGCTTCCGGTAAGTAGCCATCATCACGGTATTGCATAACACTCACCGCACCATGACGTTTAGATAATTTTTGCCCGTCATCTCCTAAAATCATGGATACATGACCATATTCAGGAAGCGGTGCGCCTAATGCTTTGAGAATATTAATCTGACGAGGTGTATTATTGATATGATCTTCACCACGAATCACATGCGTAATTTCCATATCCCAATCATCCACCACAACACAAAAATTGTAAGTTGGTGAACCGTCTGTTCGTCGAATAATTAAATCATCAAGCTCTTTATTGGCAATCTCAATAGGGCCACGGATTAAATCGTTAAATACGACAACACCGTCAATCGGATTGGCAAAACGGACAACATGCGGTTCACTATGGTTATGTTGTTTTTGGACTTCATCACAACGACAATGACCATCATAACGGGCTTTTTCGCCTTTCGCCATCTGCTCTTCACGCAGTTTTTCTAAGCGTTCTTTTGAGCAATAGCAACGATAAGCTGTTCCTTTAGCGAGCATTTCATCAATCACTTGATTATAGCGATCAAAACGTTTAGTTTGGAAATAAGGACCTTCATCCCATGATAATTCTAACCAATTCATTCCCTCCATGATCGCTTCAATGGCTTCTGGCGTTGAACGCTCTAGATCAGTATCTTCAATACGCAAGACAAATGCACCTTGTGCATGACGGGTATAAAGCCAAGAATAGAGCGCAGTACGTGCTCCTCCAACATGTAAATAACCGGTTGGGCTTGGTGCAAAACGGGTTTTAATTTTCATGAAATAATCCTAATAATAATAAAAAAGAGCACGTAAACGAAAAAAGCGTTAACAGCGCTCTTTTATTCAATTCGGTTAACTAACTAACCAGAATAATAACATTTTGATATAAATTCAGTTTCGTTACTTATTCTAACACGCTAAAAGGTTTGAGCAATAGCCTATTCACGCCTTAAAATCGATCACAAATTTTCAAGATGTTTAAGCTTGCATTTAAATCTAAAACCGTAAACATCTTATAATTTACTAATGCTGATGAAAAATTAGTGTGCTTCATCCCAATTATCACCGACGCCAACATCGACTTTTAATGGCACAGATAATTGATAACAATTTTCCATAATGGATTTGATTTGCGCACTGTACTTATCAACCAATTCTTGTTTGACTTCAAACACTAATTCATCGTGTACTTGCATCACCATTCTAATGGTGCCAGACGGTTGGTTGTTAATCCAATCACTCATTTTTATCATCGCAGTTTTAATAATATCCGCCGCTGTACCTTGCATTGGCGCATTAATTGCTGCTCGTTCGGCTCCTCGTTTTTCAATGCCATTAGTCGAGGTGATTTTAGGCAGATATAAACGTCGACCAGATAAGGTTTCGACATAACCTTGCTGTGCTGCCAATTGACGGGTCTCTTCCATGTAAGTTTGTACCCCCGGATAACGTTCAAAATAGCGATCGATATAAAATTGCGCCTCTTTTCGAGGAATATTGATTTGTTTTGATAAACCAAAAGCACTCATTCCATAAATCAAACCAAAATTGACCGCTTTAGCGCGTCTACGTTCTTCCGACGTCACATCTGATTCAGGTTTACTTAACACTTCACTCGCCGTCACTCGGTGGATATCTTTGTCATGGGCAAACGCGTTGAGTAAACTTTTATCTTGCGATAGATGTGCCATGATGCGTAATTCAATTTGTGAATAGTCAGCAGAAATAATCTTATACCCTTCTGGTGCGATAAATGCCTGGCGGATTCGACGCCCTTCTTCATTGCGTACCGGAATATTTTGTAAATTAGGATCATTGGAAGATAAACGTCCTGTTACTGTCCCAATTTGATTGTAATTTGTATGAATACGATGATCGATTGGACTAATCATTAAAGGTAATTTATCTGTATAGGTATTTTTAAGCTTGGCCAGTCCTCGATAAAATAGAATCATACGCGGTAATTCGTAGTCATTAGCCAATTCACTCAACACATCTTCACTGGTTGACGGATCACCTTTTGGCGTCTTTTTCAAAACAGGCAATTGATGCTTATCAAATAAAATTGCTTGAATCTGCTTTGGCGAAGCAGGATTAAATTTTTCACCAGCCAATGATTGAAGTTCGGCCTCCGTCGCCATTAACTGTTTGGCAAGTTCATGGGAATAATCATTTAACTGTTTAGCATCAACCAATACCCCTGTTCTTTCCATTTCAGCCAACACAATGGCTAAAGGCATTTCAATATCAGTAAACAGTTTAGTTAATTTTGAATCTTTTTCTAACTCTGGCCACAGTTTTTCATGTAATTGTAACGTGATATCTGCATCTTCTGCTGCGTATTGAGTCGTTTTTTCAACATCAATAGCATCAATGGTCACTTGTTTTTTATCCTGCTTGGTTAGCTCATTATAAGTAATGGTTTTATGATTCAAATAACGACTAGCCATGCTATCCATATCGTGTCTTTCTGTACTATTTAGTACATACGATTCAAGCATGGTATCAAAGGCAATACCTTGTACTTTAATACCATAGTTAGCCAGTACGCTGTAATCAAATTTAGCATTTTGCGCGATTTTTTTAATCTTCGGATTTTCTAGCACTGGCTTTAATTTCGCCAACACGCTATCAAGCGGTAACTGCTCGGGAACACCCAGATATTGATGAGCAAGTGGAATATAAGCAGCTTCATGCGGCGTGATACTGAGCGAAATCCCGACTAATTTAGCATGCACATGATCGACATTATCCGTTTCAGTATCGAATGCAAATTGTTGACTTTGGGATAATTTGGTTACCCACTGATCTAATTGTTTATCAGTCAAAATGCATTGATAATCAGTCTGCTTATTTTTGGCGGATGAATGTTCTTGCGCCAATAACGGCATATTCTGATTCACATTGACCGCTGATGCTTTTTGATTTTTTAAAAAACTGCCCGATATCAACTCTTTTTGCCAACGATGAAAGCCATAATAAGCAAATAATTCGTTTAATGCATTAACATCCATATCGCTCGACATGAGCTGTTCATTAGTAAAATCTAATTGCACATCGGTTTTAATCGTTGCCAGCAAATAAGACAATTCGGCTTCTTTTTGATTATCAATCAATTTTTGTTTTAACGATTTTGCACCACGGATTGATAATTTTTCAATATCATCTAAACGCTGATAGATATCTTTAACACTGTTAAATTCAGTTAATAAACTTTGGGCCGTCTTTTCACCTACTCCCGGAACCCCTGGGATATTGTCAGACGAATCGCCTCTTAATGCTAAATAATCAATAATCTTTTCGGGTGGCACACCAAATTTTTCCATCACGCCTTTCGGATCAAGCACCGTATTATTCATGGTATTAATCAGGGTAATTTTATCACTGACAAGCTGTGCCATATCTTTATCACCAGTACTGATTAAAACGTCCAGATTCTCTTTTTCAGCCTGCCTTGCCAGTGTACCAATCACATCATCCGCTTCCACACCTTCAATACAGAGTAAAGGCAGCCCCATAGCTTTTAAAATAGTGTGAATTGGTTCAATTTGCGGACGAAGATTTTCCGGCATTGCTTCACGTGTGGCTTTATACTCGCTGTAGATTTCGTTACGGAAAGAGCCGCCTTTAGCATCGAAAACAACAGCAATATGTGTCGGATTGTACTGATTAATCAGACTACGGATCATATTGATGACACCAAAAATAGCCCCTGTTGGCTCACCTTTGGCATTGGTTAACGGCGGACATGCAAAAAAAGCACGATAGAGATAAGAAGATCCATCAATCAGGATAATTGGTGTTTTATTTGGCATTAGTATTACCCAAAGGTTATTCGCTATAATGGTTAACAGTATACCCCAATTAACAACAATATTCTTATTATCTACAACAATAAAATGTAAAAATCTTTCATATTTACACAATGTTTTAATAGAAAGTTTTAACTTAAAAAACTGTATATTGCAAAATGAGTATTATATAATACTGTATCTTTTTTAACCTGAGTATACGATTAATGACACAGTTAAGTCTTGCTGCACAAAAAGTTAAAGATGCACTGGCAGCTAAAAATCTTGAAACCCCTTCTTGTCGTTTAGCAATGGATAATAGTGAGCGCAAGGCAAAAATTGAAGAACATTTTCGTGAGATCATGAAATTAATGGAGTTGGATCTCACTGATGACAGTCTTGCCGAAACACCACATCGTGTCTCTAAAATGTATGTTGATGAGATTTTTTCTGGGCTCTATTATGAAAATTTTCCCAAAATCACGCTCATTGAAAATAAAATGCAAGTCGACGAGATGATCACCGTTCGTGATATTACCTTAACCAGTGTATGCGAACACCATTTTGTCACCATTGACGGCAAAGCCACCGTCTCTTATATCCCTAAAGATAAAGTTATTGGCTTATCCAAAATTAATCGAATTGTTGAATTTTTTTCACAGCGACCACAAGTACAAGAAAGATTAACTCAACAAATACTTGTTGCCCTTCAAACCTTACTTGGCACGGTAAATGTGGCGGTCTCAATCGATGCGACTCACTATTGTGTGAAAGCCAGAGGCATTAAAGATTCAAGCAGTATGACAACCACGACCGCACTGGGTGGCGGATTTAAAACCAATCCAAGTACCAGACAAGAATTTTTAAGAGCATTACATCACTATTAATATAAGGATATTCAATGAAATTTTTATCACTCATTTTTATGATATTATTGATAACAGCATGCTCTGAACAGGAGTCTAATAATTCTAATAATAACGATAAATTTATTGGTTTTTGGGTAGAAGGTGGTCCCGATTTTAAATATACTGCAACCTATGCCAATCTTGTTGAAATAAGTAAACAAGGGGATAATTACTTTATCAATGAAAACTATGTTTATGGTAATGATCAAACCATTGCGATGCGAAAAGTCACAAAACCCCAAGACAATTTCGATGGACTCGCTTATCCATCAGAAAGAAATTTTGGTTTAGAAAACAGAGTGACTTTCCATGGTGATAACTATTCAAAAATCGGTATATTTAATACAGTTTTCTTTCGAATTTCAAAAGAAGAAGCAGAACAAATTAAACGTGATGTAAAAGAGTGCGAAGAGATAGAAAAAAACCGTTTTTTTATTCCTAAAGCGCAACAAGCTGAATATAAAAAACGGGCAAATGAGCTGGCTTATTGTCGGATTTTTTGGTAACAATCAAAATTGACGTAAACCTAAATTCAGCGGATTTTTGTAACAATCGTATGGGAATTGAATATTTAACAATAATCAAAACCTAAAACTCAAATACAAAACAACCGAAAATCAGCTTTATATTACGTGCATCTTCAAGAAAGATTGGTATAATTCTCGGCTACTTGAGTTAAATTACACAGTTAAATAACACATTTTCATGAAGATCATTCGCGGTATTGCTAATTTAAAAAATCAATTTTCCCAGTGCGTACTGACATTGGGCAATTTTGATGGCGTACATTTAGGACATCAGCAATTAATTAACCATTTAATCACCCAAGGTAAAAAATTAAATCTACCAACCGTGGTTATGCTATTTGAACCGCAACCGTTAGAGTTTTTTTGTTCGGAAAATGCCCCTTCCCGATTAACCTCATTTCAAGAAAAAGTGATTTTTATTGAAAAACTCGGTATCGACTATATTATTGCTGTTCCGTTTACTCAAACCTTTGCCAAAATGTCTGCTGATGACTTTATTCAAGCGTGGTTGATAAATCAGTTACGGGCCAAATATATTATTATTGGTGATGATTTTCGGTTTGGGTTTGAACGTAAAGGGGATATTCATCTTCTTGAACATTATGCACAAAAAAATGATTTTACTGTCGAAAGCATGCCAACCTACGTTTGGAATCAGTTACGAATTAGTAGTACCGCGGTGCGTAAAGCTTTACTCAACAATGATTTTGAATTAGCACGTTGCCTATTAGGGCGTCCGTATAGCATTCAAGGGCGTGTTATTCATGGCAATGCATTGGCAAGGCAATTAGGTTTTCCTACGGCAAATATTCAGCTACACCGCAAAAAACCAGCCTTACACGGTGTCTATTTAGTTAACGTCAAAAATTGTTGTAGCCAACAATCTTATTATGGCATTGCTAATATTGGTATAAGACCAACTATTCAAGGAAAAAAAGCCATTTTAGAAGTGAATCTATTTGACTTTTCGGGTGATATTTATGGACAATATTTAGACGTAACCTTCCTCGAAAAATTACGAGACGAGAAAAAATTTGACTCTATAACAGCGTTAAAAGAACAAATTACACAAGATGTTTGCACTGCGAAAAAGATCAGTGCACAATTAACCAATTAAGAAAGTAGTATCAACAAAATTAACTGGAATAAATCAGCATGACAGATTATAAAAATACATTGAATTTACCGGAAACCGGTTTCCCAATGCGAGGTGATCTTGCCAAACGTGAACCGGCAATGTTGCAAAACTGGTACGATAAAGAACTTTATCGCAAAATCCGCCAAGTAAAAAAAGGGAAAAAAGCCTTTATTTTGCATGATGGCCCTCCTTATGCAAACGGCAAACTTCATATTGGTCATGCAGTTAATAAAATTATCAAAGATATTATCATTAAATCAAAAGGTTTAAGCGGTTATGATTCCCCATATATTCCAGGGTGGGACTGTCATGGTCTGCCAATCGAACAAAAAGTTGAAGAACAAGTTGGCAAACCAGGCGTAAAAGTGACACCGGCTGAGTTTCGTCAAATTTGTCGTGACTATGCTGCTTCTCAAGTTGAACTACAAAAAGCTGATTTTATACGTATGGGTGTATTGGGTGATTGGCAAAATCCCTACCGCACAATGAATTACGATACGGAAGCGAATATTATTCGAGCGTTAGGCAAAGTCATCAAAAACGGGCATTTAGTCAAAGGGGCAAAACCTGTTTACTGGTGTACAGATTGTATGTCTTCGTTAGCAGAAGCAGAAGTAGAATATTATGATAAATCTTCACCCGCTATAGATGTAAAATTTAAAGCGGTGGATAACCAAGCTGTTGCGAGTAAATTTGGCGTTCATACCGATTTAACTATTTATGCCGTGATTTGGACGACAACACCTTGGACATTACCCGCTAGCCGAGGTATTGCCTTAAATGCTGAGTTTGAATATCAACTGGTACAAATAAACGATAAAGAATGCCTAATTTTAGCCACTGATCTGGTCGAATCCGTCATGAAACGTGCCGAAATTTCAGAATGGAAAATTCTTGGCAGCTGTAAAGGTGATGCGCTTGAGCTATTACGCTTTAAGCACCCTTTCCTTGATTTTGATGAACCCATTGTACTTGGTGAACATGTTACGGTTGACGCTGGTACTGGTGCGGTGCACACTGCGCCCGGCCATGGTGCGGAAGACTTTTTAGTTGGTCAAAAATATGGGCTTGAAGTTGCTAACCCTGTTGGTGGCAATGGGTGCTATTTACCGGGCACAGGTGCAGGTTTAGATGGCTTATTTGTATTTAAAGCGAATAAAGTTGTGATCGACATATTAAAAGACCACAATGCGCTACTTCATTTTGAAAATATTGAACATAGCTATCCATGTTGTTGGCGTCACAAAACACCGGTTATTTATCGTGCAACACCGCAATGGTTTATTAGCATGGATAAACAAGGTTTACGTGCCCAATCATTACAAGAAATTAAACAAGTTCGCTGGATTCCGGATTGGGGACAAGCACGAATTGAGACAATGGTTGCTAATCGCCCTGACTGGTGTATCTCTCGTCAACGCACATGGGGCGTACCGATGACGTTATTTGTCCACAAAGAGACCGAAGAGCTACACCCCGATACCCTAGCACTGGTTGAAAAAGTCGCTAAATTAGTTGAACAACACGGTATCCAAGCGTGGTGGGATGCAGATATCAAAGATTTGCTTGGCCCCGATGCAGACGATTATCGCAAAGTGCCAGATACCCTTGATGTCTGGTTTGATTCAGGATCAACTTTCTTTTCGGTAGTCGGTGTACGCCCTGAGTTTGAAGGGCACGAAGCTGACATGTATTTAGAAGGTTCAGATCAACATCGTGGTTGGTTTATGTCATCATTAATGCTATCAACAGCGATTGATAACAAAGCCCCTTATAAGCAAGTGTTAACGCATGGTTTTGTGGTTGACGGTCAAGGTCGAAAAATGTCTAAATCGTTAGGCAATATCGTTACCCCACAAGAAGTTATGGGTAAACTCGGAGCAGATATTCTACGTCTATGGATTGCTTCGACTGATTATTCGGGTGAAATGAGCTATTCTGACGAAATCATCAAACGTGCAGCGGATAGTTACCGTCGTATTCGTAATACAGCTCGCTTTTTACTGGCTAACTTAAACGGCTTTGATCCAGCTAAAGACATGATCAAACCTGAAGATATGGTGGTACTGGATCGCTGGGCGGTCAGCATGGCAAAAGAGGCACAAGATCAAATTATCCAAGCTTACGAAAGCTATGATTTCCATAAAGTCGTACAACGTATTATGCAATTCTGTTCAATTGAAATGGGATCATTCTATTTAGATATTATTAAAGATCGTCAGTACACTGCAAAAAGTGATAGCGTTGCTCGTCATAGTTGCCAAACTGCCTTATATCATATTGCTCAAGCAATGGTACGTTGGATAGCGCCGGTACTATCTTTTACCACGGATGAAATTTGGCAATATTTACCTTCAGCCAAAAAATCAGAATTTGTATTTGAAGATGAATGGTATAACGAACTATTTAGTTTATCCGATAATGAAACATTAAATAGTGAGTATTGGGCGCAAATTCTAGCAATTCGTAGCGAAGTAAACAAAGTGCTAGAACAAGGTCGTAACGATAAAGTGATTGGTGGTTCTCTTGAAGCCGCTGTTACCCTTTATGCAGACGATCAGATTGCCACAGCACTCGCTAAATTAGAGAACGAATTACGCTTTGTACTACTCACGTCACAAGCCAGCGTGAAACCACTAGACAGTGCGCCACAACAGGCAGTACAAAGTGATATAGCCGGTCTTAAAATCGAGCTCACTAAAGCGCAAGGTGATAAGTGTCCTCGCTGTTGGCATTACACCATTGATAATGAACCAACAACACACTTATGTAAACGCTGTGAAGAAAACATTCATGGTAAGGGTGAAGTTAGACATTTCGCCTAGCAATAGAATGACAGATAAACACGGCTATAAGACAATAGCTTATAGCCACTTATTACATTAAGCGCCGACAACAGTCGGCGAAATATCATCATGAGCATGAACTTTATGAAAAAAGAGAATGGACTTTACTGGTTAATTATTAGCACAATTGTGTTCTTTGTTGATATTGCTAGTAAATTTTGGATCCTAACTAAATTCAACCTTTATGAATCAATCAACGTGTTGCCTTTCTTCTCGATTACTTATGTACAAAATATTGGCGCTGCATTTAGTATTTTTGAAGGTCAACGTTGGATGCTTGCAGCCGTTGCTTTACTCATTAGTGGTGCCATTGTGTATATGCTTTATCGTAACAAACGACAGCAAAAATTAGAAAATTTTTCACTATCACTTATATTAGGTGGTGCTCTAGGCAACCTATTTGACCGCCTTTATCATGGATTTGTGGTTGATTTTCTAGATGTAAATTTCGGTAGCTGGCACTACCCAACCTTTAATATTGCTGATTGTGCGATTTGTATCGGTATTGGATTATTTATTTTAAGCAGTTATAAAAAACCCCAAAAGACCGAATAACATGCAAATTATTTTAGCTAACCCTCGAGGTTTTTGTGCTGGTGTTGATCGAGCTATCACGATCGTTGAACGCGCACTTGAACTCTTTGGCGCACCTGTTTATGTTCGCCATGAAGTGGTGCATAACCGCTATGTGGTTAACAACTTGAAAGAGCTAGGCGCAATTTTTATTGAACAAATTGACGAAGTCCCTGACGATAGTATTCTTATCTTTTCTGCGCATGGTGTATCTAAAGCGGTGCGTGAAGAAGCAAAAAAACGAAAACTTCGTATCTTTGATGCAACTTGCCCATTAGTGACTAAAGTTCATATGGAAGTGGCAAGATCCAGTTATCGTGGTGAAGAAGTGGTCTTAATCGGTCATGCCGGGCATATTGAAGTGGATGGTACATTAGGTCAATACAATAATCCTAATGGTGGTATTTATTTGATTGAATCGATAAATGATGTTCAAACATTACAAGTCAAAAACGAAGATCACCTATGCTTTACCACTCAAACAACCTTATCAGTGGAAGATACGGCGGAAATCATTGCTGCCTTAAAAGTACGATTTCCTAAAATCCGTAGCCCGCGTAAAAATGATATTTGTTATGCCACAACCAATCGACAACAAGCCGTAAAACAACTTTCATCCCAAGCAGATGTGATACTTGTCGTCGGTTCAAAAAATTCATCCAATTCCAACCGATTAGCTGAACTTGCCAGACGCAACAGTAAAAATGCCTATTTGATTGATTATGCCACCGATATTGAACAAGAATGGTTAACTAATGCTCGCACGGTGGGCGTAACAGCAGGCGCATCTGCGCCCGATATTTTAGTGCAACAGGTTATTGAACATTTGAAAAGTTTGGGTTGCACATCACTGATCGAAACAGACGGAATTTTAGAAAATATTACCTTTGAAATTCCTAAAGAATTGCGTATTGAAGTAAAAGCAAACTAACGGGTTAATTTGTGTGTTTTAGTTGCTCAAATTTTGCCAATAGCTGATCATGGGTCTCGATATGCTCAGGATCAGCAATAATAGCATTTTGAATGGGGCAAACACGCTGACAAGTTGAATGATCATAATAACCGACACATTCAGTACATTTGTTGGGATCGATTTCATAAGTATCAAACCCCATAGAGATAGCCTCGTTAGGACATTCAGGCTCACACATATCACAATTAATACATTTACTGGTTATTTTTAATGCCATTGCTCAATTAACTTTATCATCTCCAAAAAATTTGCGCCATTATAGCGCAATCCTTCCTAATTTCTAAAAAAGAATACAGCTATCATGTTCGTGATAGACCAAATAAGTTTGAATTTATTGAAATATTTCAATATAAATTAGATAATTTAGCCTGTATTATTTTCATAATAATTACAATTTATTAAGAATAGTTATCAATAACATTTATATTATTACGCTACAATGCTAAAACGATTAAAGAATAGAATAAAAGGATGAAAAGATATTGTTAAAGTTAATTAAATTCAAAAATATAGTGATTGCTATTTTTCTGTTTGTGCTTCTCTATATTATCAAGCTGATCGTTTTTCCGTCACAATCGCCAGTGAATTATATTACCTCACCCGTGACTAAAGTTAATATTGAAAAAACGGTACTGGCTGATGGAACAATTAGCGCCTTCAAGCAAGTCAGCGTGGGTGCGCAGGTTTCGGGTCAGATCAAAAAGTTATATGTTGAATTAGGTGATCAAGTTAAACAAGGAGACATGATTGCTGAAATTGATGACTTAAAACAAAGCAATGATTTGAAACAAGCCGAAGCTTCGCTTAGTAGCCTTGAAGCACAACGTAAATCAAAACAAGCCAACTTAATTAATTACCAACTGACTTATAATCGCCAATTAAAACTCGTCAATAAAGGGGTCGGCGTTCAATCCGATTTAGATTCAGCCAAAGCCGATCTCGATGCAATCAAAGCCGATATCGCTGCCTTAGATGCAAATATCATCAGTGCACAAGTCGCTGTTGATACAGCCAAAGTGAATCTTGGTTATACCAAAATACGATCACCTATTGATGGCGTGATTGTCGCCATACCCGTTGATCAAGGTCAAACCGTTAACTCTGTGCAAAGTGCACCAACCATTGTGAAAGTTGCACAATTAGATAAGATGACCGTTGAAGCACAAATTTCAGAAGCGGATGTCATTAATGTAAAAAAAGGAATGCCCGTCTATTTCACCATATTAGGCGAACCTAATAGACGTTTTGACGGTTTAACATTACGCGCCATTGAACCTGCGCCAGATTCGATTAATACGGAAAGTTCATCAAGTTTAAGTTCTTCGTCATCCACCACCAAAACAGCAATTTACTATAATGGATTATTCGATGTTGATAATCCTGATCATATTTTACGAATTTCGATGACAGCCCAAGTTTATATTGTTTTATCTGAAGCAAAAGATGTATTGGCAATCCCATCTCAAGCAATCCAAAAAAATTTGGCAGATAATAAAGCAATTGTCTATGTACTTAACCAACAAAATAATGCTGAAGAACGAGAAGTCAGTTTAGGTATTAATAATAATATTAATGTGGAAATCAAATCCGGACTTAAAGAAGGGGAAGTCGTCATTATTGGTAGTGACAATGGCGCATTATTCAATCCTAATGGACGCACGCCGAGGATAAGATTCTGATATGACAAACACTAATAATCCGCTGATCAAACTTGAAAACATTGTTCGTGAATTTCCAGCTGGCGATTCAACCATACAAGTGCTTAAAAGCATCAATCTAACGATTAATGCTGGCGAAATGGTTGCCATTATTGGTGCGTCTGGTTCGGGCAAATCAACATTAATGAATATTTTAGGTTGTTTAGATAAACCAAGCTCTGGCGTCTATACCATTGGAGGACGAACCACCAATCAATTATCACCTGATGAATTAGCTGAATTACGTCGTGAACACTTTGGTTTTATCTTTCAACGTTATCATTTGCTAAACGCCTTAACGGCACAAGGTAATGTTGAAATCCCTGCTATTTATGCCGGAATCACCAATGAACAACGGAAAAAACGAGCTATTGAAATATTAACCCGTTTAGGGCTTGAAGATAAGATTAATAATAAACCCAGTCAATTATCTGGCGGTCAACAACAGCGTGTCAGTATTGCTCGAGCCTTAATAAACGGCGGACAAGTTATTTTAGCAGATGAACCGACGGGCGCACTTGACCGTAAAAGCGGCTTAGAAGTCATGGCTATCTTGCGAGAACTTCATAAACAAGGGCATACCGTCATTATTGTGACACATGATAGCAATATTGCCCAAAGTGCAGAACGGATTATTGAAATCAGTGACGGAAATATTATCTCTGACTCAATCAATCCTAACTATCACGCAGAAGAAGAGGATCATCGCCAAGTCAAACAGATCGAAACGACTAAAACCCAAGACAACTTTCAAGCTAAGTATAATCGTTTTCGAGATGCCTTTAATATGGCAATATTGTCGATGCTTTCTCAACGATTACGAACTTTTCTTACCATGCTTGGTATTATCATTGGTATTGCCTCGGTGGTTTCAATGGTTGCCTTAGGCGAAGGCACAAAACAAAAAATATTATCGAATATAAATTCGTTAGGGACAAGCACACTCGAAATTTATCCCGGAAGCGGATTTGGGGATCGCAACGCAGATAAAATTACCACCTTACGCTCATCCGACGCCGACTTTTTAGCAAAACAAAGTTTTGTACATAGCACGACCCCAAATCTGGCAACATCAGTCTATTTTCGGGTTAAAAATTTGGCTGTAACGGGGACTGTAAATGGTGTGGGAGAGCAATTTTTTGCCGTTCGTGGCTATAACATTACCCAAGGTATTGCGTTTGATCAGACCAGTGTTGCTTCGTCAGCACAAGATGCCGTTATCGATGAAAATACCGTTAAACAGCTATTTAAGAATGAAAATCCAATCGGCAAAATTCTGATGGTGGGTCAATTACCGGTACGAATAATTGGCGTTGCCACAAAACAACAACAAGGTTTTGGTAATAATGAAAGCCTTAACATCTGGCTTCCTTACACCACAGTCATTAATCGCATGGTGGGACAAACCTCGTTAAGAAGTATAACGGTTCGGGTCAATGATAATGTTGATTTATCGATTGCAGAACAAGCGATTAATAAAATCATGATACAACGGCATGGTGTTAAAGACTTTTTTATTTTTAATTCAGATAGCATTCGTGACACCGTTAACTCCTCAGCTTGGGTATTAACATTATTAATTTCGACCATTGCATTTATCTCACTGTTAGTGGGGGGGATTGGTGTTATGAATATCATGTTGGTCTCTGTCACTGAAAGAACACGAGAAATTGGCGTACGCATGGCAGTGGGTGCACGTTCAAGTGATATACTGCAACAGTTTTTAATCGAAGCGGTATTAGTATGTCTTATCGGTGGTACATTAGGCATCTTATTATCATTTGTGGTTGGTGGGATTTTCAATTATGTTGTCACATCCTTTGCGATGCGTTTTTCCATCATTTCAATTATCGCTGCCTTTAGTTGTTCAAGTGTCATTGGCATAATTTTTGGTTATTTTCCAGCTAAACGAGCCGCCAAACTTGATCCGATTTATGCTTTAGAACGAGAATAACGTTTTTAAAACCTCACCAAAAATTAAAATCCCTCTGCAATCATGATATTGCAAAGGGATTTAAAATAACAACCTTAAAAATTGTCATCATGTTACATTCAAATACTATGACAATTTATCGCACTCAAAACAGATGTTTTAATCAATGACACTCGCTTAATTTTTGGATTTCGGATCTAAGCCGACTAAGAACGAAGTCACTCTTAAATAATCATTAATAAATGCTTGTTCATCAGATATATTAAGTCCTTTGGAATTGACATAAAACTTGCGATTAACGATAACAGAAGGTATTGAGTTTGGTTTCAATTCTTTAATGGCATCGGTTTGTTGTGCCATAAAAGCTTTAACCAAAAAATTGTCTTTCGTTTCATCAAACGTTTTACTATCCACACCTAACGTTAAAAATACCGCTTTGATGTCTTCAGCAGTTTTTATGCTACGCTCTTCTTGTATTGCCTGATAAAAAGCGTCTGAAGCTTTATCTTGAATACCAAGTACATTCGCTATCGCCCATGCTTGAGCAAGTTCCTTGGCAAGTGGCCCAAAATCCTCTAAATGATAACGTTTAAATTTTACCCCTTCTGGTAAATCCTTGCTGATAAGTTGTGCACCATGATATTTTGTTTCAAATCGGTAGCAACTAGGACAATTAAATGAAAAAAACTCAATCACTTCTTTGTCTGGTGATGGATTAGTCGGTAGTACAACATACTGAACACCTTTTTCAATCGGTGCTAATGGTGCCGTAATAGTCGGTGTTTGATCTTCCTTAGAGTCAATACTTGCGGGGGCTTGCTCTGCAAAACTATTTACCGAAAAAAGTAATACTCCCAAAGCAATAAACGTCTTTTTCATTAGTCAATTCTCCTTATTATTTAATAATGCCACGCGCTTTTAACAAGGCACTTTTAAAATCATCTTCATAATCTTTTTTCAGGCCGGGGATAGCTTCATTTTTATCAGCGTCACGCATTTTTAAATGATAAATCAGAACCTCATCACTTAACTCTTTTAAGTCGCCTTCAAAACCTGCTTCTTGCCCTAATTGTGCAAGAAATTGTAACAGATTCAGATCTGAGTCTTTTTCCCAGGCTGCCTGTAATAACTCCATTAATTCATCAATACGATGACATTTCATAATTCATACCTTTTTGTATACTTCAAATTAATTGAAGATGATGAGATAAAATTAATGTTAAATATTTAACGCTATAAATTCTGTCACAGAAACATAAACAATAGTAGCGATTCTTTTTACTAAATACAAACGACACGTTAAAAGTCATAGGTATCGACTTATCTTTCAATACCATTTAATGTTTATGAAATAATTGTGATAAGTCTATTTTCCCTTATAACTTAAATTAATTTTGCTATATAGTAATGCTATTTAGATTTTTCGCAATGTGAAACAGAGACATTTTATGGGCAAACTACCTATTACAACAATTATCTTAGCTGGCGGAAAAAGTACCCGAATGAATGGTAACGATAAAGGATTATTACAGCTAAATGGTAAACCGTTTTATCAACATGTCATTGATCGTATTGAATCACAAACAGATTTCATCATGATTAACTGTAATCGCAATCTAAATCAATATCAAAAGGCAGGCTATCCTACCTTCATTGATGATTTAGCGGGTTATCATGGCCCCCTTTCCGGCATTTACAGTGGATTATTACGTAGCACTACCGACTGGAACTTATTTGTCAGTTGTGATACGCCTTTTTTACCTGACGATTTAATCTTTCGTTTAACCCAACACACCACGACAAATTACGCTATTTATCCCTTTGACGGGCGGTATCATCATCCAACCATTTTATTGATTCATAAAACCATCATTACCCCACTTAAAGCTTATTTGGCACAAGGTGAACGTAAATTGATGTTATTTTTACAACAAATCAATGCTTATGCTGTCGATTTTAGTGATAAACCATCATGTTTTACCAATATTAATACCCCTGAGATACTTGAGCAACTCACTCAATCAAAAAAATAAATCTCTTATTTTTAGATTAAACTGCTATTTATTCCATTTTGTTAAGTGTTTAGCAAAATCGTCTATTTCAACATCCTGTGTTGCCCAAGAAGTACAAAAACGTAACCCGATATGCGCCTCATCAATTGCCCCAAGATTATCGACCGAATAATGTGCAAGGATTTTCTTGGCTAATCGTTTTGGCACACTAACAAATAATTGATTGCTTTGTGGTTTACTTAAGAATGAAAATCCAGCATTTTCAAACAGTGTTTGCAGTTTATCTGCCATATAATTACTATGCTTACCCAGTTTGATATACAAGTTGTTTTGCATCAACGCATTCATCTGTACGGCAACAATCCAACTTTTAGCTAAAATTGCGCCTTTTTGCTTCATACTAAATCGAAAATCTTGGTTAATCGTCAGGTTATTAAACACCAATGCTTCACCCGCAAATGCCCCCACTTTCGTGCCACCTATATAAAAAACATCGGTATATTTAGCTAAATCCGGAAAGGTTAGATCATTATCTTTTGCGGCTAATGCCATTGCCAGACGTGCACCATCTAAATACAGATAAAGTTGATTATTTTGACAAAATTGATATAGCTTTTTAAGCTCTTGCTTACTATAAATAGTACCAAGTTCGGTGGTGTTTGAAATATACACTAATTTAGGTTGTACCATATGTTCATCACGATGATGTGCCAAAACGGGTTTTAGCAATTCAGGCGTCAATTTTCCATCTTGGCTTTTCACCGTTAATACTTTATGTCCTGTTGCTTCAATCGCCCCTGTTTCATGCACATTAATATGTCCACTTTCGGTCGCAATAACCGCTTGATAAGGTTTTAAAATATGTGAAATAACTGTTAAATTCGTGATAGTTCCACCTGGCATAAAATGTATATCTGCCTTCGGCGATTTTAGACGCTTTTTGATATTTTCTTTAGCTTGATGACAGCACTCATCTAAACCATAGCCACTTAACTTTTTATTGGTCGTTTCAACAAAGCTTTTTAACAAGCTTGGATGCACTGTTTGGTTATAATCATTCAAAAAATCATACATATCATTACCTTTATTCCGCCTTCATTTTTTAATATGATGTTATATTAATCGCATCTTCAATATAACACGATAAAGCAGAGAGTCTATGAACAATACAAAAATGATTGGAATTAGTGGCTATAGTGGCAGTGGTAAAACGACCCTACTCAAAAAAATAATTCCTTTATTGGTCGAACAGGGTTTTCGCATTGGCTCGTTAAAGCATGCGCATCATAATATTGAACTAGATATTCCCGGAAAAGATAGTTATGAACTGCGAAAAGCCGGTTCTTTACAAACCATTATTGCTTGTGATAACCGCTATGCATTTATTGAAGAGACCCCAAACAATCCTGTCGATTTATCGACACTGATTAACCAATTTAGCCATGTCGATATCGTTTTGATTGAAGGATTTAAAGAAGAAAAAATACCTAAAATTATTTGTCATCGGCATACAAATCAATCTGAATTGTATATTGACGAATATACCCTAGCCATCGCCAGTGATGAGCCATTAGAGAGTCATCTACCAGTATTTGATATCAATCAAGCCGATCCAATCGTTGAGTTTATAAAAGGATATTTATCATTGCCAAAACAGCATAAATAAAAAATAAAGGGTGTATTAACCTATCTTTTAAACAAACCGAAACAAAAAAGGGAAATACTTCATTTCCCTTTTATTTCAACATAATCGCTTATTTATTTCGCAACAATCACCATTGCCGGACGAATTAAACGACCATTTAAGGTATAACCTTTTTGAATGGTATTGACGATTTGACCTGATTGATGATCTGGCGATTCAACCATGCTAATCGCTTGGTGAACATCAGGATTTAATTGTGAATCTACTGTGTTAATCACTTCAATCCCAAACTTTTTGACGGTATCTAAAAATGATTTTAAGGTAAGCTCTAATCCTTCAACAGTTGCTTGATGTTCAGGATTATTTTTATCGGTAGATTCTAAAGCTCGCTCTAAATTATCGATAACTGGCAACAGTTCATTCGAAAATTTTTCTAACGCAAATTTTCGTGCTTTATCAACGTCTTGTTCAACACGTTTACGAACATTATCAATCTCAGCACGGGCACGAATCATCGCCTCACTCTCATTTTTTTTAGCAATTTGTAATGCCTGTTCTAATTCAGCAATACGTGCATTTTTCGCTTTTAATTGCTCCTCGTAATTCGGTTCAGCTGGCGCTTCTGATTCTTTTGGTTCTTCTACCGCTACATCAATGTTAGGTTCATTTTCTGACATGTTCTTGTCTTGCTCTGTCATAAGGTACTCCAAATATAGTCGAAAACTTAGTGAATTAAGGTTATTATGGGGACGATTTTTGTTATTGCAAGGTTATCTCTATAGGTTAATATATATTTTTTTATTTTTAATTAAAAAAATCAATGATACTTAAATAAAAAAATGACAAGGATATTTTATGGGTGCACCATTTAAATGTATTGGTTTAGTTGGCATTCCACGCAAATTAGACGCTATCGAAACCCACAGAGTGCTTTATGATTGGTTAATCAAATTAGGTATTCGTGTTTTAGTTGAAGACCGATTAGCGGAATTTATTAAATTTCCAGCCAATGTCTATGCCAATTTGGATACGATTGGAGAACAAGCTGATCTGGCTATTGTTGTTGGTGGCGATGGCAATATGTTGCGTTCGGCTCGCTATTTATCACACTATAAAATTAGAGTAATCGGCGTGAATCGGGGTAATTTGGGCTTTTTAACCGACATTTCGCATGAGCAAGTCGTGGAACAGTTAAGTCCAGTTATTGCCGGAGAATATGACGATGACCCTCGCTTTTTACTTGAAGTTTCAATTTATGATAATGGCAATCTCATCAATTCCGGTTTTGCCGTTAATGAAATTGTCGTTACGCCCAACACGGTTGCGCATATGATTGATTACGATGTGTATATCAATGAACGCAATGCATTCTCACAGCGTGCGGATGGTTTAATTATTGCAACCCCAACCGGCTCTACCGCCTACTCCTTGTCTGCTGGTGGACCAATTTTAGCGCCTCACTTAGATGCACTCATTATTACACCAATGTTTCCACACTCATTGGCGGTAAGGCCATTAGTCATCAAAAGTGATAACCCTATCCATCTTAAGTTTCCAACCACTGCATTAGATTTGAATATTGCTTGCGATAGCCAAATTATTTTACCGGTCAAACCAAGCTATGATGTTATTATTCGACGTTCTGGATATGAATTTAATTTAATTCATTCTAAAGATTATGATTATTTTAATAACCTTTCCAGTAAATTGGGTTGGTCACAAAAAATGTATTAAATCATTTAGCTAACCACTTTTAGACAGAAAATCATTATCGATTATGGCTCGCAGGTAATCATTTTAACCTGCGAGCATACCAGGAAGGTAAAAATGCTGTTATTTTAAATCAGTAGGGAATCACATAAGCCAACACATAAACAGTCAGGGATGAAAAAATCGCTGCAATCACATCATCCACCATAATACCAAAACCACCGGGCACACGCTTATCAAACCAACGAATAGGCCAAGGTTTTGCCATATCAAATACTCGAAAAGCAACAAAAGCAATCGCAATCCATAGTAATGAATATTGTGGGATAAAAAATAGCGTTATCCACATACCAACAAATTCATCCCAAACGATATGCCCTGAGTCATGTGTATGTGTATCATCTGATGTCTTTTGACAAAGAAAACAGCCAAACATAAATGTCACAATAATAAAGATCCAATATAAAATCGGTTGTAACTCGTTAAATAACAACCACAGCGGAATCGCCATTAATGACCCCATTGTGCCAGGCATAATTGGGGATAAGCCACTTCCTAATCCCACCGCTAAAAAATGGATCGGATTAGTAAGTTTTAAGTGTTTTTTAAAATCTTTATTACGTGCTTGTTTTGTCATGTTTGCTTTTAAATTTGATAAAATGATGCCGACTTAACGTCGGCAAACACATAGCAAAATGCTGATAGTTAATTAGCATTTTTATTGATGAGTATTATATTATTCGTCTTTGGTTAACGTTGCAACCATTACGGCTTTAATGGTATGTAAACGATTTTCTGCTTCATCAAAAACAATACTGTGTCGAGATTCAAATACATCGTTAGTCACTTCTAAACCATCTGTTAAACCATATTGCGCTGCCATTTGCTTGCCGACGGTGGTATTCATATCGTGAAAAGCGGGCAAACAGTGCATAAATTTCACATCGGGATTATGAGTAAGATTAATCACATTTTGATTAATTTGATAAGGCGCTAACAGTTTGACCCGTTCATCCCAAACGTCTTTAGGTTCTCCCATGGAAACCCACACATCGGTATAGAGAAAATCAACGCCATTTACACCGTCAGCGACATCATCTGTTAAAATGATTTTAGCCCCTGTCGTTTTTGCTATATCTTGGCACTGTTCGACCAGTTCCGATTCGGGTTGGCACGCTTTAGGCGCCACTAAACGAATCTCCATACCCATTAAAGCTGCGCCTTCCATCAACGAATTCCCCATATTATTACGCGCATCACCTAGATAGGCGAATTTGACACTGCTTAATGCCCGATTGCCGATATGTTCTTTCATGGTCATAAAGTCAGCTAAAATCTGTGTAGGGTGTGCCTCGGTGGTTAATCCATTCCACACAGGGACACCGGCATACTTCGCTAAGGTTTCGACAATATCTTGTCCATAACCTCGATACTCAATACCGTCATACATCCGTCCTAATACACGGGCAGTATCTGCAATAGATTCTTTATGGCCTATTTGGCTCCCACTTGGACCTAAATAGGTCACTTGGGCACCCTGATCAAATGCGCCCACTTCAAAAGCACAGCGCGTACGGGTTGAGTCTTTTTCGAAAATTAAGGCAATATTTTTACCCACCAGATGTTTTTTTTCAGTGCCTTGTTGCTTAGCGTGCTTTAATTGAATAGAAAGATCGATTAATTGATTAATTTCGCTTGGGGTGAAATCGAGTAAACGTAAAAAGTGGCGCTGATAAAAACCGTGCATGACAAGCTCCTAATCGAGATTATTATTCACGCCATTCTATTTGAATAATTATTCACTTTCAAGCTAAACATAATAATATCTTTGATAATTTATGTGATTCGTTACAAGTCTCAAAAATGAGACATTATTATTCAATTAATTTTAATAATATTGCTTTTTTTGTATAAAAAAGTGTAATAAAATGGCTAAATATTATCTTATCAAGATTAATAGCAATGAATTTTTATTCATATATAATGATTTTTTATTCTTAAAGGTCTTTTTAATCATGCAAACTTATGCCCTCCTTATATTACAAGACGGTTCACAATTTATCGGTACATCTATCGGCGCTGAAGGTCAAACTGTTGGCGAAGTTGTTTTTAATACCTCAATGACTGGCTATCAAGAAATATTGACCGATCCCTCTTACTGTGAACAATTAGTTACTTTAACTTATCCACATATTGGTAATGTGGGCACTAATGATGCAGATGCTGAATCAAATCAAGTTTACGCAAAAGGACTTATTATTCGTGATTTGCCACTATTAGCCAGTAATTATCGCTGTGAAAAAGATCTCTCCAGTTATCTAAAACAACACAATGTTGTTGCTATTGCCGATATTGATACCCGCCGTTTAACCCGTATTTTACGTGAAAAAGGCGCACAACATGGCGTTATTGTAACGGGCAAAGATAAACAGACTTTACTCGAAAATGCAGAAGCAACCAAACAAATAGCACTCAATTTTAAAGGATTAACCGGACTTGATTTAGCTAAAGAAGTAACGTGTGCTAAAAGTTATTGTTGGACGCAAGGCATTTGGACAAGACAAAATGAGCATCCAACACCAAAACCTGAAAGTGCTTTACCCTATCATGTTGTTGCCTATGATTTTGGTGTTAAACAAACTATTTTACGAATGTTAGTTGAACGGGGTTGCAAATTAACCATTGTGCCGGCTAAAACGAGTGCCGAACAAGTTTTAGCATTACATCCTGATGGTATCTTTTTATCTAATGGGCCTGGCGATCCAGCACCGTGTACGTATGCCATAGATGCCATTAAGCAGTTTTTAACCACCAATATTCCGATATTTGGCATCTGTCTTGGACATCAGCTGTTAGCGCTAGCATGTGGTGCGAAAACCATAAAAATGAAATTTGGTCACCATGGTGGAAATCATCCGGTTAAAGATCTTGAGCATGATCGTGTCATGATTACCGCGCAAAATCATGGTTTTGCCGTTGATGAACACAGTTTACCGGCTCACTTACGTGTTACGCATCAATCCCTATTCGACGGCTCATTACAAGGTATTCATCATAATCAAAAACCCGCTTTTAGTTTTCAAGGACATCCCGAAGCCAGTCCTGGACCACATGATGCCGCCCCGCTTTTTGATCACTTTATAGAGTTAATTAAATTTTACCAGCAGGAGCAATAACATGGCTAAGCGAACAGACATCAACACTATTTTAATTATTGGCGCAGGCCCGATTGTTATTGGTCAAGCATGTGAATTTGATTATTCAGGCGCACAAGCCTGCAAAGCACTACGTGAAGAAGGCTATCGGGTTATTTTAGTGAATTCTAATCCTGCCACCATTATGACCGATCCTGAACTGGCAGATGCAACCTACGTTGAACCTATTCATTGGACAACGGTGAGCAAAATTATCGAACAAGAAAGACCCGATGCGATTTTACCCACAATGGGAGGACAAACTGCCCTTAACTGCGCTCTGGAACTTGAAAAACGCGGTATTTTAAAACAATTTAATGTTGAGATGATCGGTGCCACTGCTGACGCCATTGATAAAGCCGAAGATCGCAAACGTTTTGATCAAGCCATGAAAAAAATTGGTCTTGATACGGCTCGTTCGGGTATCGCCCATTCACTGACAGAAGCTTATACCGTACTTGAACAAGTGGGCTTTCCTTGCATTATTCGTCCTTCATTTACGATGGGCGGTACCGGTGGTGGAATTGCTTATAATACTCAAGAATTTGATGAAATTTGTACTCGAGGATTAGATTTATCACCAACGAAAGAACTATTGATTGATGAGTCATTGATCGGTTGGAAAGAGTACGAAATGGAAGTTGTGCGAGATAAAAATGATAACTGCATAATTGTCTGTTCAATTGAAAATGTTGACCCTATGGGCATTCATACCGGCGATTCCATTACTGTTGCCCCTGCTCAAACCTTGACTGATAAAGAGTATCAAATCATGCGTAATGCCTCGATAGCAGTACTTCGTGAAATTGGGGTAGAAACAGGTGGATCAAATGTTCAATTTTCGGTCGATCCCAAAACAGGACGCTTGATTGTCATTGAAATGAATCCACGGGTATCACGCTCATCCGCATTAGCGTCAAAAGCAACTGGTTTTCCTATCGCCAAAATCGCCGCCAAACTGGCAGTTGGTTATACCCTTGATGAACTTGCCAATGATATTACAGGCGGTAGAACACCGGCATCATTTGAACCTTCGATCGATTATGTCGTTACTAAAATTCCACGTTTTAACTTTGAAAAATTTGCCGGTTGTAATGATCGGTTAACCACACAAATGAAATCAGTAGGCGAAGTTATGGCGATTGGGCGTACTTTTCAAGAATCATTACAAAAAGCACTGCGAGGACTTGAAGTCGGTGCGTGTGGTTTTGATCCGAAAATTGACAATTATGATGATGAAAAAAACCTCAATAAAATACGTTATGAGCTACAAGAAGCCGGTTCTGAACGAATTTGGTACATTGCTGATGCCTTTAGAGCCGGTTTCAGTTTAGACGACGTTTTCACATTAACCAATATCGATCGCTGGTTTTTAGTGCAGATTGAAGAACTTATCAGCCTTGAAAACCAACTAAAATCGCAATCATTCGCTAGCCTTAATTCAGAATCATTACGGCAACTTAAGCGTAAAGGTTTTTCAGATTTACGAATCGCTAAACTGCTGAATGTTAAAGAGCAAGACGTTCGTGATCGACGAAACCAATACCATATTCATCCGGTTTATAAACGGGTTGATACTTGTGCAGCAGAATTCTCAACCGATACGGCTTATCTTTACTCAACCTATGAACAAGAGTGCGAAGCCAAACCACAATTTCATCGCCCCAAAATTATGATATTAGGCGGTGGACCTAATCGGATTGGGCAAGGTATTGAGTTTGATTACTGTTGCGTGCATGCAGCACTAGCATTACGTGAAGATGGTTATGAAACCATTATGGTTAACTGTAATCCTGAAACGGTATCAACTGATTATGATATTTCAGATCGACTCTATTTCGAGCCTGTTACATTGGAAGATGTGCTAGAAATTGCCTACGTTGAAAAGCCAAACGGTGTAATCGTCCAATACGGTGGACAAACACCACTTAAATTGGCTCGAGCACTGGAAGCAGCAGGATTACCAATTATTGGTACTTCACCTGATGCAATCGATCAGGCTGAAGATCGTCAACGCTTTCAAGCCATTGTTGAAAAATTAAAGTTGAAACAGCCGGTTAATGCTACTGTAACTGACATTGAAGAAGCCGTCATTAAAGCCGAACAAATTGGCTATCCATTAGTGGTCAGACCCTCTTACGTGCTTGGCGGTCGGGCAATGGAGATTGTTTATAATGAATCCGATTTAAGGCGATATTTTAAAACCGCTATCAGCGAATCTAACAATGCGCCTGTATTGCTTGATCACTTTCTAGATGACGCAATTGAAGTTGATATTGATGTGATTGCCGACGGCGAACAAATTATGATCGGCGGCATTATGGAGCACATTGAGCAAGCCGGTATTCACTCAGGCGATTCCGCTTGTTCATTACCCACTTATACATTAAGTCCGGACATTTTAGACAAATTGCGCAAACAAGCCAAACAGTTAGCCTTGGAACTTAATGTTAAAGGTTTGATGAATGGGCAATTTGCCGTCAAAGATAATCAAATTTATTTGATTGAAATCAACCCTCGAGCTGCTCGCACCGTGCCATTCGTGTCAAAAGCAACAGGACTGCCACTTGCCAAAATTGCCGCTAGGGTCATGACAGGTCAAACACTTGCTAAACAAAACATGACCAGTGAGCTTATTCCACCTTATTACTCAGTAAAAGAAGTGGTTTTACCATTTAATAAATTTAGTGGCGTTGACCCAATTTTAGGGCCAGAAATGCGATCCACTGGTGAAGTAATGGGAATCGGTAAAACCTTTGCCGAAGCTTTTGCTAAAGCGCAACTAGGTAGCTTATCGAATATGAAAAAATCGGGGAAAGCGCTCTTATCAGTTCGTGATCAAGACAAAACTCGCTTGGTAGCGATCGCTAAACGACTCATTGCGCATGGGTTTAGTATTGATGCCACTTTTGGCACCGCTAAGGCATTACAACAAGCTGGCATACCATGCCAAATGGTCAAAAAAGAAAACGAAGGACGCCCGAATATTCATGACCATATTAAAAATGGCGAATATAGCTATATTCTTAATACTACATCTGGGCGAGCAGCCATTGAAGCATCGAAAATTCTGCGTCGTAGTGCAATACAGTACAAAGTTCACTATGATACAACGATGAACGCCGCTTATGCCACAACGGTTGCATTAGACTGCGATCCAGCACAATATGTTGTTTCATTGCAAACACTTTACGCATAAATATTGGGTAAAAAGTAAGCCTGTAAAAAAATAGTGGCTAACAGATGTGCTGAGAACAAGAACCTTAATACTATTAAAATATAGTATTAAGGGTATTTTTAAATGGTAGCGTTAATTTAACCTTTCCACATAAACATGATCCATGATATTGATTAGACATTTTTTCCTTTCTTGCTTGAATAAATAACAATTACTCTAATATGCAATAAATAGTAGCCTAGCTTTTAATCAAAAAACAAAATGATTTTTGTCTAAAAAATTTAAGAAAAGGCGTACATTTTAGTAAAGAAAGTGTCTATTTATAGATAATGTGTTCAAAAATGGGGCAGTTACGCGAAAAAGGTATTGCTTTATTATTTTAATACTATAATATAGCGACCTCTTTGACGCGGGGTGGAGCAGCTTGGTAGCTCGTCGGGCTCATAACCCGAAGGTCGTTGGTTCAAATCCAGCCCCCGCAACCAACTCTTCAATATTTCAGCTTTTTCTATTAGTTACACATTATGCCGATTTAGGTACTGCAAGTAACGTTGATACTGCCTCACTGATTCTTCTGGCAATATAGCTATTATTCATCGTATACAAATGGATACCATCAACATCTTGTGAAACAAGATCAACAATCTGATCAATAGCATAAGCAATCCCTGCATCACGGAATGCATCAGGATGATGTTCATATTTTTCCATCATCTGTTTAAACTTCTTCGGAAGATTAACCCCACACATCGATACCATGCGCTCAATTTGGTTTTTATTGGTCACCGGCATAATACCTGCTTCTATCGGTACGTTAATTCCCATATCATGTGCTTTATCTAAAAAAGTATAAAAATAGTCATTATCAAAAAAGAGCTGTGATATAAGTTGATCCGTTCCGGCATTGACCTTTTCTTTTAAATGTATCAAATCTTGTTTTAGGGTTGAGGTTTCAAGATGCCCTTCCGGATAACAAGCACCTATTACATTAAAATCCCCATTTTCTTTAATATATGAGACCAATTCACTGGCATAACGAAAATCATCTTTAGGCGCAATATTAGGATTAATATCGCCTCGTAAGGCAAGCACATTATCAATACCAGCACATTTAAGATCATGAAGAATTTTTTGCATTTCTGCTTTATCAAAATTAATACCGGGTAAATGAGCGACACTTTCAATACCATAAGTGTGTTTGACCGAGTGGGCAATATCAATAGTGGTTTGGCCATTCAAACTGCCACCAGCCCCATAAGTTACACTGATAAAATCAGGCTTAAAATAGCCAAGTTCGCGTAATGTGCTATAGATAGTCTCTAAAGGCGACGTTTTTTTAGGTGGAAACACTTCAAAAGAGAACACCGTTTTTTTATTAAAAAGTAAATTTGTTTTCATTTGTTTCATCCATTCGTGTGCCAACGATTGTCCTTACTGACATTTCCGCCGCTCAAAATCGGCGGCGGAATAATAAGGCTTAACAACGTTATTTAGCGTCAAAAAAGCTTATCAATTGAGTGTTTTTCGAACTTCTAATGTTGCTTGAACTAAATGTTCTAAGCTTTCAACAACTTCTTTTTCGCCACGCGTTTTTAAACCACAATCTGGATTAATCCATAATTTTTGCTTTTCAATTTTAGCCAGTAACTTCTCAATCGTGGCTTTAATTTCGGCAACCGGTGGGACACGAGGTGAATGGATATCATAAACACCTGGCCCAACTTCTGTTTTAAAGTGATTAGCTTTAAGTACGTCAATCAATTGCAGATTTGAACGAGAAGCTTCAAACGAAATCACATCAGCATCCATTGCATCAATATCTTTGATGATGTCCGCAAATTCGCTGTAACACATATGTGTATGAATTTGTGTATCAGCTTGTACTTTGCTGTGAACTAATCTAAATGCTGGAATAGCCCAATCTAAATATTCACTATTCCAATCCGCTTTACGTAGTGGTAATTTCTCTTTTAGCGCCGCCTCATCAATTTGGATAACTTTAATACCCGCCGCTTCAAGATCTAACACTTCATCACTGATTGCTAAACCAATTTGGAAGACTGATTCTTTTTGTGAAATATCTTCACGAGGGAACGACCAGTTAAGGATCGTGACTGGGCCAGTTAACATGCCTTTAACAGGTTTATCAGTGAGGCTTTGTGCGTATTGTGAATACTCAACGGTAATGGGTTTAGAGCGTGAAATATCACCCCAAACAATAGGTGGTTTAACACAACGAGTACCGTATGATTGCACCCATGCTTTTTCAGTAAAGACAAAACCATTTAAACTTTCGCCAAAATACTCGACCATATCATTACGTTCAAATTCACCATGAACTAACACATCAATACCAATCTTTTCTTGGAGCTTAATGCATTCTGCAATTTTTTGCTTATTAAACTCAGTATATTCATTCAAACAAATTTCACCTTTTTTGAATTTTGCTCGATTTAAACGAACATCAGGAGTTTGTGGAAATGAACCAATCGTTGTTGTTGGTAGAAGTGGCAAATTGAAGGCTTTTTTCTGCGTCGCTTCACGAACTGAAAACGCTGGCAAACGGGTAAAATCGGATTCTTTTAATGCAGCGACTTTCTGACGTACTGCTTGATTGGCGCCTTCACGTTCACGCGTAAATAACGTTTGATTAGCTTTATACGCTGCATGATTTTCAGGTTGAGACTCGTTAACTAAAAGCCCCAATTCAGCAAGTTCTTGAAGTTTTTCTTGGGCAAAAGCAAAATAAGCACGTTGTTGAATCGTTAACTTTGTTTCATTTTGCAATGTGTAAGGCACATGGAGTAAAGAACATGACGTATTGATCACCACTTTACCCGCTTTTTGTTTAATTTTAGTCACTAATGCCAATGTTTTTTGATAATTATTTTTCCAAATATTTTTACCATTAACCACACCAGCAAATAACACTTTATCAGACGGGAATCCATGATTTTCAAGTAATGCTAATGATTGCTTGCCTTCAACAAAATCCAGTCCAATACCATCTAATGGTAGCGCCACCAATTCTTTGTAGCAATCACGAACATCACCAAAATAGGTCTGTAACACGACTTTAGTTGTCCCTTTAACCGATAAGATCGCCTGATAAAGTTCAGTAAATAAAGCAATATCATCTTTATTTAAATCAGTCACCAAAATTGGTTCATCAATTTGAATCCACTGTGCGCCAAGTGTCGTAAATTTTTGAATGATATCTTGATAAGCTTTAATAATATCAGCTTTAAAATCAACCAGTTTTTTATTTCCTAAATACTGGGCAAGTTTGAAAAATGTTAACGCACCAATAACAACTGGTTTAGTTTGTATACCAAGTGCTTTCGCTTCTTGATATTCATCAAAAGGCTTTGTGCCAGCTAATTTAATCTGTACTGAATCTTCAATTTCAGGTACTAAGTAGTGATAGTTGGTGTTAAACCACTTTTTCATTGCCAATGCACGAACATCACCTTTTTCACCTTGATAACCCCGTGCCATTGCAAAATAACGATCCAATTCCGGTAAACTTAAATCTTGGTAACGTTTTGGAATAACATTGAGTAAACAAGCGGTATCTAATACTGCATCATAAAACGAAAAATCATTTGAGGAGATAAAAGCAATGTTATGTGATGCTTGTTGTTGCAAATGCTCAGCACGTAATGCTTCAGCGTCATTTAATAATTCAGTCTGGCTTTTATTGCCTTTAAAATAAGCTTCGGTAGCAAATTTAAGTTCACGAAGTTTACCAACACGAGGATATCCAATTACAGCAGTATTCATTTTTTGTTTTCCTTTCATCACATTTCTTAAGTAACAAAAAAGATAACAAAAAAAACTGTTATTGAATAATTCTAGTTTTTTATTGATTGATATAGTTTTTTTCTATATCTAAACATCAAAAAAAATCCCTCTAACGTTATATTGTCAGAAGGATTTTAGTTAATTTTTTAGAAAAATGGACTATTTACGCCATTCACCACGAATAGGTCTTGAAAAATAAGCAAGTACGGCAATCATACAAATTTCAATCGACACACCCCAGTAGATATGTCCTAAAAATTCACTCCAAAGTTCATAACCATTTAAATTCCATAACCAACCTACTGTACCCTCTGGATCGTAAGCAGGATGACGGAAACCAAGCAGTGGAATTAAAAAGCCATGCATGGTGACGGTAATGATAATGCCGTAGAATGCACCATACCATAATCGGATTTTATTCCAAAAGTAGGCAATAAACACATAGACAAAAGCAAATGCAAAACTAAATAGCCAGTGATAAAGTGTCACTGCACCTGAAACGATAGCCGTTTGATAAGCATAATCAAGCGAGTGAGAATTAATACCTAACCAACCAAGCCATGCATCAATATGTGCTGCAGGAGGAGAAACTTCACCGGGTACACGTGGAGGCATGTTGACTTCTGAGCCCCATTTAACTAACGCACTAATGAATCCACCAATCAGAGTTGTCCAAATAATAATTTGACGATTTGTTTTATTTCCAAACATGTTAAATGTCCTTAATTATTGTTAAAATTTTCCAAATTATATTGCATAATAATTTAGGTTGAAAGAGGGTATAATAAGATTAATTCACAAGAAAATCTATTATAATAATTGGTAAAACTTGATCTAAAACTCATTTTACAAAGAAAAATATTCAATTTTTTCATATTTCATCGTAAATTCACGGGATTTTCGTTATTTAACTTTTATAAAAAACAAATGACAGTGGATATTCAAATCATCAATAAACACGAGTTTTCTCACAAAACACCATTAAACTGTATTTATTTACAGTATTTTTGTTGCTATACTGCTCATATTATCACTAGCCTTACTGATTAATTTTTTATGATAACTCAACTTACTATCAATAATTTTGCTATCGTCGATCACCTGTTAGTTGACTTTACAACCGGGATGACTGCTATAACCGGTGAAACCGGAGCAGGGAAATCGATCGCGATCGATGCTTTAGGGCTCTGTTTAGGCAATCGTTCCGATGCTTCATCTATCCGTTTAGGTGCTGAACGTGTCGATATTTCAGCCTGCTTTGTACTTGATGACACACCAGCCGCCTTTTCTTGGCTAACCGAAAATCAACTAGACGAAGGTAATGAATGTATATTACGACGAGTTATCAATCAAGATGGACGTTCAAAAGCCTTTATTAATGGTCGTGCTGTGCCCATATCCCAACTCAAAGATTTAGGACAAATGTTAATCCAAATTCATGGACAACATGAACCCCAACGTCTTTTACGAGGTGAATATCAGCAGTTATTACTCAATCATTATATGAATGAGCCATCACTGCTCAATCAAATGCAGCAAGCTTATAAGCAATGGAAAGTAGCACGCCAGACTTATGAACAGTATCAAGCATCACGACAAGAACGTGAAGCACATGTTCAGTTATTACAATATCAACTTAAAGAGCTAAATGAATTTTCGCCTATTGAAGGGGAATACCAACAAATTGATGAAGAATACAAACGTTTATCGAATAGTGAACAGTTAATTCAGCTTAGCCAACAATCGGTGATGCTTTTAGATGAAGCTGATGAATACAATGTCAGTAATCTACTTGGTAGTGTTAAAAACAGTGTGCAGGAGTTATCCGAACTCGATCCAAATTTAAGTAACGTGTTTAACATGCTGGAAGAAGCCACTATCCAGATCAAAGAAGCCAGTTATGAACTGCGCCATTACAGCGAAAGTTTAGAGCTTGATCCAGCGCGTGTCATGCAACTTGAACAACGGCTATCAAAGCAAATAGCGCTTGCCCGTAAACACCATGTTGCACCAGAGGCACTTCCTGAATTGCATCAGAATTTGCTTACCGAATTCAAACAGATTAATCAACAAGATGAACAAAGTGAACAACTAAAGGCAGATATTACCAAATATCATCAATTTGCACTTGAACTTGCCCAAAAATTACATCAAAAACGCTTGACGAGCAGTAAAGCACTCGCCAAAAAAGTCACGGCTATTATGCATGAATTATCTATGCCTAATGGACAATTTAGCATTGATATAACCTTTGATGAAACGCGTTTAAATGAAGACGGCGCCGACCAAGTTACTTTTTTAGTTACGACCAATGTCGGACAGCATGCCTTGCCCCTTGCCAAAGTGGCATCTGGCGGTGAATTATCACGTATTGCGCTAGCAATACAGGTTTTGACAGCTCAAAAAATGGATACACCGGCACTGATATTTGATGAAATCGATGTGGGCATTAGCGGCCCTACTGCTTCTAAAGTTGGGCAATTATTAAGACAGCTTGGACAATCTACCCAAGTTATTACTGTTACCCACTTACCACAAGTTGCGGGACAAGCTAATCAACACTATTTTGTCAGTAAGCAAACTAACAGCAAACAGACATCAACTGATATGCAAAAATTAGACAATAATGGACGTTTAAATGAATTAGCCCGACTTTTAGGCGGAGATAAAATTACTGATGCAACATTAGCCAATGCGAAAGAGTTACTTATTATCTAAATGAATTGTGGTAATATAGTGATTTTGATTTGAAGGTGAAGGAAACTTGATCATGAATCTTTCTGGTAAACATATTTTATTAGGAATTACAGGAGGCATAGCTGCTTATAAATGCCCAGATCTTGTTCGCCATTTAAAAAAAGCGGGAGCGGACGTAAGAGTAATCGTCACTGACTCGGCTAGCCATTTTGTCACAACAATGACGTTACAAGCCGTTTCAGGTAATCCTGTTTCAACTGATTTATTTGATCCTTCTGCTGAACTCTCTATGAGCCATATTGAACTGGCAAAATGGGCGGATTTAGTATTAATCGCCCCTGCAACAGCGAATATTATTGCTAAAATAGCCAATGGCATTGCCGATGACCTGTTATCAACGGTTTGTTTAGCAACATCAGCAAATATTGCGTTAGCACCAGCCATGAATCAACAGATGTATAAAGCAGCAGCAACCCAACATAATCTATCTGTACTAAGTAACCGAAATACATTCATTTTAGGCCCTGACGATGGTTTTCAAGCTTGCGGTGATTACGGCCCAGGACGAATGGTTGAACCTCAAGCAATTGTCGATCAAATTGAACGTTGTTTTTCAACTTCATCTGCATTATCAGGCATATCGCTAACCATCACGGCTGGCCCAACGATTGAAGAGTTAGATCCTGTTCGATATATTAGTAATTATAGTTCAGGAAAGATGGGATTTGCTATTGCTAAAGTTGCCGCTGATATGGGTGCAAAGGTAACCCTAATAAGTGGTCCGGTAAATTTAGATACGCCCAAAAATGTGAATCGAATTGATGTAAAAAGTGCAAATGAGATGTATAACGAAGCGTTAAAATTTGCTAAACAATCAACTATTTTTATTGGGTGTGCCGCCGTTGCCGACTATCGAGCTGAAACTATCGCCGAAAATAAAATTAAAAAGACAGATAATAGTAATGAATTATTGATTAAGTTAGTCAAAAATCCTGACATTATTGCGCATATTGCAGCGTTAAAAGAACAGCGCCCTTTTGTGGTTGGTTTTGCGGCTGAAACCGAAAATGTTAAAAATTATGCCTTAAAAAAATTAACAGCTAAAAACCTAGATTTGATTTGCGCTAATGATGTTTCTGATAAAAAAATTGGCTTTAATTCTGAGCAAAATGCATTAACACTTTATTGGCAAAATGGTGAACAAACATTACCATTAAGTAGTAAACAACAATTAGCAACACAGTTACTTGAAGTTGTTATAACACGATATAAAGCGAGTCATGATGAAAAGAAAAATTGATATTAAAATATTAGATAAACGTTTAGGTAATGATTTTCCGCTTCCAACCTATGCAACCGAAGGATCGGCTGGCATTGATCTACGAGCAATGTTTGATAAAACAACCGAGATAAAACCCGGTGAAACCATTTTAACGCCAACAGGTTTATCCATGCATATTGCAGATCCGACTTTAGCGGCATTAGTTTTACCTCGATCAGGGTTAGGATCTAAAAATGGGATTGTACTTGGTAATTTAGTGGGTCTCATTGATTCAGATTACCAAGGTCAGTTATTTGTACCGGTATGGAACCGTAGTCAAACTCCATTTGTGATTGAAGCAGGTGATCGCATTGCCCAGTTAATTATTGTTCCTGTCATACAAGCAGAATTTAATATTGTTGATGAATTTACAGCGTCAGCACGCGGCGAAGGTGGATTTGGGCATTCGGGTAAAAAATGATTGTGAGCAGCAAAAATAAAAATAGGAAAGAAGATATACTGCAAGCTTTAGCCACCATGCTTGAATCTAATGAAGGTACCCAACGCATTACTACAGCAAAGTTAGCAGCAAGTGTTGGTGTATCAGAAGCTGCACTTTATCGACATTTTCCGAGTAAAACTAAAATGTTTGAAAGTTTAATTGTCTACATTGAAGATATTTTACTTTCTCGCATTAATGTCATTATGCAAGATGAGCTAAATACCTTTGTCCGTTTACAGTTAATTCTTGCATTAATATTGGGTTTTTCTGAAAAAAATCCCGGATTAACCAGAATTATGACTGGGCATGCCTTAATGTTTGAACAAGAGCAACTTCAAGAACGTATTAGTCAGCTATTTGAACGAATTGAAACTCAAATTAAGCAAGTATTACGTGAACGAAAAATTCGTGAAGGCGTTGCATTTACCACCGATGAGCGAATTTTATCCAGCCAATTATTAGCATTTTGTGAAGGGATGATGGTTCGCTATTCTCGTTCCGGCTTTAAATATTTACCAACCACCAATTTTGATACACGTTGGGCATTATTAGCGAAACAATTAATTTAAACATATAAAATAATCTTTAACTAACTGCTCTATAATCTTTATTGAGGATAATATATGGATTTTGAAAATATTTTAAAGCAGATAGTCTCACTTATTGATAAATATGACGGCGTAGTAATTGGTTATATTCTTCATTTCTGCTTTGCTATTATCATTTTTATCATTGGTCGAATTATTGCCAAGTTCATTAGCCGTCAGCTAAAACGCATATTAACCATTCGCCAAGTTGATCCTACCGTTGTAAAATTTGTTAGTGCTTTATCTTATTACGCCATTATCATAATGACATTAGTTGCCGTATTAGGGCAATTAGGTGTACAAACTGCATCAATTGTTGCTGTCATTGGTGCTGCCGGTTTAGCGGTCGGTTTAGCATTACAAGGTTCATTATCGAATTTCGCTGCCGGAGTAATTTTGATCATTTTCCGTCCGTTTAAAGTCGGCGAGACAGTGGTGATTAACAATCAAAGAGGAGTAATTGATTCAATTCAAATTTTCTCAACCTCAATTGTCACACCGACTAATGAAGTGGTTGTCATCCCGAATGGGCAAGTGGTAAGTGCCAATATTATTAATTATAGTCGTCTACCTGAAAGACGTTTAGATCTAGTGATTAATGTTGGTTATAACTCCGATATCCAGAAAGTTTATCAGGTACTTAATCAAGCGGTTAATCAAACCAGCAATATATTAACCACTAAAAAACCAATTATTCGTTTAGATGTACTTGATGCATCATCAATGAATTTTAATGTTTTAGTTTGGACATTAAACGAAAATTATGGCGCTTTAAAAGCAGAGTTACTCGAAAATATTAAAAACGCATTAACTGAGAATAATATTAATATTCCTTATCCAACAATGGATGTCAATGTCACCACCAACCACTAATGAGTGAGTTGTTTTCTTTTACTTCCGTCGATCAACGTCGACGGAAATTGAAACAACCTCTTTTTCATATAAAATATCTTGATTCATATTTAAGGCTGGTTTGTCACAATCAGGGCATCCAACCACTTTCGCTGGCACACCAGCAACCGTTGTATGCTCAGGAACAGGCTCTAACACGACCGAACCAGCACCAATTTTTGCCCCTTTTCCGATTTCAATATTGCCTAATATCGTAGAGTGAGCCCCAATCATTACCCCTTCACGAATTTTAGGATGCCGATCACCGTTTTCTTTACCTGTACCACCTAAGGTCACAGATTGCAAAATCGATACATCATTTTCAATAACGACCGTTTCACCAATTACAATACCGGTTGCATGGTCAAACATTACACCACAGCCAATTTGGGCTGCTGGATGAATATCAACACCAAAAACAATGGCGATTTGACTTTGTAAAAAAATAGCCAGCGACTTACGATCTTGTTTCCAAAGCCAATGGGCAATTCGATAAGCCTGTAACGATAAAAAGCCTTTGTAATAAAGTAACGGGGTCGAATAGTAGTTTGTTGCTGGATCGCGTACATAAACCGCTAAGATATCTGTCACAGCTGATTGAATAATCGTGGTATCTGCCTCATAAGCTTGCCTTGCAATTTCACGAATTTCAATTGCCGGCATTACTTGGGTAACAAGTTTATTCGCTAAAATATAACTTAATGCACTACCCAAGTTTTTATGATTGAGTAAAGTTGCATGGAAATAACTCGCTAACATTGGCTCACTTTCAACTAATTGAGAAGCTTCTTGCCGAATGGTATGCCACAACATATCTGCTTCAACCACTTTTTTCGTAATGTTCACAATGACGACCTATAAATATTAATCACAATAATCAACATTGTTTCGCAAACTTATCAAGTAAGCAAGTGTTGTATTTTATTATCATCATTTAAATAGCAAAATGGAAACAATCTGTTTCCATATTTTTGACGATTTTTACGATGATAATGAAGATTCTAGCTTAGCTTTTTTTTCATCACACAAGGTAAATATAGCAATGACCAAAATCAATAGAACAATACCGGCAAGGGCATAAAATGTGGTTGAATATCCGGTAGTATCAAATAGTTTTCCGACTAACCATGAAAGCACAATAACCCCAATATTTGATGAGATATTAAAGCCAACTAAATATAATGTCGAAGACAATCTTTCATCAAAATTCGCAACAACATATTTAAACACGGCTAAAATAAATAACGGGGTTTCAATAGCATGAAAAAGTTTCACTAATGAAATTAAATATACATTATCTAATGTTGCTGATAATGCAATTCGGCAAATCATCACTAACGCCGCCACTAATAACGCTCTTTTAGCGCCAATTTTATAAATAATGTATGGAGCTAAAATCATACAGATAGCTTCTAAAAAAACTTGGAAAGAGTTCAAATAACCATATACTTTGTAACCCCATTCTTGTTGAGTAAAAAAAGTGGTATAGAAATTAGGAAATAATTGCTGATCGTAAATGGTATAAAAACTATTGGTTCCAATAATAAAGAAAACAAATAACCAAAACTTTTTCATGCCAAATAAGGACACTATTTCACTCATCGTTGGAATAGTTGATGTTTTTTCAACAACAAGATTTTTATCATTTCCCGATGAGGACTCCGAATAATGTTTAGGTTTAAATAGGATATTAATGGTAAAAAAGATTGCGGCAACAGCCGATGCCATCCAAAAGTTAATATGCGGGTTTATACCAAATAAAATACCGGCAACAAAGGTTGCTGCGGCATAACCAAATGATCCCCAAAAACGAGCAGGACCAAATTCAAAACCAAATAATCGACTTATTCGCTCAATAAAAGAATCAACTAAAGCACATCCAGAGATAAACCCAGCGCTTAATACCGGCGCACCAATGCAAGCACCAAGAATAAAATCGTGTTTTAATAAGGGTTCATAGACATAAATCATAAATGGACCAATCAGCAACATCATAATACTTTGAAACGTAATAACTGCTTTACCGATTTGTAATTTATCTTGAATAATGCCATAAAAGATCATAAAAAACATAGCGGCGGCAGAGTTGGCTGCGTAAACAATTCCTAACTGCTCGCCAGATAATCCAATTGTACTTTTAAGCCATATGGCGTAAAAAGACCACCAAAGAGACCATGCTGCATAAAAGGTTATAAGATAACCTGATGAGAACCAATAATTTTTATTTTCTACCGTTTCTATCGTTTTCATATTTTAGTACTCTTATATTATGGAAGTTTAACGTTAACATGTTAATGTTAACATTATTGTCATAAATGAAACTAAATAGATAGAATCAGATATCATAAATGTTACATTCCTCACACTTTTTATCATTTTTATTTGTGGTATCATCACATTAAGTAATTACTAATTATTAACCTTTTAATGCTGAGCAAAAGGATTTAACTATGGCTTCACTTAAGGATGTCGCAAAGTTAGCATCGGTTTCATTGATGACTGTTTCGCGTGCAATCAATAATCCTGAAAAATTAAATAAAGAAACATATAAACGGGTAAAAAAAGCAATTGAACAACTCAATTATGTTCCCGATTTATCTGCACGAAAAATACGTGGTGATCATTCTGGTCCACATGCTATCGGTGTCTTAGCATTAGAAACCGCCACGACACCGTTTTCAGTTGAACTGCTACAAGCTATTGAACGAACAGCCCAGCAACATGGCTGGAATACGTTTATTGTCAATTTATTTGACGATAAAGATGCGAATCATGCCATTAACACGCTATTGTCTTATCGCCCTAATGGCATTATTTACACCACCATGGGACTAAGAAAAGTTGAGCTTCCTGAAAGATTACTTGGTAAAAATGTGGTGCTCGCCAACTGTATTAGTGATTCCGAACAATTAGCTTGTTATATTCCTGATGACTACTCTGGTCAATACCAAGCAATGCAGCAAGTCATTAATAAAGGTTATCAAAAACCGCTTTGTATCTATTTATCCGAACATACTTTAGCCGGTAGCATTAGACGTCAGGCAGCAGAACAAGCTTGGCTTGATGCAGGTAAAAATTTAGATGACCTAATTAGTTATCATACATCCACATCTCAAGGTAATCTTGCGCAAGAATATATGATGACAGTTGAAATATTAAAACAACACTGTGCTAGAAAACCTGAATTTGATGTATTAATTTGTGGTAATGATCGGATCGCTTTTGTTGCTTATCAATATTTACTAAGTAATGGTTTCCATATTCCTAACGATGTTGCTATTTTAGGCTATGATAATATGGTGGGTACTGGCGAGCTTTTTTATCCCCCTTTAACAACAGTACAGCTTCCCCATTATGAAATAGGCGAACAAGCAGCTTTACATATCATCACAGGTCAAACCCAAAAAACGGTAACACAAGTTGCATCAGCATTTTTACAACGCCAATCTTTATAGACACAGTGACAAACCCACCAGACGAGATGGTGGGTTAATGACTCATTATTGATAGATTGATTTTAATTGCCAGCTTTCTAATTTAATGATTTTAGCCTGCCCATTTTCTGCAAATAAATTCACCTTTCTTGTCGCAGGTAATTTAGGGTAAATACGGCTAGACAAGCTATATAAATCCTTATTCACAAAAACTTCTACGGATGATGCATCAACATAAATATGTAAGCTTAACTTATCGGTTTTTGGTAATGGTACACTACGGTAACCTTTAAGCTCTAAACCAGAAAGACTTCTATCAAGTACAATGCGATTAGATTGTAAATCAATAAATAACAACGTTGCTTGTTTACCATCTTCAGTTGCTGCCAGTTGCAAGCCAAAACGTTCTGCATTACTTTCAGAGAGATCAATTTCGACATTAAGTTCACAACTAATTGATTCAATCGACGTATTTTTCAATTCACTACTCAACAATATATTGGTTAATGATTGAGGTTTTTCACGTAATACTTCAAGTTCTTTAATCGGTCTGTTGCGAACATTATTGTCTGCATCTAAGATCAATTCACGGGGTAAAGTAAATGCCCCCATCCATTTATCTTTTTTGCTCGGCATGACTGATTCCCACATATCCATCCAAGCAAAAATAATTCGACGTCCATCTGCTGCAAGAAACGATTGAGGGGCATAAAAATCATGACCAAAATCCATTTCTTGAAAAGGTTTAATAACAGAAAATTTTTGTCCTGGTTGCCAATCACCAACAATATAACCTGATTGAAACCGATTACGATACTGGTAACCTTTAGCTTTCATACCTTGCGGAGAAAACATTAAAATCCATTTGTCACCTAACGGAAAAAAATCAGGGCATTCAAGCATATAAACATCAGGATCGATATCACTTATCACAACATGATCAAATTGCCATTTTTTAAGATCTTGTGAGCGATACAGTAAAACTTTGCCCACATCGTTGCGATCTCGCTGGCCGACAACCATCCACCATATCCCATCTTGTTGCCAAACCTTCGGATCGCGAAAATGCATGATGCCATCTTCTGGCGTTAAAATCGTTCCTTGTTTTTCAAAATGAATACCGTCTTTACTGATAGCAAGGCATTGGGTTTGCCGAATTTGCTCATCGTTACCTTGACCATTTAACCAAATATGCCCCGTATAAATTAAATATAATTCGCCATCTTTTTCGACTGCCGAACCGGAAAAACAGCCACTTTTATCAAACTCTTGATCGGGTGCAATGGCTATGGGTAATCTTCGCCATGTCACTAAATCATCACTAACAGCGTGCCCCCAATGCATCGGTCCCCAGTTTTCATCATAAGGATGATGTTGATAAAAGGCATGATACTGCCCTTTAAAGTAAATCAAACCATTTGGATCGTTCATCCATCCCGATTGTGGTGCTAAATGAAAATGTGGGTAATACTGTTTATTCATGGTCGTTTCTAATTGCAAAACAGCTTGATTTGCTTTATCAATAGCAGTAGACATAAAATCCCCTTTGTTCATCCGATATCAGATTTATCTGATTATATGGTATATTAATTTAATTGTTAACGTTAACTATAGATAAATTAAGCGATAAAATATGTGATGAAAGTCACACATTTTTAACGTTAACAATGAATTTTTTTTGAAATGATTTAGTCTATGGCGAATGACTAATTATTAAACTTGGTTTAATCTGTATGTAGCAGACGATATCAATAAGAAATATCGTCAACCTATTTACAGACCTTAAACCCTATTAACCATATATTTTATCGAGTAATCAAATGAATAATACTAAAGTCTGGTCTCTTGGCGATGCGGTTATTGATTTATTGCCATTTGGCGAAATGAATTATCAAGCTTGTGCAGGGGGTGCACCTGCAAATGTTGCTATTGGCGTGGCTAAGTTAGGTCTTCCTTCGGCGTTTATCGGCCGTGTCGGTAATGATCCGTTTGGTCACTTTATGGAAAAAACATTCAAAGAATATCATGTTGACTGCCAAAGCCTTGAAAAAGATGATCTTCATCGAACCAGTACTGTCGTTGTCGATTTAGGTAAAAACGGCGAACGCAGCTTTACTTTTTTAGTCTCACCGTCAGCCGATCAATTCCTTTCAAAACAAGCAATACCCCATTTTAATCAAGACATTTTACATTTTTGTTCTTTGGCATTAGTTGGACAAACTTGTCGACAAACACTTAAAACCGCTATTGAAGATCTGACCGCTAAACAGGGGTTAATTAGTTTTGACATTAATTTACGGGAGCAAATGTGGAAAGATAAAGACGAAATGCGCACCATTATTACGCAGTTTTGTCACGATGCAGATATTCTTAAACTGTCTGATGAAGAACTGTTTTGGTTGACAGAAAGTCAAGATTGGCATGAAGCATTAAATAAACTTCAGCAGCACTATAATGCTCCACTAAAATTGGTGACCAAAGGTCGAGATGGCAGTATTGTCGTATGGCAAGGTAAAACCTTTTCGTTTGATTCCTACCATGTGAATAGTGTTGACACAACCGGAGCTGGCGATGCTTTTGTCGCAGGTTTGTTAAGTAGCATAGCGTCATCAGGAATGCCAGAAGATAAACTCATGCTTGAAAGTATGATGACCATTGCCAGTGCCTGTGGTGCTTTAGCCACAACTCAAAAAGGAGCTTTAACGGCACTTCCGGACAGCGCATTTTTACAATCATTTATTAGCGATAATCCCGCATTAACCGCTAAACAAATGGCGTAATTCAATGACAGAAAAAGAAAAAATGTTAGCTGGGTTATTGTATGATCCTAGTATCCATTTACTGGCTAACGATCGGCTTTACGCTCAAGATCTCTGCTTTCAACTCAATCAATTATCTCCTCTTGCCGAAAAACAGCGATATCAGCTGTTTCAAACGCTACTGGGAAAAACAGGAGAGCAGTTTACGATAATGCCGGGATTCCAATGTGATTACGGTTATAATATTGAAATTGGTGAAAACTTTTTCGCCAATTTTAATTGCATCATGCTTGATGCGGCTAAAATTACATTTGGTGATAATGTGCTTGTTGCACCTAATTGCGGCTTTTACACTTCAGGGCATCCACTGGATAGCCAAACACGATGCCGTGGTCTTGAGTTTGCAAAACCAATTACTATTGGTCACAACGTTTGGATTGGCGGTAATGTAATTATACTGCCAAATGTAACTATCGGTGATAATACCGTTATCGCAGCCGGAAGCATTGTTGATCGTGATATCCCTTCAAATGTGGTCGCCATGGGCGCACCCTGTCGAGAGTATAAAACGCTTTAATTCACCTTGACTGACTGTGCTCTAGCCCAAGTATCGATTGCCACAACGTCCTCAATAGTAGTTGGTTCAGGTAAAACAAGTTTATCTAATGTTGCCGATACGTGTTTGGCAATATCCATAAAACCAATTTTATTTTGCAAAAATGCTTCAACCGCCACTTCGTTGGCCGCATTAAGGGTCGTGGTTGCAGCTTGCCCTCGACAAGAAGCCTCAATGGCTAATTTTAAGCAAGGATAACGATTAAAATCAGGTGTATTAAACGTCAGTGATGACATCTGAGTAAAATCTAAATCAGGCACACCAGATGTGATACGTAATGGATAAGACATAGAATAAGCGATCGGTGTCCGCATATCAGGCACACCTAATTGAGCAATAACACTGCCATCTTGATAACGAACCATTGAATGAATAATTGATTGTGGATGGACAATGATTTCCATTTGCTCGGCACTGGCATTAAATAACCAACGTGCTTCAATATATTCTAAACCTTTATTCATCATCGTAGCGGAATCAACGGAAATCTTTTTTCCCATTGACCAATTAGGATGAGCAATCGCTTGTGCAGGTGACACCGAAGATAATTGATTGACTGCCCAATCTCGAAAAGGCCCCCCAGAGCCGGTTAACACGATTTTGGTCACACCATGATCAACCAAATTAGCAAACCCGAGATCATGCTGAACGGCGGTAGGCAGACTTTGAAAAATCGCATTATGTTCACTATCAACCGGTAACAGTTCAGCGCCATATCGCTTTACGGCTTGCATAAACAGATGTCCACAAGTAACCAAAGACTCTTTGTTAGCCAGTAAAATACGTTTTCCTTTTTCAATTGCAGCAAGCGTCGGTTTTAATCCTGCTGCGCCCACAATGGCAGCCATGACTTGGTGAACTTCGGGCAACTGTGCTAAATCACAAATAGCTTGTTCACCACTTAATACTTCAATATCCAATTTTAGATCAACAAGATTTGCTTTAAGCTGTTGTGCAGCTTGTTCACTTGCCATTGCCACATAATGGGGTTTAAATTCTTGGCATTGTTCAGTCATTTTTTTTACATTACTGCCACCCACTAGCACATAAGCGTTAAATAATGTTGGATTTTGCCGAATGACCGCCAAAGTGCTACAGCCTATTGATCCTGTTGAACCTAAAATTGCGATGTTTTTCATAATTAATAAATTAAACCAATGTTATTTTCTTTAAAATATGAAACATATTCTAAATCAGGTACTTTGTCTGTCATTACCAAATTAAATTCATCAAGGTTACAAATAAAAGCTGGCTTAACTTGGTTAAACTTAGTGTGATCGACAATTAATATATTTTGATTAGATTTTTTCATGGCTTTATGTTTCATATTTAACTCATCAAAATGGTAACAAGTGGTACCTTGAGTTAGATCGATACCCGCTGCCGAAATAAAGGCTTTATTTGGACAAATAACATCGAGCTGATTATTTGAACAAATACTGGTAAAAATTGCATTATTAAGTTGATAATGCCCACCACATAAAATGATTTTACACTTTGGCTTTTTTTGTAATGCCAGAAAGGAATTGAGCGAGTAGCAGATGGCAGTGAAAGAAATATCATCACTAATTTCATCAATGATAAATTGCATAGTCGTACCACAATCAAAAAAAATTGTATCGTTTTCATCAACAAATTGACTAACCAACTTACCAATATAACGTTTTTCAATTACTTGCTTATCTTGCTGATCAGACACAAAATATTGCGATATGGTATGACGTGCCTGATTAACCACATAACCGCCTAAAACAGCCAAACATGAGGAGTGATTATTAAGATCACGACGAATTGTCATTTCAGAAACACCAAGCATTTGTGCTGCTTGTTTTAAATGAATTTTATCGATTATTTTTAAATGTTCAATAAGTGCATTGACTCTTTTTTTGGGTTGTGTTTCCATTGCTATTCCATCTATAGCCATAAGCTACTGTATCAGTAGCTTATGAAGGATGAATTAATAACCGCTAGAGGAAGTTTTATCGCCTGATACAATCGCAATACCCGCGCTAGCGCCTAATCGATTTGCACCAGCATAAACCATTTTTTCAGCCGTTTGACGATCTCTAATGCCACCTGATGCTTTAACACCCATTTTATCACCGACTGTTTCACGCATCAATTTTACATCTTCAACCGTCGCACCAGATACACTAAAACCAGTCGATGTTTTTACAAAAGCAACACCAATTTCCTTGCAAATAGCACAAACTTTCACAATTTCTTCTTTAGTTAACAAGCAAGTTTCTAAAATGACTTTTAACGGAACTGCACCGCATGCTTTAAAAACAGCTTCAATATCCTTTTTCACTGCTTCCCAATCATTGCTTTTTAGCCAACCGACATTGATAACCATATCGATTTCTTCAGCACCTGATTTGACAGCCATTTCGGTTTCAAATGCTTTAGCCGATGTTAACATCGCACCAAGCGGAAAACCAACAACCGAACAAACCTTTACATCACTACCTTTTAATAAGCTAGCGACTAAAGGAACATAACCTGAATTAACACATACAGAATAAAAATGGTACTGCTTAGCTTCTTCGCATAATTTACGTATTTGATCTTCAGTCGCATTCATTGCGAGTAAAGTATGATCAATATACTTTGCATAACCCATAAAATGTCCTTTAATTATTGTTAATGATATCTAGTAAATATTGTTAGTAATGTTAGGATAATAACATTATATGACTATAGATGTTATTATCCTAACATTATATACTTAAATTATGATAATTAAAAACAAAACTCTGTGCTAACTACAGACAATTTAAACAGAAAAATTATTTAATAAAGACCCAGCTTTAATGAATCGTGATTTCTCCATATCATTATTGACAGGTATTTTTCAAATGCATTCCAATATTTTGTTAGCAATAAAAATACTTGGTTAACACTTCAGTAGTTTCCAACAGGTTAATAATCTTAAAGTAAAGTTCATCAGCAGTAATTGCTTTGTTTTCAAACTGACCAGAACAATAATTAACAAATTGCTCATAATACAAATCTGGATACTGCCCGATTGCCGTCTAATACAATGAATGCAATTTTATTGCCTAAAAAATTTAACAGGCGTAGTAACACTAATTTTTAACAAGTTGATAGGATAGGTAAGAAATTGGGTAAGTAATGCGCACTCTAACATTACCCATTGATTTAGAATATTTAAGCATTATTCACTAAATGCAAATCAAAACTTTAAAAGCTAATGATATAAATAAAATGAAAAAAGCCTAGTTAAATCAACTAAGCTTTTCAAACAAAGAATTAAAATTCCATTAACTCTTTTTCTTTGTCAACAAGTACAGCATCTAATTTTTTAATGGCTGCGTCAGTTGCTTTTTGAATAAAATCTTGTGATTTACGTTCATCATCTTCTGATATTTGCTTATCTTTTAATAATGCTTTGACTTGATCATTCGCATCACGACGAATATTACGAATTGACACACGACCTTGTTCTGCTTCGTTACGAACAATTTTCGTTAAATCACGACGACGTTCTTCTGTTAGTGGTGGCAATGGTACTCGAATAACCGTACCTGCCGACGCTGGATTGAGCCCTAAATCAGAAGATAAAATTGCTTTTTCAATCATTGGTGTTAATGATTTATCAAATACGGTGATAGCCAATGTTCTTGCATCTTCAGCCACCACATTTGCTAATTGACGAAGCGGCGTTGGGCTACCATAGTATTCAACCATAATACCGTCTAATAAGTTTGGCGATGCCCGTCCTGTTCTAATCTTAGAAATATGAGTTTGAAACGCATCTATACTTTTTTCCATGCGCACTTGCGCTTCTTTTTGAATCTCATTTAGCATAATAAAAACCTTATATTGAATAAATAAGACTAACAGCTTACTGTTGCCTGATTATTAATTAATGTCCCTTCGGGTTCACCTAAAATCACTCGACGTAATGCACCTGGTTTATTCATGTTAAAGACACAAATCGGCAGGTTATGATCACGTGCTAACGTAAACGCAGCTAAATCCATTACTTTTAATTCATCATCAAGCACTTTTTCATAATTTAATGTTTTATAAAGTGTTGCATTTGGATCTTTAACAGGATCGGCCGAATAAACACCATCAACTTTTGTTGCTTTTAACACCACATCTGCTTCAATTTCGATACCACGTAAACACGCTGCTGAGTCAGTTGTAAAAAAAGGATTACCTGTTCCTGCTGAAAGAATAACCACTTTACCATGACGAAGCAAGCTAATTGCTTCTGTCCAGCGGTAATCGTCACATACTCCATTAAGTGGAATAGCTGACATTAAACGCGCATTAACCTCAATTCGATGCAACGCATCACGCATTGCAAGACCATTCATTACTGTTGCTAGCATCCCCATATGATCGCCAACAACACGATTCATACCGGCTTTTGCAAGACCAGCTCCACGAAATAGATTACCGCCCCCAATAACAACAGCAACTTGAACATTCATTTCAATAAGTTCTTTAATTTCTTGCGCCATGCGGTCAAGAACGGTGGGATCAATACCAAAACCTTCATCGCCTTGTAGTGCTTCACCACTGAGTTTAAGAAGAATACGTTTATAGAAAGGGGTTACCATATGAAGTCTCACTATTTCGTTATTTAATTACCTGACAAGCTAAAAATGGCTAGCTAGCAATAATTTAAAAAAATTTGTAGATAAACAAAACCGCCTTGACGGCGGTTTTTTACGAAACAATTAAGATTGTTTCGACATCGCAGCAACTTCGGCTGCAAAATCAACTTCCACTTTTTCAATGCCTTCACCCACTTCAAAACGGATGAAAGAAGCAACAGTCGCTTTTTTCTCAGCCAGTAAATCACCAACAGTCTTACTTGGATCCATAACAAATGGTTGACCAGTAAGTGAAACTTCACCAGTAAATTTACGCATACGGCCTTCAACCATTTTTTCAGCGATTTCACGTGGTTTACCTGATTGCATTGCAATTTCGATTTGAATATTGCGCTCATGTTCAACAACATCAGCTGGAACATCGCTTGGGCTAACATATTCTGGTTTGCTTGCAGCAATGTGCATTGCAATATGTTTAACTAATTCTTCATCACAACCACTGTTTGCAGCAACTAATACACCGATACGTGCACCATGTTGGTAACTACCAACTACATCACCTGAAATTTGTTGAATACGACGAATACCGATGTTTTCGCCGATTTTTGCAACTAGTGCTGTACGTTCTTCTTCAAATTTTGCTTGTAACGCAGCAAGATCAGTCATGTTATCGTTCAATGCTGCAGTAGCAACTTTTTCGCTAAACTCTAAGAAACCTGCATCTTTAGCAACAAAGTCTGTTTCGCAGTTGATTTCTAAAATTACACCCGATTTTTTATCCGCAGAAATCTTAGAAATAATCACACCTTCAGCCGCTACACGACCTGCTTTTTTAGCCGCTTTTGCTTGACCTGATTTACGCATATTGTCGATAGCAACTTCGATATCACCATTTGCTTCAACTAATGCTTTTTTACATTCCATCATACCTGCGCCAGTTCTTTCACGCAGTTCTTTTACCATAGAAGCGGTAACTTCAGCCATTTTTAAATCCTCTATTTAACCATTGTGATGATTTTCATTAGAATGGGTCGATTATTTATATTATCGACCCTGAAAATATTTGAGTTTATTACTCTGCTGCTGGAGCTTCTTCAACAAAGCTTTCTTCAGATACTGGAGATTGATTTTGTTCACGACCAGCACGAACGGCTTCCGCAACTGCATTTGCATATAATTGAATTGCACGAATTGCGTCATCATTACCTGGAACGATGTAATCAATACCATCTGGATCTGAGTTGGTATCAACAACAGCAACGACTGGAATACCTAAATTGTTAGCTTCTTTGATAGCGATATGTTCATGGTCTGCGCCAATAACAAAAATCACATCGGGTAAGCCACCCATATTTTTAATTCCACCCAAGCTATTTTCTAATTTAGCCATTTCACGAGCACGCATTAGTGCTTCTTTTTTGGTTAATTTGTCAAATGTACCATCACTAGCTTGTGTTTCTAAATCTTTAAGACGTTTGATTGATTGACGTACTGTTTTCCAGTTAGTCAACATACCACCTAACCAACGGTGATTAACGTAGTATTGTCCACAGCTTTCAGCGGCTTGTTTAATCGCTTCGCTTGCTGCTCGTTTTGTACCAACAAATAAAATTTTACCTTTACGTGCAGCCACTTTATTTAATTCAGCTAACGCTTCGTTAAACATTGGTACTGTTTTTTCAAGGTTGATAATGTGAACTTTGTTACGCGCACCAAAAATAAATGGTTTCATTTTTGGGTTCCAATAACGGGTTTGGTGTCCAAAGTGTACACCTGCTTGTAACATATCGCGCATTGATACTGTAGTCATGATTTCCTCATTTTGACGTTGGGGTTATGCCTCCACATACCCGCTTTAACCGACCTTATTGCATAAAACAAAAGGCACCCCGGAAAAGAGTAATGATATGTGTGTGTTATAACGTTAATTAAAGTTTAAAATTTGTGCTGACTCTCACAACGATTTTTTTGAAAAATGAATGTGGAAAGTAGCGCGCGTTTTATACCATATTTAGATAAATATTGCTAGTTTTATTTATATCGATGTGATTTTTATTGGCAAAAAAAGATTTACAGTCATAATAAATGAGGATTAAGTTATCGATTAACGCCTTAAATATAATTTTTAGATACCATCAATTTCATTTCATAATTTAATAATGCATAATCCACATTTTTTATTACGCTATTTTTATTAAAAAATGATTTTTTTTGAATCGTTTTTTTATTTTAAAGTGGCTCAATTCGACCCGTACCGGCAAATCACTCAGCTCAACATTAATCATATTTTACTCTGTCTATTCACCAGGATAGCGTTGTTCAAAAACGTCTAATGTTTCTGAGACTAGCTTTATATCACAATGCAATTTTAACTGTAGCGAATTTAACCATGCCCACAATGTCTGATTACGCGCGTTACACTGTTGTGCCAGTTCCACTTCTGATGGCTTTTCATCAAAAATATTCGCAATATCTTCTTCAAGACATATTTTTTTTAAATGCGTCAGCCCAATCAGCTTGTCCAATAAAGCAACCGGAAATCTTCGTTGACGTAAACGCAAATCCACTATTTTATCGTTCGGTAACAGATCTAATAAATAACTAAAATCATGTTGATTCACATCCATCATTAGTTCACCTTGAGTATCAATATAGCGAAACATAATACCCGAACTGGCATTTAACTGAATTTCACCATGATATTTAGCCTGTATTGCTAACAACAACGTGATAAGTGCATGGTTACGCGTATCACACTCCTTTTGTTTAATCAATCGCTCATCTTCTGGCAATTCTTCTAGCCGATATTTACTGCAACCACTTTCATCAAAAAATAACCAGGTTAACTGTGGCAAGTCCATATATTTTGTTAACAAGGCTAATGACAAATGTTCTGTTGCTATTTGTAATCGTTTAACGGGCTGAAAATCAGTGTGTGCAGCAAAATATTCAAAGTTTTCATCACTAAAAATACTAAGACTTACTTCTTCAGCCAAAGAGTAATAAGCCAGTAATCCCGATAAACTATTAGCAGGTAACGGAAGATCATTATATGGAACCAGTTTTTCTAAGCTTGCTGTATCCTTAGTATCTAAATAAAAGGAATTAATCTGATTTTGCTCATTTACACTTATAGAGAAATTTGATCGGCTGTTAATATCTTGTTTACGACAATCAACGCTAATTAGTCGTTTATAATCCCACTTAAATACACTTCTAGACTCTTCGTAATTAGCCTGATATTCGCGCACTAATCCTGACCCATCGACATACCAATTAATCCATTCAACGTCATAACCATCAATCCACAATGCCTCGACACACACAAAACCGTCATAGTATTTATAAGTTACCCCGTTTAACAACTCACCTTGATAATAGACAGGATCATCAAATTCATAATCCACATCATCTTCTATCACCGCAAAATCGATTTTTACTCCACTGCTGTGCTGATAAAACCCAAATTCTTGTTCCCCCGTAATTTTACCTTCGGTCATTTGGTACACTTTATGCAATTTTTGTTCTCGATGGTCATAAGCCAGTCCACTAAATAACACATCATTTAAAAAATAAAAGCCTTGAATAACCTGTAAATGGCTCAATTCGACCCGTACCGGCAAATCACTCAACTCAACATTAATCATGTTTTACTCTGTCTATTCACCTTGATAGTCTTCTTTAAATACTTCGGATGTTTCTGAAATAAGCTCTATATCACAATGCAATTTTAATTGCAGATTTTTTAACAATCCCCATAATGCTTGATTACGTGCATTACTCCGTAGTGCCAATTCCGCTTCGGATGGATTATCACCGTCAAAACGCGAAACACCTTCTTCAAGGCATAATCTTTTTAAATGCGTCAGCCGACTAAGCTTTTCTAATAAAACAATCGGAAATTTTCGTTGACGCAAATGCAAATCCACTATTTTATCGTTCGGTAACAGATCTAATAAATAACTAAAATCATGTTGATTCACATCCATCATTAGTTCACCTTGAGTATCAATATAGCGAAACATAATACCCGAATTGGCATTTAACTTAATTTCACCATGATATTTAGCCTGTATTGCTAACAATAATGTGATAAGTGCATGGTTACGTGTATCACACTCCTTTTGTTTAATTAATCGCTCATCTTCTGGCAAGCTTTCTATGCTATAATCGCTAATACCATATTCGTCAAAAAATAACCAAGTTAACTGCGGCAGATCCATCGATTTTGTTAACAAGGCTAATGACAAATGTTCTGTTACTATTCGTAATCGTTTAACGGGCTGAAAATTAGTGTGCGCAGCAAAATATATAAAGTTTTCATCACTAAAAATGTTAAGACTTACTTTTTCCGCCAAAGGGTAATAAGCCAGTAATCCTGATAAACTATTAGCCGGTAACGGAAGATCATCATACTGAACCAGTTTTTCTAAGCTTGCTGTATCTTTGGTATCTAAAACAAAAGAATTAATCTGATTTTGCTCATTTACACTTATAGTGAAACTTGATCGGCTGTTAATATCGCCTTTAGTACAATCAACGCTAATTAGCCTTTTATAATCCCACTTAAAATTGCTTCTGTTTTCATCGTAATCTAACTCAAAGCGGCGCACTAACCCTGAACCATCAACATACCAAGTTATCAATTCTACTTCCCAGCCATCAACCCATAATGATTCGCTTAAAACAAAACCATCACAATATTCATAGGTTACCCCGTTTAACAGTTCTCCTTGATAATAGACTAAATTCCTAAATTCATAATCTACATCATCTTCTATCACCGCAAAATCGATTTTTACCCCACTGCTGTGCTTAAAAAAACCAAACGCTTGTTCCCCCGTAATTTTACCTTCGGTCATTTGGTACACTTTATGCAACTTTTGTTCTCGATGGTCATATGCCAGTCCACTAAATAACACATCATTTAAAAAATAAAAGCCTTGAATAACCTGTAAATGGCTCAATTCGACCCGTACCGGCAAATCACTCAACTCAACATTAATCATGTTTTACTCTGTCTATTCACCTTGATAGTCTTCTTTAAATACTTCGGATGTTTCTGAAATAAGCTCTATATCACAATGCAATTTTAATTGCAGATTTTTTAACAATCCCCATAATGCTTGATTACGTGCATTACTCCGTAGTGCCAATTCCGCTTCGGATGGATTATCACCGTCAAAACGCGAAACACCTTCTCTAATGGAGATTTTTTTTAAATGCGTCAGCCGACTAAGCTTTTCTAATAAAACAATTGGGTATTTACATTGACGTAAACGCAAATCCACTATTTTATCGTTCGGTAACAGATCTAATAAATAACTAAAATCATGTTGATTCACATCCATCATTAGTTCACCTTGAGTATCAATATAGCGAAACATAATACCCGAATTGGCATTTAACTGAATTTCGCAATGATATTTAGCCTGTATTGCTAACAATAATGTGATAAGTGCATGGTTACGTGTATCACACTCCTTTTGTTTAATCAATCGCTCATCTTCTGGCAAGCTTTCTAAGCTATAATCGCTAATACCATATTCGTCAAAAAATAACCAAGTTAACTGCGGCAGATCCATCGATTTTGTTAACAAGGCTAATGACAAATGTTCTGTTACTATTCGTAATCGTTTAACGGGCTGAAAATTAGTGCGCGCAGCAAAATATTTAAAGTTTTCATCACTAAAAATGTTAAGACTTACTTCTTCAGCCAAAGGGTAATAAGCCAGTAATCCTGATAAACTATTAGCCGGTAACGGAAGATCATCATACTGAACCAGTTTTTCAAAGCTTGCTGTATCTTTGGTATCTAAAACAAAAGAATTAATCTGATTTTGCTCATTTACACTTATACAGAAACTTGATCGGTTGTTAATATCGCCTTTAGTACAATCAACGCTAATCAGCCGTTTATAATCCCACTTAAATACACTTCTTGACTCTTCGTAATTAGCCTGATATTCGCGCACTAATCCTGAGCCATCGACATACCAATTAATCCATTCAACTTCATAACCATCAATCCACAATGACTCGACACACACAAAACCGTCATAGTATTCATAAGTTACCCCGTTTAACAACTCACCTTGATAATAGACAGGATCATCAAATTCATAATCCACATCATCTTCTATCACCGCAAAATCGATTTTTACCCCACTGCTGTGCTGATAAAAACCAAACGCTTGTTCCCCCGTAATTTTACCTTCGGTCATTTGGTACACTTTATGCAATTTTTGTTCTCGATGGTCATAAGCCAACCCACTAAATAACACATCATTTAAAAAATAAAAGCCTTGAATAAGCTGTAAATGGCTCAATTCGACCCGTACCGGCAAATCAAACGGTTTAATATCGGTTCTGTTACTCATGCTTACTCTCCTTTTCGCTTCGTTACCACGTTAATAAGTGGATCTAATATACCACTACAATTACGACAGGCTACAAATGGTTGTAAAAATTGTTCTTCATTTTTTGGGGTTTTAATGTAGACAGTGTAAACGTCAATCTCGTTGAAAAAATCTTCTGGAGTTAAACCTTTCATGCGCAGTTGTTTAAACACATCATCTACTGCCAATATTTCAGCATGCGCCCCAGGCATTCCATCAAAATTTGACAAATTATCTTTATGCTTTATAAGATATTTTTCAATCAGTCTTTCCGTCGCTTTATCTATATTTTTGTCAGGATAATAATTTTTCAAAGTTGCAATATACCCTTTGATATCAACCACCTTAATTGGCGCCGATTGACCCGTAAATTCGCCTTGTACAACAACCTTTGCTTTTAGCGCATCGTTTAACGTAAAGGGTAAGTTATTAAATTCCTTAGCACTTTCAAAGTCAATGCCATGAATAGTACAAGTTGCCTTTGAAGCAGCAACCTTATTTTTCAAGCCTTTTACTTCATGTATGCGTTCCCTAAGCTCCGCCTGAAAACTTTGTAGATTACTACGTTTATCTTCATATATACGGGTATTAACGACCGTTTTACTGATCTTTTGATCACCATTTCTGGCTAAGATTTGTATTTTGCCTTCTGGGTTTGAATTTAATAATGCGACTCTTGTTGCCTGGAAGGGATCAGTTAAATTAATATGCTTATTAAGTTCATTAGATAAGAAAAATTCTCTTTTAATTTGGCTATTTAATATCCGAAAATAATTAGCAGGAGGAATGACAACATTCGGTAGATTGTTGTTAGCAATTGAGATAGTTGTATTATTCGTTAATGGTAATAAATTTTGCTCTTGCAACTGTTTAACAGAGACACGCATCGGCATATCGGCTAATTCAACTTTTGGTAGCGCAACTCCTGTTGATTTTTTTTCTATTTCTGTTAGTTGATCTATAATGATGCTATTTGGATCGTTTATAAAGGCATCGATTTCTTCTCGACTTAGTTTTTGAACTAAATTCGAATCTTTCTTTATAAAATCAAAATTTGCTTTAGTGTTTTTTAAATTGAGATAAACTAACGCGCCAGTTACCATCCCTGATCCAATTAAACTCATAATTTGAGATAGTTTTTCATCAGCAGGAAGCGATTTATCTTCTATTACTGTGTAAATAGCTGACGCAATATCGGTAGAAATCATTATACCTTGCACACCATTTGCCGTTACTTCACCAATTAACATCGCTTTAATGGCATTCACTTTCATGGTATTCGTACCTACTTGGGATAAAAATTTAAGCGGTCCCCATTTCGCCAAGGCTAGCCCCGCACCAGCGCCTAACATATTGCCAACAATATTTAATGCATCAAAACCATCATCTTTCCAATTACTAAAACCTTTATTATAACGTTGCGTTATATTGATAGCTGATGAGCTAATACCTGCAGTAGCCGATATTACTGCCGCATAACCCCATAATGTTGCTGTTGCTACCTGCCCCAAAGGTACAAACAATGTTATTGCGCCGGCAACAATTAATGCACCAAATGCAAGATAAGTGAGAGCAGTTGAAATACTGTCAAGCCAAGTTTTGCCGTCAGTTGAAAATTGGTATTCTTCAGTAAAATTATGATCTTCTATAGTCCAAACAAGTAACCCTTCACCATCATATTTAGGGATTTCAAGTGTTGGATGACTAACACTTAAATATCGACATTTTAATATGCCCTCTGGATAACGATTATCACTTTCCCATTCATCTAAGGCATCTAGCAGAGCAGCTTGTTCTGTATCTCCCTTACCTTCAAATACACCACACCACCCTTGTTGTACGGGATTAGTCCAATCTAATAAATAAACTGTTTTTTCATGATAAAAATAACATACTTGTAGTAGGATTGAGTTGGTATCAGGATATTCATACGAATAGTGTCTGGCACTCATCATTTTGAAATGATTTCTGTGACTTAATGGTATTTTTTCTAACAAATATTCTAATTTATCGCAAAATTGTTTCCTATTTTCTTTGCGTTCATTATATTTTTCTTGTTGTTCTTCATCCAATTCACTGTATTTTTCTAAAGTCTCAATTATATTATTTTGTTTTTTAATGTTGTGGATAAATTCAAATGGGTTTTCAGTTTCTTCAAATGTCGCTGGGTCATAGCTCAAGCAATCCCCTTGACTCACCACATGTTGTACATACTGATAAGTTTTGACTTTACCACCCAACGATTCACTGACGAAACACATTACAGTATGTACACCAACCCCATTCCATTTTGCATTAAGCCATTCGGGACCACCACGTGGTCCAAAAAAAACACTCTGTTTCCTTTTTTCTCTATTTGTATGATTATTACATACCCAACTAATAAATAAGTCTTTTACATCTTTAGCATTGGGGTTGACTTTTTTTAAATAAAAGGACATTGTCCTATTAGGTGTTACATACCTTAAAGAAGGGCTAGCAACAATGATATAATCCTCTACAGTATCCATTGTTTTAAATCCTAATTGTTTTTATTGATTGAATTAGCTTTAGCTAATAGAAAATTAATGAGATCTTTCCGGTTATTGTAATTACCAATTGATTTTTCTATATTTTTAACCAGATCTTGATGATAGATTTGTTTATAAACTTCAATTGTTTTTGCAACAATTTCTTCCGCAAAACACAAATAATCAATCATTTTTTCTGCGTTTCCGGCTTCTATTGCATTATGTAATCGCTGTGCATTTGCTTTAGCTAAAATATCGTCTTGATCTGGATAGGCATAAGCATATTCCATTCCTTGTGGCACATTTTTTAATACAACTTTTCCTTCACGGTCTAATCTTCCTTGCCTTAATTCGCCATTTTTAAACCGTACAACATACTTGGTCATTGGGATTCGATAGCCATCTTCAGTTTCTAAGATCAACGTTAAACCTTCTTGCATGTCTTGTTCTGTAAATAATGCAGGTACATTTATTGGTTCGTAATTTAATGTTTTTGGTCCCATTTTTTGCATCGCATTACATTTCATGTACACATTATCCGGTGTGCCCAGTACAATGCCTTTTTCGCTAATTTCAATGTATGAACCGCCACACATTAAGGCGATTGTTTTGTCTGCGCTTAATGTCATTTTGCTGTCTACACTGTCAATGTGGACATCTTGTTTAGCCGCCATATTCAGGTTGGCATTTTGGGCTTGTGTTTCAATATCCCCTTGGTTGGCAAAGACCTTCATCCCCGATTTATGAGCAAATAACCCTATCGCATCGCCCGATGTTAGTGTGATGTTTTTTAATGCCGTGATATCAGTCTGCTTTTCAGCGGTGACACTTACGCTGTTACCGGTTGATAACTGGATGTTTTCAGGACTGGTTAACGCAATACCTTGCTGAGCGTAAGCTAATATGCCACTTTGCGCCAGCTCAGTTAAGTTTGCCTTGAGCTGGTCTTGGCTGTCGGTGTCAGCGCCGTGGGCTTCGGCTTGACTGGCGGCATTTTGCAGTGATTTAGCAATCGATAAGGCGTTTTCTAGTTGCGCAATCGCATCTTGCATATCCAGCTGTTTGCCCTGCGCTTTCGGCTCGGTCTGGCTGGTCAGGTATAAGCCTTTTTCAGCCGCTATCGCCCCCCATTCATCAGTGCGCAGTTCAAACCCTTCACCCCGTAACGCTTTTTTTTGGTTGACTAAGTGACCCAGATTAAGTTGCGTTTTGCCGTATTCGGTCGCCAGCTTGATATGCTCTTGTCCCCGTTTGTCATCCATGCGCAATTTGTTATTGGTGGGGGTGCGAATCACATTACGGTGTTTGTTTATTGTCGTGACATGGTCGGGGTGGGCACTGTCATGCAGGGCATGGGCAATATACGGGCGGTCAGGATTGCCGTCCATAAATGCCATGGCGACTTCCGTGCCGTCTATTAGCGGAAAATGAAAGCCATAAGTGCCTCCGGCATAGGGTTTTGCCAGTCTTACCCATAAACTTTCATTGCCGGCTTTCCACGCTTTCAGGTCATAGTTAAATTTCACCCGATACCGACCCTGGGTATCAATATAGCCGTAGGTGTCATTGTCCGGACTGGTCACCCGTGCCGGTAAAGTCCCCCCGATTTGCGGCCAGGCTATCGGTTTGGGGCGGTATGGTTTTAATACCTGATACGGGATAGCGGTAAAATGCAGCTCGTAAGCATCCGTGCGGTTGCCTTGCCCTTCCACACTTAATATTATCACCCCGTCAGCAATATCAACTAACGGACTGCCTTTAATCTGTATACGTTGCCCCGGTGTCAGGTGATAGCGGTTGCTTTTACCGCTAATCACGATTTTTTCACTGATTGCCTGTTCGTGCCGTATTCGGGCATACCATTGTCCGCTTTCTGTTATATTATTCGGGTCGGTTGAGTCTTCGTTATCGTTATCTGCCTCACCTTTTAGCTTATCTGCCTGTCCGTTACTTTTCAGCCCTTTGTAGTGTTCGCCATAACGGTAATCCGTGCCATAGGTGGTGCTGTCTTTTGGCTGGCTGTTCACATCACCTTGTAAATTCGCTTTCGCATCGCGGTAGTTGTAATCCTGCACTTTAACCGATGATTCCACCACCCGACTGCGTAACCGGATATCCCAGATACTTTCTGCGCCGCCATCCAGCGTCCCGCTCGGTAACCGGTAATCAATATCGCTGACCTGCTCATATCCTTGTTCATAATCGCTTATCACCATCACATCACAATTGTGCTCAGCATGCGTTTCAAATCGAAACCAGACACCAATATCTGCCAGCAGACGCTGAATAAAGCTTAAGTCACTTTCCTGCCATTGGGTGATAAATTCACGTTCCGGGTAGCTGCTGTTTAATTCCAGACGGTAATCGATGCCGGTAAAACCATGACTGCGCAGCACTTCTTCTACCACACTAATCACACTTTGGTTTTGGTATATCGCATTATTGCGATTTAAAGCTAATCTGGCTAAACGAGGCGATAACACTATCTGATAATGTGCCTGCTCTTTACTGACCGATAACAAACTAAAACGGGTGATAGCACCATATATTTTGCGTAAGTCACTCTCGACAGGCAGGTCACTTAAGGAACGAATCGCCGTTGCCAGCACATTTTTAACCGCAGGATTAAAGGAAAATGACGCTTTTTGGTTGAGTATATCATCGGGCGATAAGGTTTTATCAGGGCTGGTGAAGTCAATGGTGTAATGCCATGGCTGGTTGAGCTGTTCATCACCTTGTACGTGTAAAACAGAAACCGGCGAAATCAGATTATCAACCGTTAAGGTGTAGCGATTGTGGCTTACCTCGCCCGTTAATTCATTCAGTAAACCTTCACCGACTTGATTGATAAGGGTAGTTATTTTGTTCGCCATGGGTTACTCCTTTCCTGATGTATCAAACTGATTAATCAGCTTTCCAACGTTATTTAGGTAATAATGATTTTGGTTGATTAAGTTGGAGTAATTGGGGACATCGATAATCAGAAAAGAATCAAGAAATTGATGTGATAATGATTGTAAGTTGAGATACAAATCATCATGAAAATGACAGAAATTACCGTAAATAGGTAATCGGTTATCTGATAGCACTAAACAACGAACCACAACTACTCCTTAATATCCATACTATCCCTAATTAACTTTTATTTATGTTATCGATTTTGATAATCTTAATCATTTTACAATGATAAGATCATTCGTTAAGCTAAGCAAGCTTTTGTTAAATAAATTGAAAATATTTTGTTAATAAGGTTAATTTTTTATTGCTATTGATAATGGATACAGTGATGTTAAACGCATTTAAATAAAGTGAATTGACGGCTTTTAATTTTTTTAAATATTGAGGAGGAAGGTGAAACTAGAACGGGAGATATTTTTTCATCAAATCATTAATGAAGGGCTATAAATAGAGCGTTTTGCAAGCAAAGCTTGCAAAACTAAAAAAGGAAGCTATTAATTAAAAATTTTTACAAACTGTAATTCTATCCAATCCCATACAGATCCAAAGAACCCAGTTTCTGCAACATTTTGCAGTGCCACTAATGGTTGTTCATTAATCACTTTGCCATCTAATAAAAATTGTATTTTACCTACTGTTCTTCCTTTCATTATCGGTGCATAAATATAGTTATCAATGACATATTTTATTTGTAGATCAGCTGAACGACCTTTTGGTACAGTAACATAAGCACCGTCTATTGAACCTAGTTGGATTTTATTTTCATCTCCATACCAAATGGATTCAGTAAATAAAGGCATATTCGCTTTTATAGGGTTAGCCGTTTCGAAGAATCGAAAGCCCCAAACTAATAATTTCTTACTTTCTTCTTCCCGACCTTTATAGGTTCTTCCGCCTAATACTGCCGATATTAAACGGGTATTACCCTCGACAGCAGAGGCAACTAAGTTGTAACCGGCTGCTTGGGTATGACCTGTTTTGATTCCGTCTACATTTAATGTAGTATCCCATAGTAAGCCATTACGATTTAATTGCGGTTTAGAAAGATTATAAGTAAATTCTTTTTCTTTATAAATCGCATATTCATCAGGTAAATCACGAATCAATGCGCGACCTAATAACACCATATCTTTGGCTGTGGTATATTGTCCTGGCGCATCAAGTCCATGTACAGTTTCAAAATGGGTATGTTCCAAACCTATTTTTTTGGCATAGTCATTCATTAAATTAACAAAAGCACCTTGGCTACCTGCGATATGTTCAGCCATTGCAATACAAGCGTCGTTACCTGATTGAATGATGATACCTTTGTTAAGATCCGAAACAGAAACGGTTTTACCCACTTCCAAAAACATTAATGATGATCCTTTTAATACAGGGTTACCCGTTGCCCATGCATCTTTACTGACTACAACCATATCATCATTTTTAATTCGACCTGAGTGTAAAGCTTGACCAACTACATAGCTGGTCATCATTTTGGTAAGACTGGCTGGATCACGTTGTTGTTCAGCGTTATATTCCGCTAAAATTTCGCCTGATTTGGCATCCATTAAAATATAAGATTCAGCATTTAATTGGGGAATAGCTGGAATAGGAAAAGGCATATCAGCAGATGCTGATGTGCAAATTGACAGCATCAAGATAGTAAAAGATAATTTAAATTTCTTTTTCATTTATTTGAATTCCGTTAAATATTTTTAGATAACATATATCGATGTGTGTGAATAGACATCATAATGCCAAAACATGCCATTAAAACGACTAATGATGAGCCACCGTAACTTATTAAAGGTAATGGTACACCAACTACCGGTAAGATTCCACTGACCATACCGATATTAATGAACACGTAGACAAAGAAGACTAAAATCAAACCACCGGATAATATCCGACCAAATGTCGTTTGTGCTTGTGATGCAATAATTAACCCACGAACAATTAAACATAAAAAAAGAATTAACAGAACGATAGTACCAATAAAACCAAATTCTTCTGCAATTACAGAAAAAATAAAGTCAGTATGTCTTTCTGGTAGGAATTCTAATTGTGATTGCGTGCCTTCAAGCCATCCTTTACCCCATATCCCTCCAGAACCAATGGCAGTTTTAGATTGAATAATATGATAACCCGTACCATTTGGATCTCGCTCAGGATTAAAAAGTGTTAACACCCGTTCACGTTGATAATCATGCATTAAAAAGAACCACATGATAGGTAAAAAAGCAGCAATTAAGATGACAGCAACAATGATAAATCGCCAATCAATACCAGCCAAAAAGATAATAAATATTCCTGACATGACAATTAATATAGCTGTACCTAAATCCGGTTGCATTGCAACAAGTAAAGTTGGCACACCAATAATAGCCAAGGTTTGTAATGTGGTTTTTAAAGGTGGAGGACAGCCATCACGATGAATAAATTTAGCAACCATTAATGGCACGGCTATTTTTGCAATTTCTGATGGTTGAAATCGCAATACACCTAAGTCTAACCATCTTTGTGCGCCTTTACTGGTGTAACCAAAAATATCAACAAACAGTAAAATGATAATACAAAAAATATAAAGATAGGGAGCCCATTTTTCATAGGTTCGAGGTGAAAATTGAGCTAAAAATATCATGATAAAAAAACCAAGGAGTATTTGTATCACTCGCTTTTGTATCATATCGATATTTTGCCCACTCGCACTCCAAAGAATATATAAGCTATAACAGAGTAGTAGCGTTATAAATAGAAAAAAAAGGGGATCAATATGTATCTTTTGCCAAAAAGATTTTTTGATGTTATTCATAATTAATTTTCATATCCTGTATCTTGAGCTGCGTCATCGAGATCAGTGGAGTGATTGCCTAATAGATAAAAATCAAGAATTTTGCGTGCAACCGCACCACCATTTGAGCTTCCGCCCCCCCCATTTTCAAGTACAATAGCCAATGCTATTTTGGGTTTATCGTAAGGCGCATAAGCAATAAATAATGCATGATCACGTAAATGCTCGGGAATATTGTTCGCATTATAAGTTTCGTTTTCTCTTAAACCATACACTTGTGCTGTTCCTGATTTTCCTGCTGCTTGATATTGAGCGCCAGCATACACTTTACGTGCTGTTCCTCGTGAACCAAACATTACTCTATACATCCCTTCTTTCGCTAAATCCCAATAATTTGTTTTAACTTCTGTTAAATTATTTGACTGTTCAAATTGAACGGGATCAATGTGAAACTGATCTTCATTGGAATTTAAAATATCACTCTTTTTATACAGTAAAAAATGGGGGGTATAAGTTTTTCCATTATTAATTAAGATAGTTAATGCTTTTGCCATTTGCATTGGTGTTGCAGTCCAGTATCCTTGACCAATGCCAACAGGGATAGTGTCTCCTTGTAACCAGGATTTTTTATGACGTTTACTTTTCCATTCTCGACTTGGCATAACAGCGCGTGTCTCTTCACTTGGTGACATATCAATTCCAGTGCGTTGACCATAGCCAAATTTAGTCATCCATAAACTTAAACGATCAATCCCCATATCATAAGCAACTTGATAAAAATAGGTATCTACTGATTCTTCTATCGCTTTTAGTACATCAACCCGACCATGTCCCCATTTTAGCCAGTCTCGGTAACGTCTTTCTGTTCCCGGTAATTGCCACCATCCAGGATCGTTAACCACGCTTTTGGGCGTTACAACCCCTTCACTTAATGCAGCTACAGAGATAAAGGGTTTTACGGTTGAAGCAGGTGGATAAGCCCCCAATAAAGCCCGATTAAATAAAGGTTTGTTCGGATCATTAAGTAATTCATTATATTTTGCACTTGATATCCCTCCAACAAAATCATTTGAATCATAACTAGGGCTTGATACCATCGCTAGGACTTCCCCATTATTGGGATCAATCGCCACCACAGCAGCTTTGCGCCCAGCAAGAAGTTTTTCGATGTAAAGTTGTAATTTGAGATTTATTGATAAATAGATATCTTCGCCTGCTTGCGGTGGATGCTGTTCAAGGAGTCGGACGATACGTCCGCGACTATTAACTTCAACTTTTTCATAACCAGCTGTGCCATGTAATATGTTTTCATAATAGCGTTCAATGCCCATTTTTCCGATATTGAGCGTCGCAACATAATTACTGGTTTTATTTTCTTCTTCTAACCGCTTTTTATCTTGACTATTTATTTTTGAGATATACCCCAGAATGTGAGTTAGTGATGCACCATAAGGGTAATAGCGGTGTTGTATTTTAACAATTGAGGCAAAAGGAAATCTGTGTTGATCGACAACAAATCGTGCAATTTGTTCTTTACTAAGGTTCTCTTTTAGCGGAACGGGTCTGTGAGCGCGATAATTTCGTCTTTCTTTTTGGAAATTTTCAATATCTTCATCTGTCAAATCAACCACTTTTTTTAATTGTTCAAATTGTTCATTCAGATTTTTGGTTTTATCAGGAATAATGTTTAGTTGATAGGTGATATTATTACTGGCTAATGGCGTTCCATTACGGTCATAAATCATGCCGCGACTAGGAGGAATAGGTATAATTTCGATACGATTATTATTTGATTTAGTACTGTAATAACTAAAATTAGCAATTTGAAGATCCGCTAAATTCACTAATAAAATAATAATCAAAAAGATAATTACCACAAAAGCAAACAAAGCTCTACGCAGGAATAAGTTTGTTTCTGCAGAATGATCCCGAATATTAGTTCGCTTTTTTTTTGTTGTAATAGGGATAATAATACTCCTTAAATACTGCTTTTTGATTGATGCTCTTGTTGTTCCCACTGTTCATAAGCGTTGACAATTCTGGCAACTACCGGATGACGAACAACATCTTCACTATTAAAAAAGTTAAAACTAATTTCATCAACTTGGCTTAAAACTTCAATTGCATGACGTAAACCGGATTTTTGGTGACGAGGTAAATCAATTTGAGTGATATCCCCTGTTATAACAGCTTTTGAGTTAAAGCCAATGCGTGTTAGAAACATCTTCATTTGTTCTATTGTGGTGTTTTGGCTTTCATCAAGAATAATAAATGCATCATTTAGGGTACGACCACGCATATACGCTAGTGGCGCAACTTCAATCACGCTTTTTTCAATCAGTTTTTCGACTTTTTCAAAACCCAGCATTTCAAATAGCGCATCATAAAGTGGGCGTAAATACGGGTCGACTTTCTGGCTTAAATCACCTGGTAAGAATCCAAGTTTTTCACCCGCTTCAACAGCGGGTCGAGTCAGTACTATCCGACGAATCAGTTGCTTTTCTAATGCATCAACAGCAGCTGCCACCGCTAAATAGGTTTTACCCGTTCCCGCAGGCCCAATACCAAACGAGATATCATAATCTAAAACATGCGCAATATATTGAGCCTGATTGGGCGTCCTTGGTTTGATTACCCCACGTTTTGTTTTAATCATCACCATTTTACTTCCATGCTGATCAGTATAAGCAGGAAGATGTTCTTTCATTTTTTCAAGCGCACCGGATTCTTTTATCGCTAAATGAATGTGTTCGGGTTCAATATCAATAATGTTGTTTTTGGTTTTAGTTTGTTGATAAAGTGACATTAAAATCTGATCGGCTGCGTTAACACAAATCTGATCACCGGTAATTAAAAATAGATTACCTCGATGATTAATTTCAATACCAAGTCGACGTTCAAGTTGTTTTACGTTGTCATCATGAGGGCCACAAAGACTATTTAATCTTTGATTATCATCTGGTTCAAGCACGGTTTGATGTGTAATAATTTTCAATGATAAGCCCTCTAATCATTCATGTTAATTGCTAAGATATCCTTCACATAAAGGACATTTTTCAACACCTTTTAAAAATTCCTTTTTACAATGATGACAAGTAACAATATTTCCCGATACTATCTGATCAACCAGTTTTGTAGCCTGTTGTTCATCTAATCCTTGCGTTTTTAGTTTATTGATCATCATTGAGATTGGTGTACCACTTTTTAATTCTTGCTCAACATCCTGACCAATTTCTTCTTCTAATGTAGGCGGTACATATTTTAAAACATTTTCATTATATTCTGAATGACAATGATTACATCTAATGTATCTTCCTAATGTTTGAAAACTGAATATTGGTATAAAAAACAATGTAAAATATCTTGCCACTTTAACTTGCGTATATTGTTGTTGTTTTTCATCAGTTTTGATGTTTTGCTGTGTACAACAACTAGGGCAATTAAATTGCCCTGTTTTTTCGTTTACTTCACGACCTCTCGAGCCGAATATAATAAGCATTTTTTTCTTTCCTTTCCATTATGATAAAATATTATTTTTTAATAATTCAATATGTTATTTTTATTATGGTTGGTAGATACCGACACCTAAATCGTTTTCTTTACGGGTTCTTGAGATTACAGACATAGGAGATTCACTCACACGCAGATCCATTTCATCCTCGGTACGCACAACTTTACCTCTTAATGAATTTGGATAAACATCGGTAATTTCAACATCAACAAATTTACCAATCATATTAGGATGACCTTCAAAGTTAACAATACGATTATTCTCAGTTCTGCCCGTTAGTTCCATCAGATCTTTCTTAGATGGTCCTTCGACTAAAATGCGTTGCACGGTATTTAGCATACGACGGCTAAATTGCATTGCTTGTTGATTGATACGTTCTTGTAGGATATAAAGACGTTGTTTTTTCTCGTCTTCAGAAACGTTATCTTCCATTTCTGCCGCTGGTGTACCAGGGCGTGCAGAATAGACAAAGCTATAGCTTAAGTCAAAATTGACATCAGCAATTAATTTCATGGTTTGTTCAAAATCTTCTTGTGTTTCACCCGGGAATCCAACAATAAAATCAGAACTAATTTGAATGTCTGGACGGACTTTGCGTAGTTTTCGGATAATTGATTTGTATTCAAGTGCCGTATGCGTACGTTTCATTAAATTTAAAACACGATCCGATCCACTTTGCACTGGTAGATGTAAAAAGTTAACTAATTCAGGCGTATCACGATAAACATCGATAATATCATCAGTAAACTCAATTGGATGACTGGTTGTAAAACGAATACGATCAATACCATCAATGGCAGCGACTAACCGAAGTAGTTCTGCAAATGAACAAATATCGCCATCGAAGGTTGGTCCTCGATAAGCATTGACATTTTGACCAAGCAGATTAACTTCACGCACACCTTGTTCTGCCAGTTGAGCTATTTCATAAATTACATCGTCACAAGGTCGGCTCACTTCTTCACCACGGGTATAAGGTACCACACAATAGGTACAATATTTATTACAGCCTTCCATAATCGAGACAAACGCTGTCGGACCTTCACTGCGAGGTTCAGGTAAGCGATCAAACTTTTCAATTTCAGGAAAGCTTACATCGACAACATGATTTCCTTTTCCACTTCGAATTTGCTCTATCATTTCCGGTAAACGGTGAAAAGTCTGCGGACCGAAAATAATATCGACAAAAGGTGCACGTTTACGAATATGCGCACCTTCTTGAGAAGCCACACATCCACCAACCCCAATGATAATTTCGGGATTATGTTGTTTTAAATTTTTCCAACGTCCTAATTGATGAAAAACTTTTTCTTGCGCTTTTTCTCGAATCGAGCAAGTATTTAATAATAAAATATCTGCTTCTTCTGCGTTGTCTGTTAATGTTAAACCGTGGGTGGATTCAAGGAGATCTGCCATTTTGGTTGAATCATATTCATTCATTTGGCAGCCCCAAGTTTTGATATGTAATTTTTTGCTCATCAATAACTCAGCTATATTTAATTGTTAAAATGAAAACGGGTTTAAATCCGCGATTTTAGCGTGCCATATTGTAATCCTTTGTGAATGTAGGGTCTATAATAAAATAATAATTGTTATCTAAAAAAAATAATTTCAATTTAACCTTTTTAATTTATGCTTAAAACAGTTAACATAAAATTACTAATTAATTGTTATATTTTTCATTTTTTTGGATTATAGTTACTACTACTGATTTGTATCATTTGGTTCTACCATAGGATTTTTCAGTATTAACATAGTTGTCAGCAGGAACTACACAAAGTTATGCTACCAACTTGAATGACTAACCATTTGTTAGAATTTCTCGTCAGAACTTATTTTAAATATTTCAAAATGATTTGAATAATTCAGAAATATTTAAACAAAATAAATCCATCTAGTGTAGTCGTTTTTAAGACTATTGCTATTTAGATTTTAAATGACATAATGAGGGCGAGTGACTTAGGTTACTCGTCTTTTTGTAACGATAATCTTTATATTTATTTCAGATGCTCTTAATAACTCTATCAATCAATTAAATATTTTTAATTTTTAGTCACTAAATTACCTTTCATATTTTTATTCTAAATGATATACTACTTAGCAGTTACTAAATGCTTTCTTTATTAAATTAAAGATTGACTTTAGTTAACAGTAGGTGCAAATTTGTTGGAGGACTACAACTAACAATACTTTAGCACTGAATTGACTGGCCATTAAGCTAGATTTTCTCGTTAATATTTGTTGGGATAAATTTAACGAGAAGTAACTCGTTATTTATCAGTAGTCCTCCTTTTTAAAGGAATCGATATAACTGCTAAATACAGTTTATAACATACTCTTTTGGTAGTTTTCAAAGTTCTTCCAATTGAGTGAGAGAGTAACTTCTGTTACTCTCTTTTTTTTAATTTTATGAATATGTTTTCGAATTAAAGCAAAAGCTTTTTTTGCAACGATGCAGAACAGTTATAATTCTTGGTAACTTTTACCATTCACAATAATTTATGTTATTATCCGCCTTAATTTAATTATTGAAAGTGCCTAGATATGTCAAAAACGTTCAGTCCAACAAAACGCCTTTTAGTTAAAGGTATTCTTGCGACTTGTTTATTGTCTGTCACTCGTGTTGGTCTTGCTTCAGCAATGGCACAAATGGTCGCTGTTCGTATTTGGCCTTCCTCTACTTACACACGAATTACGTTAGAATCTAATAGTAAGCTTAAATACAAAAGTGCTGCATTATTTAACCCAGATCGATTAGTGATCGATATTGATAATATCAATTCAAATCCTGTTTTAAAAAGTATTTCATCGAAAGTATTAAGTCACGATCCTTACATCAAATCAATTCAAGTTATCCAGCTGGATGCTAAAACGGTCAGAATCATGATCGAAGCTAAGCAAGGAATAGACCCCAATACTTTTACGTTACCCCCTGTAGCCGAATTTAAAAACCGTTTAGTCATCGATCTTTATCCTTCAAAACAATCTTCAATAACAGATGATGATCCTTTATTAGCACTGTTAGAAGAATATACAAAAGGTGATCTAACCCAACAGCAAGCTGAGATCAAACCACCCATTAATAAAAAGAAAAATAGCCCGATTATTGTGATGCTCGATCCCGGTCATGGCGGTGAAGATCCGGGTGCGATTGGCTATAACAAAACCAGAGAAAAGGATATTGTTTTACAAATTGCACGCAGAACTTTTAATTTATTGAAAAAAGAGCCGAATGTTAAAGTCTATATGACCCGTAATGAAGATGTGTTTATCCCATTGAAAGTACGAGTAGCTAAAGCACGATCTTTACATGCCGATCTTTTTATTTCTATCCATGCAGATGCATTTACCAGTCGATCAGTTAGAGGATCTTCTGTATTTTCATTATCCACCCGAGGGGCGACAAGTTCGGCAGCAAATTATTTGGCTCAAACACAAAATAATGCCGATCAAATAGGTGGCGTGAGTCGCAGTGGTGATAAATATTTAGATAATACTATTTTAGATTTAGTCCAAAAAACAACTATTAGCAACGGTGTATTATTAGGTAATGCTATATTAAATCGACTAAAAGGCGTCAATAGTTTACATAAACCTTCACTTGAAAAAGCAGGTTTTGCTGTTTTAAAAGCCCCTGATATTCCTTCTGTTTTGGTGGAAACCGCTTTTATTAGTAATATTAACGAAGAAAAAAAATTAAAAACCGCTTCTTTCCAGAATCAAGTATCAAAAGCGATTGTTAGTGGTATCAAAGATTACCTGAAAAAGCGTAAAAATTAATATTTCTTTCTCAGGTAAGAATTAAAATTATCGTCAATTAACTTTAGTAATAATCGTTAAATATCTATCCGCATTTAATTGTGGAATAGTCAGTTTGATATTCTGTTTAAGTTCGAACCCTTCAGGGATAGGATCTTGTTCACTACCTTTTAAAGCATAAAACGATCCCTGTTGATTTGGTAGATGCTGACACCAAGTGAGCATATCTTGTAATGAAGCAAACGCTCGGCTAATGACACCATCAAACTGTTGTTCGGTATAGTCTTCTATGCGGCTTTGCACCGGATTAATATTATTCAGTTTTAATTCAAATTTTACCTGTTTTAAAAAACGGATACGTTTTCCTAAACTGTCAACTAAATCAAATTGTTTATCCGGATTGATGATCGCTAATGGAATACCAGGTAACCCTGGTCCTGTTCCAACATCAATAAAATGTTCGCCCACTAAATAGGGCGATACCACTAAACTATCCATAATGTGTTTTACTAACATTTCGTTGGGATCACGCACAGCAGTTAAATTATAGGCTTTATTCCACTTATTCAGCATTTCAACATACTCAATAAGCAGATCAATTTGCTGATCTGTGATCAAAAGATCTGTTTGATCAATAAGATTAGTGAGTTTCTTTTTTAACATAATTCTTCTTTTTTAAATAAACTAATAACATTGATATTGCCGCTGGTGTTATGCCTGAAATACGTGAAGCTTGCCCGATCGATACTGGTTTATGCTGTTTCAATTTAGCGACAACTTCGTTTGATAATCCAGAAATTTCAGCATAATCAATATGCTCAGGAATTAATGTTTCTTCGTTACGTTTTTGGCGCTCGATTTCTTCAATTTGAAGTTTAATATATCCATCATATTTAACTTGAATTTCAACTTGTTCTGCAGCACTAGGATCAGTTAATCCAGGCGCAAATAGTGATAATGATTTCAATGTGTTATAGCTCATTTCAGGGCGTTTAAGTAACTCTTCACCATTTGCTTCTTTGGTTAAATTAGCACTTAAAACGGCATTCACTTCATCAATAGTTTCAATATGTGGATGCACCCATATATCGCGTAAACGTGCTCTTTCTTGTTCTATCGCTTCAAATTTTTCGTTAAATTTTTGCCAACGATAATCATCAACCATGCCTAGCTTACGACCAATTTCAGTTAAGCGAATATCAGCGTTATCTTCACGTAACATCAAACGATATTCAGCACGAGAAGTAAACATTCGGTAAGGTTCATTGGTGCCTAACGTACAAAGATCATCAACCAGTACACCTAAATAAGCTTGATCACGCGTTGGATACCATTGATCTTGATCATAAACAAACCGTGCGGCATTTAAACCTGCTAACATGCCTTGAGCTGCTGCCTCTTCATACCCTGTTGTCCCATTAATTTGTCCAGCTAAAAATAGCCCTTTGATCACTTTACTTTCAAGTGTAGGTTTGAGATCACGAGGATCAAAATAATCATATTCGATCGCATACCCGGGTCTGATGATATTAGCATTTTCAAGACCTTTCATACTACGTACAAAAGCAAGTTGCGTATCAAATGGTAAACTGGTTGAGATCCCATTTGGGTATATTTCGTTACTATCTAATCCTTCTGGCTCTAAATAGATCTGATGAGAATTGCGATCTGAAAAACGCATAATTTTGTCTTCAATTGAAGGACAATATCTTGGACCTACGCCTTCAATCACCCCTGTGTACATTGGACTTCGATCTAAGCTATTACGAATGATCTCATGTGTCGTTTCGTTTGTGCTTGTTATATAACATGGGATCTGTTTTGGGTGCTGATTAGCATTACCTAAAAACGAAAATACCGGAACAGGATCATCTCCATATTGTGTACCTAATTTAGAAAAATCAATTGTTTGGGCATCAATACGCGGTGGTGTACCTGTTTTTAATCTTCCCATTCTAAATGGGTATTGATGTAATGATTTAGATAGTCCAATTGAGGCAGGATCCCCTGTTCTTCCTCCACTGTAATTATCTAAACCAATATGGATTTTTCCATTTAGAAAAGTGCCAGCCGTTAAGACGACGGCTTTAGCTTTAAAAGAGACGCCCATTTGCGTTTTAACTCCGGTGATCTGATCGTTTTCAATGATCACATCTTCTACGGATTGTTGAAAGAGCATTAAGTTTTCTTGGTTTTCAAGTGTTGTTCTGATCACTTTTCGATAAAGCGATCGATCCGCTTGTGCACGTGTTGCTCTGACCGCTGGACCTTTACTGCTATTAAGGATCCTAAATTGGATCCCTGCAAGATCAATCGCATGAGCCATTAATCCGCCCATGGCATCGATTTCTTTTACCAAGTGACCTTTACCAATACCACCTATAGCAGGATTACAGGACATTTGTCCTAATGTATTGATATTATGGGTTAAAAGTAGTGTTTTGCGGCCCATTCTTGCTGATGCCATGGCAGCTTCTGTGCCAGCATGACCGCCGCCGACAATAATGACATCAAAAAGATCTGGATAAAACATATAAAGCCTCGTTGTTATTTTCTATGAAGATGATTGTTAGTTCAGACATGTTGTTTTGATCTAAATTAGCGTTAGCGATTTTACTCATCTTTTTGAATACGTCAAATGATCTAATTTGATCGCCATTTAAATTAAATAAGATCTTTTATGTGATCTTTTTATTTTTATTACTACTAGAGTGGATCCTTTCTGTTGATAACTGGATATAGTAATTATTTTATAGGATCTTATTGATCCTGTAACACTGTTAATTGATCGGATCTTTGTTGATCTAAACTTGTTGATAATTAGCTTAGTTATCCACAATTGGTTTTGTCATTTAGGTTATTAATAGCCTTATCACAGCTTATTACTTTCTTTTAGCACAGAGTTATCCACAAAAATATATTTTGATTGCTTATTTTTTGGTCTTTTTGTTGGCTGTTTTTTAATAGTTTACTGATAAAATATATCGAGGGTTTTTTGAATAACGATTTTTTATTTTTTTAAATTGTTCCTTTTTTATAAAATTCTTTTATTTTTACAAAAGCAAATTTATACTTAACTAGATTAATTTTTTAGTGTGAGGTTACTTTATTACTCTTTCACAATTACCGTTGCCTTTTTCATTACCAAATAGTGAAACTTTCGACAGTTTTTATATAGGTGATAATCAATTATTACTTGATTCATTGCAAACTTTATTGGTTAAGCAAGGTTTCAATGTATTTTATATGTGGTCGGCAAGTGCTGCTGGTCGTACTCATCTATTGCATGCCTCAAGTCAAAATAAACTGGCTAGTTATATTCCTTTAAAACAGTATTTCCACCTTGTTCCCGAAATTTTACAAGGGTTGGATAATTATGATTTAGTTTGTTTAGATGATATTGATGCTATTGCAGGCAATCGGGATTGGGAAGAAGCTATTTTTGATTTATTTAACCGTCTGACTGAAAAAAATATTAGTAAATTATTGATTACTGCCAGTGCACCCCCTAAACAGGTTTCTTTTATATTGCCTGATTTGGTATCACGACTTAGTTGGGGGCAAGTTTATCAATTAAAAGAATTAAGTGATGATGATAAGCTTAAGGCGTTACAACTACGAGCCCAATTAAGCGGTTTTGAATTATCGACTGAAGTTGGATTATTTTTATTAAAGCGTGTCCATCGTGATATGCGTACCCTGTTTTCTTTGTTAGAAAAGTTTGAAGTAGCAACATTAGCGGAACAACGTAAGTTAACGATTCCTTTTATTAAAAATATTTTGGATTTGTAATATGAGTAATAAGCCTGAAGCTATCGTTTTTTTTGATTTAGATGGGACTTTATTTAATAGTCAAATAGAGGTTTTAGCAAGTTCAGTTGAGGCAATAAGAAAGCTAAAGCAAAATAATATTATTCCAATGCTTGCAACAGGTCGTACACCTTGTGAAGTGACCGATTTAATGAAAAAATTGTCGATTGATTCTATTATCGGTATGAATGGGCAAATTGTTCTATATAAAGGCGAGAAAGTTTTTACGAATAATATCGATAAAGATTTAATCGCCAGAATGTATCAGTTTTCAAAACAGCAAATGAATATTCCTTTAGCTTTTTATAATGATGAAATAATGCGTATTTCTGAGTGTACTCAAGCCGCAAAAACGTTTTATCACTATCTTAAACAACCTATTCCCCCTGTTGATGATCTGCTTTATCTAAACGAACCGATTCAAATGATGTTATTGTTGTGCGAAGAAGGTGAATCTGTTTATCGTGATGCTTTTCCGGAATTAACGTTTATACGTAACACGCCATATTGCGTTGATGTTTTTAATCATGGTGGATCTAAAGGTAACGGTATTAATCAGTTATTGCAAAAAAAAGGATTCACTGATGTGCCAACTTACGCATTTGGTGATGGGATGAATGATTTTGAGATGTTTACAACCGTTAATCACCCGATAGCAATGGCTAATGCTGTGGACAAATTAAAAGAGCAAGCTGAATTTGTCACTGATTCCAATGATAATGATGGGATTGCAAAAGCCCTAAAAAAATTTGGTTTGATTTAAATATTGTTACTGATAAATCACCCCTAAAGATACAGCTTGGTTTGCACCAGTCACTTCTGGAATATTCGACGGAATATTATTAAGTCGACAATAGGCAAGCCAAGCGAATGCTATTGCTTCCATATCATCACTGTTTATTCCTTTTTCACTAGTAGTTAACACGTTCCAATTAGGCAATAACGCAGATAGTCTTTGCATGATAAGTGGATTTTTTGCGCCTCCACCACACACTAAAAGTTCACATGGCAATTCTGTATTAATGGATAATTTTATTATTTCTTGCACGATAGATAATGCAGTTAATTCAACCAGTGTTGCTTGAATATCTTCAGATTTTAATGTGATACCTGTCAATTTTTGACGTAACCAAGATAGGTTAAACAGTTCTCGTCCTGTGCTTTTAGGGGCGGGTAATTGAAAATAATCTTCATTTAATAATTTAGTGAGAAGTTTGGTATCCATTTTTCCTGTTTTTGCCCATTTAGCATCGTTATCATAATTTTTACCAAGACAAGCCTTTATCCAACCGTCAAGCAATACATTACCCGGTCCGGTATCGTAACCGATGACGGGCTGATGTGGAATAAGTACCGTGATATTGCTTATTCCACCAATATTTAATATCACACGATTAATTGATGGATTTTCAAGTTGTGATTTATGAAAAGCAGGCACTAAAGGTGCGCCTTGTCCACCATAAGCAATATCTTTTCGTCTAAAATCAGCGATGGTAGTAATGCCTGTTAGGGCGGCAATGATATTGGCATCGCCAATTTGCATCGTAAAAGGGTTTGCACCTAATGGTGAATGGTAAATAGTTTGTCCATGACATCCAATTGCTTTAATTTTATTACGTTCTATTTTATGGTGTGTTAAAAATTGATTCACATGATGGGCATAAATTAAGCCTAACTGATGATCCAGTTCACCTAAATCTTGTAATGAAGTCTGTTTGGTTTCACAAAGGGTCAGTAATTGTTGTTTAATATCATCTGGCAGCGAATAACATTTGCTGGCTATTGATTTAACTTTTCCTGCGGTAATATCAACTAAAGCAATATCTACCCCATCCATGCTGGTACCTGACATAATACCAATATATAAATTGTGCATAATACTAACCTTGTCGTATGATTTGGCCGGTTTTTATATCCTTAATTTCAGAAGGTGAAGCCCTGTGTCCGGTTTCACCTTGTAAAATAGGAAACTGTTCACCAAATTGTAATGCAACTTCGTTTGCGGTAAAACAAGGCGGATAATTTGAAAGATTCGCACTTGTTGAAACTAAAGGTTTACCAAATAGGTTGCATAATGTACATACCAATGGATGATCAGTAACACGTACTGCAATCGAATCAAATTGTCCGGTTAAAAATTGTGGGGTATTTTTATTCTTAGGAAAAATCCAAGTAACCGCACCTGGCCAACTGGTAAGAGCTAACTGTTTTTGTTGATAGGTCAAGGCTGACTCATCGATGTAAGGAATAAGTTGATCATAATGGCTGGCAATGAGAATTAAACCTTTTTCAATGGGACGGCGTTTTAAATCAAGCAGTTTCATTACTGCGGTTTGACAATCAGGATCGCATCCTAATCCAAAAACGGATTCGGTTGGATAAGCAACAACTTCGCCTTTTTTTAGCAAGTCATCAATTTCTTTTATTGATAATAAATTTACCATTTACAGTTGGATATAGAATTATAGGATATGAAAATCATATTAAACCGAGGTGTATTGAATTGCAAATTGGCTCTGTCTATTGTGAAATATTGTTGATACACGAAGTAAAAATCAAAGTTAACAAGGTTACTTGATTATTGCCAATTCATTTGAGGAAAATATTGAACGGTTAATTCAACCATCTGTTGCATATTAATGATATGCAATCTTTTATCAATAAACGGATCAAGTCCACGCGCTGTTATATCATTATCTAAAATATAACAATGTTGAGTTTTTTCTAAAATAGCATTAAGAACAGGAGTATTTTGTAACGCAACAAATACGCCATTTTGCCAAAATAAGACCGCATCTTGGGCACAGATAAGTTGTGGATCGATTATTGATTGGTTATCCGTTGAAATAGTATGTAGCATGTTTTTTCACTTATTATGTCAAGACATGATATTAAAGTTAAAATTTACTCAAAAATTGAGTTAATTTTGGTTAGTACATCTTTAAAGGTTATTAGTATATAATAACAACTATTTATTAAGCAAAATATCTGTTATGAAACCTATTATTTTAGCCGACGAACAACAAACCATCTTCTTTGGAAAGCAGTTAGCAAAGCATTGTTTAAGTTATTTATTGAATAATAGTACAATAGTCATTTATTTAATTGGTGAGCTTGGTGCTGGAAAAACAACATTTAGTCGTGGTTTTTTACAACAATTAGGGCATGTTGGTAATGTAAAAAGTCCAACTTATACCTTAGTAGAATCATATCAATTTGATGATTTTTCAGTTTATCATTTCGACTTATATAGGCTTTATGATCCAGAAGAACTTGAGTTTATGGGGATTCGTGAATATTTTGCTTCGCGATCTATTTCTTTAATAGAGTGGCCACAGCAAGCACAAGGTATTTTGCCAATTGCAGATATCGAAGTTCATTTAAACTATTTAAAACTTGAACGCACAGCGACTTTATTGGCAAAAACGGAAAAAGGTCAAGCTATTATTAATCAACTACACTTAGCGAATACATGATGAAAAAATTATTTACTTTTGTGATGTTATTGTTGCTTTGCAGTTCTGCTTATGCTGCTAAAGTGGTGATTGCTGTTGATGCAGGACATGGTGGCAAAGATTCAGGTGCGATAGGTAAAAATAAATTATATGAAAAGACCGTAACCCTTTCTATTGCTAAAAAACTGACAACTTTACTCAATAACGATCCAAAATTTAAAGGTGTATTAACTCGAACCAGTGATAATTTTATTTCGGTATCCAAACGTTCAGAGATTGCGCGTAATAGTAAAGCTAATTTGCTTATATCAATCCATGCTGATGCAGCGCCGAATCGTAGTGCTACTGGTGCTTCAGTGTGGGTATTATCAACTAAGCGAGCTGATACTGAACTTGGGCGTTGGATTGAGCAAGAGGAAAAACAGTCACAATTATTAGGTGGCGCAGGCGATGCACTGAGCGATGGTCATGATGCTCATTTAAGTCAAGCGGTACTCGATTTGCAATTTTCTTATTCACAACGTGTAGGCTATGAGTTAGCGACCCAAGTGTTAAAAGCGATGAACGGTACAATCAAATTGCATAAAAATAAACCTGAACATGCAAGTTTAGGTGTATTGCGATCCCCAGATATTCCATCAATTTTAATTGAAGTTGGTTTTATATCAAATGTGGGGGAAGAAAAATTAATTGGTAGTAGTGCGCATCAAGATAAAATTGCCAAAGCAATTTATCTAGGTATAAAAAATTATGTAAAGCAAAATCCTAAGTTTGGAGAAAGACATTAATGGCTATTCATATTCTATCACCTCAGTTAGCAAATCAAATTGCAGCTGGCGAAGTGGTAGAGCGTCCGGCATCGGTTATTAAGGAATTAATTGAAAATAGTTTAGATGCTGGTAGTACGCAAATTGATATTGATTTGGAACAGGGTGGATGTAAATTAATCCGCGTTCGAGATAATGGTTGTGGAATTAATAAGAGTGAATTAGCCTTAGCGTTAGCTCGTCATGCAACAAGTAAAATTAATACTTTAGACGACTTGGAGGCGATTGTAAGTCTGGGATTTAGAGGAGAAGCGCTTGCTAGTATTAGTTCAGTTTCTCGATTAACGTTAACTTCTCGTACTGCTGAACAATCTGAAGCCTGGCAAGTTTATGCTGAAGGTCGTGATATGTCCCCCACCATTAAACCTGCAGCACATCCAGTGGGTTCAACAGTTGAAGTGTTGGATCTATTTTATAATACACCTGCTAGACGTCGCTTTTTGAAAACCGAAAAAACGGAATTTATGCATATTGAAGAGTTTATCAGACGTATTGCGTTGGCGCGTCCTGATGTGACATTTAACTTGCAACATAATGGTAAATTAGTTAAACAATATCGTGCATCTGAGTTAGATAAGCGCGTTGAATCAGTGTGTGGTCGTGCTTTCATTCAAAAAGCAGTAAAGTTAGATTGGCAACATGATGATTTGTTGATTCAAGGATGGGTTGCTAGTAATGAAGTTAGCGATCTACAATATTTTTATGTTAATGGGCGCGTAATTAAAGATAAATTACTCAATCATGCTTTACGACAAGCTTATGTAAACCGAACGAACGAACAACAAAGTTATGTTGTTTTTTTACAGCTTGATCCAAAGCAAGTTGATGTCAATGTTCATCCAGCTAAACATGAAGTTCGTTTTCATGAGGCTAGACTTGTTCATGATTTTGTTTATCAAGCTATTGTTATGGCACTGGAGTCGTCAGTTGAATCCACATTACCTTTAGAAGATAACCAAACTAAAATCGCTTTTACACCGAATAGACAAGCGGCGGGTGATAATATTTTCAATCGACAAACCAACCCGTTACCTTATTCTACGAATAAGCCATTTCCTCAAAAGATAACCAATAATGTAAAAGAAAATAATGCGCTGTACGGACAACTTGTTAATGTTGATGCTCAGCAAAACCGTCAGAATCAAGAGCAAAAACAACAGATTGATTTACCACAGGATCATCACATTACTGAACCACAAAAAGCGGTGATTGAAACTTTATTCCCGAAACGAACAACTCCTTTACAGTCATCATTACAACACCAATTTGATAGTTCATCATTAGTCCAATTTGGTCGAGTTTTAACTGTTATTCAACCTGATATTGCATTACTGGAAAAATATGAAGACAGTGAGCAAAAACTAATGTTAATGAAGCTACCTGTTGCAAAGCAAAAAGTGAATGCGATTAAATTATTATCGCAAGAATCTGAAAAATTACTGATTCCATTAACAATTTTAATTAATCGCAAAGAAGAGCAAGTTCTTACGCACTATAAAGCACAATTAACCTTTTTAGGCTTCGATTTTTATTTTGAAAAAGCAAAATTACATTTGCAAAACGTTCCTAAAATGTTACGTACGACAAATTGGCAACAGTTATTACCTGCTTTAATTTCTTTTTTATCTGCTGAAAATACAACTATCGATCCTACTCAAATTGCCAGTTGGTTAGCTATTGAATGCGAAGATAACAGTATGGTCAGTTGGAGTGTCGCTAACGTAATTCAATTGCTTGCTCAATTAGAACAGATAGATATTAAACTATTAAATCAAGAAACGTTTTTATACCCTATTGATATTCAAACTATTACGCAATCAATTTTATTATGAGTAAACCAAAAATTATTTCGTTAATGGGGCCAACTGCATCAGGTAAAACTGCCTTTGCTATGGCACTTTATGATCGTTATCCTATTGATATAATTAGTGTGGATTCTGCGCTTATTTATCGTGGGATGAATATTGGCACAGCAAAACCAACACAATCGGAATTACAAATATACCCTCATAAATTAATTGATATCTGTGATCCGTCTGAAAGTTATTCTGCTGCAAATTTTCGGTCTGATGCGATTTCAGCAATTGAAAACACCTTGAATAATGGTCGAATTCCACTATTAGTGGGGGGAACAATGCTCTATTTCAAAGCTTTAATTGAGGGACTTTCACCTCTGCCAGCAGCGAATAGTGAAATACGTCAGCAAATTGAAGAAAAAGCCAATAAATATGGTTGGCAGTCAATTCACGAAGAGTTAAAAAAAGTCGATCCCGTTTCGGCAAGTAGAATTCATCCTAATGATCCACAGCGTCTTAATCGTGCTTTGGAAGTTTATTTAATTTCCGGAAAAAGTTTAACTGAATTGACACAACATAGTGGAGAACTATTACCTTACGATATTATGCAATTTGCCATTATGCCACCAGATAGAGCGGAGTTGCATCAACGTATTGAACAACGTTTTTTACAAATGTTAGAACTTGGCTTTGAAGATGAAGTTAAACGATTAATGGAACGTGGAGATTTACATCCAAATTTACCTTCTATACGTTGTGTCGGTTATCGTCAAATGTGGGAATATTTAAGTGGTGAAATAAGTTATGATGAAATGGTCTTTAAAGGGATTTGTGCCACACGGCAATTAGCGAAAAGACAGATTACCTGGCTAAGGGGCTGGAAGCAACCAATCACATGGTTAAATGGGAATAATATGGATTCTGTTTTCCAAAATATATAATGATGTCAATTGTTTTAATTTTCTTTTTTAACCTTTTAAGTTAAAATAGAAAATTGCATTTTCTTAAAATTTTTTGGATAATTGTCAAGATTCGGTATAATTTTTGTATTTTTTAGTTTAAATACATTAAAATTTTAGTTATTTGTGCATTAATCGCTTTTCGTTAGTTTTATAGCGATGCTTTTTATGTTATTTTGATAATACAGAAGTATCTTATGTCGCATTAAATATTATTTTTTGCGTTTACAATTATTTTATCTTCATTATTATTTCATCTATAAAGGATAAACTCATGTCAAAAGGGCAGTCATTACAAGATCCTTATTTAAATTTGCTTCGTCGCGAGCATATTCCTGTCTCAATTTATTTAGTCAATGGGATCAAATTACAAGGTCAAATTGAATCATTCGATCAATTTGTTATTTTATTAAAGAATACGGTAAGCCAAATGGTTTACAAACATGCTATTTCAACAGTCGTACCATCAAGACCTATTTCAGGATTGGTATCTCAGCCTGAAGAGGAAACTGAAAGCTGATAATTTCAGTGGAGAGTTCGATTGTTTGAACGATATAAAGGTGGTGAATCCGCCTTATTAGTGCATGTGTTCTTTCCCCAAGAAAGCGATATTGAGGATCTTAAAGAGTTTGAAATATTAGTTTCTTCAGCTCAGATAGATATTCTCGATATCGTGACAACTTCAAGAAAGGCGCCTCAAGCCAAATATTTTATTGGCGAAGGTAAAGCAATTGAAATCGCTGAAAAAGTGAAAGAATTAGATGCCTCTGTTATTTTAGTCAATCATACCCTAACGCCTACCCAAGAACGAAACCTCGAAAAATTGTGTGAATGTCGTGTTATCGATAGAACTGGATTGATTCTTGATATTTTTGCACAACGTGCAAGAACCCATGAAGGAAAATTACAAGTTGAATTAGCTCAATTACAGTATTTATCAACACGTTTAGTTCGTGGTTGGACTCATCTTGAGCGACAAAAAGGGGGAATTGGGTTAAGAGGCCCAGGCGAAACTCAATTAGAAACCGATAGGCGATTAATTCGTCATCGTATTCAATTAATATTATCTAAACTTGCCAAAGTTGAAAAACAGCGCAATCAAAACAGACAATCTCGAAATAAAGCAGATATTCCGACTGTATCTTTAGTGGGTTATACTAATGCCGGTAAATCAACACTGTTTAACGCATTAACACAAGCGGATGTCTATGCCGCAGATCAGTTATTTGCAACACTTGATCCCACTTTACGCCGAATAGTTGTTGATGATGTAGGCGAAGTCGTGCTGGCTGACACGGTTGGTTTTATACGCCATTTACCGCATGATCTTATTGCTGCATTTAAAGCAACCTTGCTTGAAACTCAAGAAGCAGCCTTATTATTACACATTGTTGATGCCGCTGATCCCAACTTTTTAGATAACATGCAAGCGGTTGAAGAGGTTTTGTTGGAAATAGACGCTGATGAAATTCCAACACTATTAGTCATGAATAAAATTGATTTAATCGAAGATAAACAGCCAAGTATTGATCGTGATTCAAATGGTGTACCAATTCGTGTTTGGATTTCTGCTGAAAATGGTTTAGGATTAGATCTCTTATTTACGGCATTAACAGAAAGACTTGCTAGGCAAATTCAAGTTTGCCAATTAAACTTACCAATTCATTTAGCAAAACTAAGAAGCCGTTTATATCAGCTAAATGCAGTTGAACACGAAGTAATTAATAGCGATGGTAGCTTCCATTTAGATGTAAGAATGCCTGCAATTGAATGGAACCGTTTGTGTAAACAAGAGCCAGATCTGTTATACTTTATCAATACGCAAAATAACAACTAATTGTTTAATGGAGCAAATAAAATATGGCGTGGAATCAGCCCGGCAATAACGGACAAGATAACGATCCATGGGGTAATAATAACAAAAAACCATCTAACTTACCTGGCGGTTTTTTTGATAAAATTAATGACCTCTTAAAAAAAGGTAATTCAGGCAACAATGGCGGATCTTCGGCTAATAAATTCCCGCTAAGTGTCATTATTGTTGTCATACTTATCATTTTACTCCTTATCTGGGGGGCAAGTGGTTTTTACACCATAAATCAAAGCCAACGTGGTGTAATTACTCGTTTTGGTCAAGTTCAACCTGAAATTATTCAACCCGGATTAAATTGGAGAATACCATTAGTAGACAAAGTTTATCCTGTTGATACTCAAGGTACTAAAAATTTCAATGTAAAAGGATTTATCGTCACGACAGGTGAAAACCTAGTGTTTGTTGAGATGAACGTACAATATCGTATTAATAATCCTTTAAAATATTTATTTAATGTCACAAATGTAGAAGATAGTCTGCGACAAGCGGCTGATAGTGCACTTAGAACCGCTGTCGGTAGTTCAAATATTGACGCAATTATTTCTGATGGACGCTCTGTACTTGAAAGTAGTACTAAAGATGAATTGGTCAATGTGATTACGCATTATGATATGGGTATAAATATTGTTGATTTGAACTTTCAGGTAGCGCGTCCACCAGATGAAGTTCAAGATGCTTATGATGATGCTATCCGTGCTCAAGGTGATAGTGAGCGTGAAATTAAAAAGGCTGAAGCAGATAAAGTCCAAATCGTACAACAAGCAGAAGGTCGCTCAGCGAGAATTTTGGCCGATGCTAATGCTTATAAAGTACGTGTTGAACTTGAAGCTGCGGGTGATGTTGCACGCTTTGAAAAAATCCTACCTCAATATAAAGCAGCACCTGAAATCACTAAAGAACGTTTGTATATTGAAACCATGGAAAGAGTATTAACCAAAACCAATAAAGTTATTGTTAATGATAAAAGTGGTAACATTATGGTATTACCATTAGAAAAGTTATTTCAAAATAAAGAAATGACAAATTCTAATTCACCAACATCATCAAGTATCACGAGTGATTATAATTTTAATGTGTCTTCTGAAGCTGTAAAAAATCAGTCTCAAACGGCATCTGAATCACCAAAAACAAATAACAGTAGTAATAACTCAAACAGCGTAAGAAATACTACGCGGACTATGGGACGTTAAGGAGAAAAATATGAGAAAATTATTAATTCCTATAGTTTTAATATTAATTGGTGTATATATTTCAAGCGTTTATGTTATTGAAGAAGGTACACGAGGTGTTGTTTTAAGATTCAATAAAATCATTGGATTATCTGAACCTGGTTTACATTTTAAAATCCCGGGCATGGATACAGTTAAAGTAATTGATGCTAAAATTCAAACGACTAATAGCTCTAATAACAATAAAGAACAACGATTTTTTAATGTGCAAAAGAAAGAATTAATCGTCGACTATTTTGTGCAATGGAAAATTATTGATTTCAATCGTTATTATGAAACAGTCGCTGGTGGTAATAATGTCGAAGATTTATTATTAGCAAGACTAAACGGTCGTTTACGTGCTGAGATTGGTAAATTAAGTAATAAAGATATTATCAATGATTCTAATGCGGATACACAATCTCGTAATTCTTTGATGAATCGCGTTAAAGATGCGCTAAATGGCGGTGTTCAAGAAGTAACTGAAAATGTATCATCGGATGAACATAAAGAAATAGAAAGTAATAAAACAAGCTTACGTGCATTTGGTGTTGAAGTTATCGATGTGCGAATTAAGCAAATTAACTTTCCTGCTGAAGTTTCAGGCTCTATCTATGCCAGAATGCGAGCTGAACGTGAAGTTATTGCACGAGATAAACGTTTTGAAGGTGTAAGAAAAGCCGAAGAGACTCGAGCAGAAGCGACATTACAAGAAACAAAAATACTTTCGGAAGCTGAACGTCAATCACGTGCGATTCGTGGTGAAGGTGATGCCATTGCAGCTAAACTTTATGCGGATGCTTTTGGTAAAGACAGAGAATTTTTTAGTTTTATTCGAAGTTTAAAAGCTTATGAACAAAGTTTTTCTGGTAATGATGTAATGGTCATTAGTCCAGATAGTGAATTTTTTCAATACATGAAATTAAAATCTAATAACTAACAGAATGAGTAAAAGTCTATGAGTAATAATGTTGTTGTGTTAGGAACACAATGGGGTGATGAAGGCAAAGGTAAAGTTGTTGATTTACTCACAGAAAAAGCAAAATATGTTGTCCGTTATCAAGGTGGACATAATGCAGGACATACATTAGTCATTAATGGTGAGAAAACAGTATTACATCTTATTCCTTCAGGAATATTACGTAATGATGTTATTAGTATCATTGCCAATGGAGTTGTACTTTGTCCTGATGCTTTAATGAAAGAGATGAAAGAGTTAGAAAATAAAGGTATTCCGGTCAAAGAAAGATTACTCATTTCAGAATCATGTCCTTTGATTTTGCCTTATCATATTGCACTGGATCAAGCTCGTGAAAAAGCCCGTGGTAGTAAAGCGATTGGGACAACAGGTCGTGGGATTGGTCCGGCATATGAAGATAAAGTAGCTCGTCGTGGTCTTCGTGTAGGTGATTTACGTGATCGCCAAGCATTTGCAGAAAAATTGAAAGAAGTGATGGAATATCACAACTTCCAATTAGTCAACTATTACAAAGCAGAAGCGGTTGACTACCAAAAAGTGCTAAATGATACATTAGCGATTGCTGATATTTTAATTGCCATGATAGCTGATATTCCAGCACTATTAGAAGAAGCTCGCAAAAAAGGCGAAAGAATTATGTTTGAAGGTGCACAAGGTACATTACTTGATATTGATCATGGTACTTACCCTTTTGTGACTTCATCAAATACTACTGCTGGTGGGGTAGCAACGGGTTCTGGTTTCGGACCTCGTTATGTCGGTTATGTTTTGGGAATTGTAAAAGCTTATTCTACTCGTGTTGGCGCGGGTCCTTTTCCAACCGAACTTTTCGATGAGGTTGGCGAATATCTTTGTAAACAAGGGAATGAATTTGGTGCTACAACAGGACGCCGTCGCCGTACAGGATGGCTTGATGCGGTCGCTGTTAGAAAAGCAGTGCAACTTAATTCAGTTTCAGGTTTCTGTTTAACTAAACTTGATGTATTAGACGGATTAAAAGAAGTTAAAATCTGTGTGGGTTATCAATTACCTAATGGCGATGTGATTAAAAACGCCCCAGCTTCGGCTGAAGAGTGGAGCTTAGTTAAACCTGTTTATGAGTCCATGTCTGGTTGGAGCGAGTCAACTTTTGGTATTAAAAGCTATGATGCTTTGCCACAAGCAGCAAAAGCTTATATTAAAAGGATTGAAGAATTAACCGAGACGCCAATTGATATTATTTCAACTGGTCCTGATCGAAGTGAAACCATGATTCTACGTGATCCATACCAAGCCTAATAATAAATTAATCAAAATCGGGAAATTATCCCGATTTTTTGTTTCTGCAAATAAATAATTGTGGTTGAGGAAAGTATGTCTAAAATAGGAACGCCATTATCGGTAACGGCGACAAAAGTCTTAATTTGTGGTGCAGGCGAACTGGCTAAAGAGGTTGTTATTGAATTACAGCGGTTTGGTTGTGAGGTGATTGCCGTTGATCGTTATGCTAACGCACCTGCAATGCAAGTTGCGCATCGTTACTATATTATCGACATGTTAAATGGTCATGAGCTAAAAAGCGTAATTGAAAAAGAAAAACCAGATTATATCGTGCCAGAAATTGAAGCCATTGCAACAGATACATTAGTAGAATTAGAACAACAAGGTTTTACTGTTATCCCTACCGCAAAAGCAACGCAATTAACGATGGATCGAGAAGGGATTCGTCGTTTAGCCGCTGAAAAATTAAAATTACCGACTTCTCCTTATCGATTTGCGACAAATTTTATAGAGTTTGAAAAAGCCGTTAATGAAATTGGTTTTCCTTGTTTGGTTAAACCTGTGATGAGTTCATCTGGTAAAGGACAATTTTTATTACAAAATAATAGTGACTTAGAATCTGCATGGCGATATGCTCAAGAAGGTGGGCGAGCAGGCAGTGGTAAAGTCATTATTGAAGGTTTTATCGATTTTGATTATGAAATTACCTTATTAACAGTAAGACATATTGATGGCGTATCTTATTGTGAACCGATTGGGCATCGACAAGAAAATGGTGATTATCGTGAATCCTGGCAACCACAATACATGTCTGACCAAGCGCTAAATTTGTCAAAAGAGATTGCATCAAAAATAACGGAAGCGCTAGGAGGTAGAGGATTATTTGGGGTTGAGTTATTTGTAAAAGGTGATCAAGTATGGTTCAGTGAAGTTTCACCTCGTCCTCATGATACCGGAATGGTGACTTTAATATCACAAAATCTTTCCGAATTTTCGTTACATGCAAGAGCTATCTTAGGGTTGCCTATTCCAACGATTGAACAATATGGGGCAAGTGCGTCCGCTGTAATAATGGTAGACGGTGACTCAAATCAAGTTTCTTTTATTCATTTAGCCCAAGCACTACGCGTTGAACAGACCGATTTACGTCTGTTTGGTAAACCTGAGGTTAAAGGGGTAAGAAGAATGGGGGTTGCATTAGCAAGAGCAAATAATATAAACGATGCGATAGATAAAGCTAAACAGGTTACAAATCAGATAAAATTTATACTATAACGCCTTGTTTTGAATAAAAAGCAATCACTCAACCCAAAAATAATAAAAAAACCAAAATAAGGGTTGACGACATCAAGTGAAGTGAGTAACATACGCAACCCTTGAGACAGCAAACTAAATCAACAAAACTTGATGAGGTAAAAAAAGCTGTCAGCTCTTTAAAAAGAAGAAACAGACAATCTGTGTGGGCACTTGCGAGACGAAAGAATAAAGTCTACGGACTGAAAAAATTAAGTCTTGATAAGTGACACTGAAGATTCATTTGAATATGTCAGAAACAGTTATTGAGCATCAAACTTTAA